>JBJXFJ010000472.1:0-6026 GCA_046154735.1 Chloroflexota bacterium | reverse complement strand
GACTCTGCGTCTCCGAGTCTCCGCGGTGAACATTCGTCTCGTGGAATCTGAGCTCTTACCCTGGATCTCGCGCTTCGTCCACAGTCTATCGTCCGTGTTAAGATTCCCGTTACGACGATGCTGGGCAGTGCGCCCGGCTGAAAACAAGGGAACGTCATGTCTGGTCATTCAAAATGGTCGCAGATCAAACGTCAGAAGGGCGTTGCGGACGCAAAGCGTGGTCAACTCTTCACCAAGCTTGGACGGGAGATCGTGGTATCGGCTCGCGCCGGTGGGGGTGACCCTGATGGAAATGCGCGCTTGCGGATGGCCATTGCGCGGGCACGTGAGGCCAACATGCCAATGGATGTGGTGGAGCGGGCCATCAAGCGCGGCGCCGGTGCCGCGGATGGCCCCGCTCTGGAAGAAATCGGTTACGAGGGCTACGGCCCTGGCGGGGTGGCTATTCTTGTGGAGGCCATGACCGATAATCGCAACCGCACCGTGGCTGAAGTGCGCAACGTGCTCAGTCGAGGTGGTGGAAGCTTGGGTGAGACCGGCTGCGTTGCCTGGCTTTTTGACAATCGAGGCGTGATCGTCATTCGAGGCGATTCCGAGACGCTGGATACCATTGCCCTAGACGCTATCGATCTCGGAGCCGAGGATTTCGCCGTGTCCGACGATGCGCTCGAGATCTTCACAACTCCAGGGAACCTGGAGTCAGTCCGCGTGGCACTAGCAGAGCGTCAAATTCCCATTGAGTCCGCGGATCTGGCCATGGTGCCAAAATCGACGGTTGCGCTGGACGAAAAAGCAGCCATGAGCACGCTGCGGCTCATGGAGCGACTCGAGGATCTCGATGACGTGCAGCGCGTCTATAGCAATATCGACATGTCCGACGCACTCTTAGCGGAGTTCGAAGCAAGTGCGTCGTCCACCCACTAGGTCAGCGCCGTTGGCCCATGGGTTCGAAATCTAGGAACGAAGGTACAGTGCATGCTGGAATCGGCTGATGTCCACGACGGGCAGGAGTCGCCAAAGTACGTGATCGATACGACCTGGTTTGAAGAGAATGGTCTCTCATTTCAGGATATGGGACAGGATCGCATGTGTGATACCTGCCATGCGCAAATCGGGACCGAGATTGAGGATCGCGTCACGACTATTGACCCAGAGACCAAACGGGTGTCGTTTGAGTTCTCCAAGATGCCGTTTGGACACGATCCGGTAAAGACGATTCACGAGTGCTGTGCCAAGAAGCGTGACTACATCACGCCAGAGATGCCAACACTTGAGGCGATCTTTCGCATCTTTCTCGCCAGCGGCAATCAGCCAATGCCGCTTGAGCACGTGCGCGAACAACTAGCTGAGTGGTGTCCCGGTGGCGGCTGCCAGTGGCTTCTGGTGCCCATAGATCAGCTTGAGCGCGTGATCATCGGGGATACCTACTATGGACTTCGTCAGCACACCGACGGAATGCTTGACTGAAATCTCGAGAGCCGCACCGGACGGTGCGGCTCTCCAGTCGTCGGTTCCTCGCTCTTTTGTCATTGTGAATATCCCGGTGGGCGGGTAGCGCTACCAGAAACGCTCACGCGGGACCGTTTTAGCTGCAGATTGCCTGGCGTAAATGCTCGCGAAGCGCATCGCCCAGGCCTTCTCGGGCCAAGGCCACATCCACGGTGGCCTTCAGGATCTCCAGTTGATTGCCCGCATCGTATCGTTGGCCGGTGAACGCGCGAGCATAGAGCCGACCACGCTCAGCAAGGACATTGAGCGCGTCAGCCAGCCAGATCTCACCACCCTGTCCCACCGGAGTCTCCTCGAGAATTTCAAAAGTCTCCGGGGTTAAGACATAGCCTTTCACGGCCGCGAGTCGCGAGGGGGCTTGCTCGCGCGTGGGTTTCTCTATGAGCCGCGTCACCTTGTACGTGCCGTCGGACACAGGGACTCCGTCAATCACACCGTACTTGCTTACGTCTGAATCCGGAACCTCCATCACCGCGCAAACCGATGCGCCGTACTGCTCATAGACATCGATGAGCTGTCTCGTACAGGGCGGGTCCCCCATCACAATATCGTCGCCCCAGAGCACGGCAAATGGCTGATCGCCCACTACCTTGCGTGCGCAAAGCACGGCATGCCCATTGCCCAGCGGTTCAGCCTGCCGCACGAATGTGAACGAAGCCATGTCAGCAATGGCTCTCAGCCGATCAGCCTCAACTGACTTCCCAGCCCCTCTCAGCCGCTGATCCATCTCAAAGAAGTAGTCGAAATGATCTTCGATTGCACGCTTTGCAGCGCTTGTGACGATCACGATGTGATCGATACCGGAGGCCACCGCCTCTTCAACCACATACTGGATTACGGGCTTGTCAACAATCGGAATCATCTCTTTGGGCACTGCCTTAGTGGCAGGAAGCATACGTGTGCCCAGACCGGCTGCCGGAATGACGGCACATCGAACCGCGCTCATCGTTGGGATACCTCAACTCTTTCTGACGGTGGTGGAAGGTGTTCAACCTCAGCTGCTGGCTGATCCAGGGCACGCTGTGCAATCGCTCGCCGTGCAGTCAGGTTGGCTCGATAAAACGTCACCATGGCGCTGATGACCGCAACAATTGGGACGCCAAACAACGCACCCCAAACGCCGGAAAGCCGCGCCCCTGCAAGTACAACGAAAAATACGAGTAAAGGGTGAAGGCCAACTGACTGACTCATCACTCTCGGGGCAATGACATTGAAGACCACCTGCTGCAGGATGATCGAAGCCGCAAATACCAGCACCGCGGAGTCTGGTCGCGCTAGTAAGGTGATCGTCATCGGCATGGCGAGTGCCAGGAAGGCGCCTAGAAAGGGGATCAACATCAGCACGCCGGCAAGGACACTCGAGAGGAGTCCGTACGGTAGATCCGCCACGCGCATGATGGCGCCGGTGCCGAGCGCGTACACCAGGGCAAGGAGAAGCTGACCGCGCAGGAATCCCGCAAAGGCACGATTCACGCTCTCAAAAAAGTAGTGACCGTCCTCTCGGTATCGGTCTGGTAGCGCCTGCACGATAAGGTCAGCAAAGCGTCGCCCATCAAGCGCAAAGTAAAAGGACAGCATGATGACAATGACGGCCTGAAAGAGGAGATTTGCGACGCCCGTGGCCAAACCAAGCACATTGGCCAGTAACGGTGGCCCGGCCGCCTCGGCCCTCCGCACAATCTCGTCAGGCTGGACCAAGGCCGCAATGTTCAAATGGATGCCGCGTGCTTCGAGCGCTGCCAGGAGCCCCAAAATCTCTCGATTGAGCTGATCGGCGTAGCCCGGGAGATTGACCGTGATCTGGACAATCTGGGCCGTCAAGGGCGGAACAAGAAGGACACCGCCGATGACGATCAGGAGGAGCAGAACGCCGTACGTGATGGCAATGGCGAGCGTGCGCGGAAGTTTGAAGTTCTCATGGAGCGGCGCTGCCGTGGGCTCGATGACAAATGCCAGCATCCACGCCAGGAAGAAGAGCAATATGATATCCGCGAACTCGGCGGCGAGATGCCATAGCATGCCGACGAGATACAGTGTCGTAATAGTCAGAGTGACGACGACCAGGGTGCGGACCCACGGGTCTCTTAACATAAAGTAAGCGTTAGGCTCCGTGACGCTTTGGCTGAGATGGAGGTTTGATATTGAATTCTAGCCGTGACTCAGACGTGACACCAATGGCCCCGTCTTTTGATGCCGCGAGTGGGCGAGAACGGGTGGCCCGTGCAATCATCGAGACCGGCTTGTGCCTTATTACCGACGATCGGCTCGAGATCGATGAGCTTCTGGAGTCGACGCGTAGGGCTATCCTCGGTGGGGTGCGGCTTGTCCAATACCGGGATAAGCACTCGTCTCGTCGCCAGTTTCTCGAAAAGGCGCGGCACGTTCAGGCGCTTTGCACGGAGCACAAGGTGGCCTTCATCGTGAATGATCTCGCAGATGTTGCGCTGATCCTCGGTGCTGATGGCCTCCACCTTGGCCAGGACGATTTGCCCTCGGACCTTGCCAGAAGCATTGTTGGGGATCGTATGGCAATAGGTCTCTCCATCTCATACGTGCCTGAAGCGGAGACGGCCGCGGCGGAACAAATTGTCGACTACATTGGCTGCGGCGCCGTCTTTCCGACATCGACAAAGCCTGACGCCGAGTTTGGAGGTCTGGAGCTTCTCCGTGCCGTCCGGGAGATCCTCCAGGTTCCAATTTTGGGCATTGGTGGCATTACGGCCGAAAATCTGGCGCAACCACTAGCTGCGGGCGCGGATGGCGTGGCTCTCGTGAGCGCGGTCTATGGTCACGCCGCGCCCGATGAGGCCGCCCGGCAGATCCTCGGGTCCATTCGTCGCGCCCGCACTCAGTGATGGCCACTACCGCGGGGCAAGTGCAGATTCGAGATCTGAAACGGGGTCCGGCGGTTGCGGGTCAAAAGGTCGGCTCAATGCCTGCTGACCCGTGACTCTCGCGCCTCAGCCATCTTCCTGGCGAAGTCGCCTTAATGGCGCCGATCCTGGCGAGAACCCCCACCCTCTGTCCACTCAGGTCCAGGTCTGGGAGTATGGGCTGTCACTTACCCTGCTGTTCGATACGAGTGGTCGGTGCCGCCATTCTCAAGGAAGCCGGGCTTATGGGTCTGCTGGCAACTATGCGGAATGATCTGACAAGCTGGCAGGCCTCGGCCTCCAGGTAGACCGATGCAGTGTGATTCGGCAGGGTCATTGCGGAACCAGTCGATAGACTGCCGCTTGATCAGTTCCCTCTCAGGAAAGGGCTCGGCGCGCAACTGACTTCAGAATGTGGCTAGTACTCTGTCACGGTTGAAGAGTCGGGTAGAGATGTTTCAGTTTGATGCGGGCATCGGCGGTCGTGAAGCGCCAGGAGACGGTCACCTGGGCCGCGTTGCGGTCGGCAACCCAGGCGGCCACCTCGGTTTCCAGGGTCGCCTTATCAGGAATCCGTCGGTCCAAACATTGGCGGGCGAGGGCGCTGAGCTCGATCTCGGCGATATCCAACCAACTGCCATGCTTCGGCGTGTAATGGATTTCCAGCTTGTCCGCCAGTCGTTTCGCTTCGGCCGGTTCGAACGCCTCGTAGAGCGACGCCGGTGTATGCGTGTTCAGGTTGTCCATGACCAGAATCAGCTGCTCGGCCTCGGGATAGTGCACGTCGACGAGATCTTTGATGACCTGGGCCCAGTCCACCTTGGTGCGCCGGTCCGTGACGATGACCTGGCGGCGATTCCCCAGCGGCTCACACCACAGGAACAGATTCGCCACGCCTTCCCGCGTGTACTCGGAGTCTTCTTTCCGCACGCGGCCGGGTGCCGTCGGCAGCGCCTCGCGGACCTCCCCCAGGAGCTGCTTACTGGTCTCATCCAAGCAGACCTGGGGACGCCGGGGATCATACGGACGCTGATAAACATCCAGGACGTCTTCCATGTGCCAGACAAAGGCGGCATTCTGTTGCGGCGGGATCACCCAACACTTCTTGAGCCAGGGCTTGAGCTCGTTTTTTTGAGCGTACGCCGCACGGTCTCATACGAGGCGGCGTCTCCCTCCAGCCATTCCACGGTGCGGTTCGCGAGCAGCCGGAGCGTCCAGCGGTCCCGCCCCTCGGGCGGCGCGCTGCAGGCCAACGCAATCAGGTGGGCTTCGCCGACCCCATCGAAGCGGCGGGACTTGTGGTTCCGTGCGGGCCGGCGATCGAGTGCCGCGTGGGCGTCCGTAGTCGCACAGCGGGCGCGGACGCGCTCGACCGTCCGGATACTGACATCGAACGCGTCGGCAATGGCCGCATCGGTCCAACCGGGGCCGTCCTCAGCTTCATCGGCCTTCAGCAGGATCCGGGCGTGGGTGAGTTTCTGGGCTGCCGCGGTGCCCGCCGCGATGAGCGTGGCCAGTTCGTGACGATGCTCGGGAGAGAGGTGAATGCGATGGTGTTTTGGCATACCCCAAGACTGCACCCTCGCCCGTCACAGACCCGTATCAAATGGGTCAGCCGACATCTCAATCGTGACAAAGTACTAG
>JBJXFJ010000591.1:0-3246 GCA_046154735.1 Chloroflexota bacterium | reverse complement strand
GGTCCTCGGACCAAGCGGCTTCTTCGGCTATTTGATGATCATTGACCACCGCTCATCAATCAAGCATTGACTCAAAAATTGTCGTAGCTGAGTACGTGTATGTAGGTCATATGACCTAGGTCATTCGCCGTATTGCGTGATCTACTGGCCCGACGTAGAATGACGTCGTTGGCGCAGGACAGTGTTGTCCTGCGCGCGATCGTCTCGGACATGCACGTGGCAACGAGGGAGTCGTCGATGTTGATGCAGCGGATCGCCGAACAAGTAACCATCACTCTGGTTGAGCCAGAGCCCCCCGTGGAGCTTGCTCTCATCCCGGATGATGCTGAGCTTTCCGATGATCCCCTCCAAGCATACCTACGTGAGATCCACACGGTGCATCTCCTTACCGCGAAAGATGAACGGTATCTGGCATCCTGTATTGAAGACGCCGTAGCCGTTGAAGCGTGCGTCAATGAGCTCACCGCAACGCTTGGCTGCGAGCCGAGTGCGCGCGACATCACTCGGCACCTTTATGAGCGCCTGCACGGATTGAACCCGATCCTGCAGGCGCTTTCGCATTACACCGGGGTTGATGACCTGGGCATGCTGCTCACGTCACCCGATGTACGGGCCATGATTGATTCCGTGCTGCAGCGCGGGCTCGTGGAATCCGCCGCGGATGAGTTAGAGGCCGAACCGCTTGCGGTTGAGCAGCTCCTTGTTGAGCTTGCCGTCGTGACTCGAATTCTTCCACAGTCGGTGCTCAATCAGCTTTGCGGCAGTCACATCGGACACTTCCCATGGATCGAGGTCAATCAACACGCTTCCGATGTGCACTTTCGGGCCATCCGGACCGCCTCAGAGCACGCCGAGCGCCGACTGATTGAGGCAAATCTCCGGCTCGTCGTGAGTATCGCCAAGAAGTACCTTGGTCGTGGTCTCTCCATGCTGGATTTGATTCAAGAGGGAAACCTGGGGCTCATGCGGGCGGTGGAGAAATTTGATCATCGTCGCGGATTCAAATTTAGCACCTACGCCACATGGTGGATCCGCCAATCAGTGGGGCGAGCCGTGGCCGATCAAGCGCGTACCATTCGCATTCCGGTGCACATGACGGAGGTCATTAACCGCCTCAATCAGGTGGCCCGCGAACAGACTCAGCTTCTTGGTCGAGAGCCACATTCGCGCGAGATCGCACTCGGCATGAACCTCATCTCGGAGCTGGTAGAAACAGAACTGGCTCTGGATGCGGGAGGCCAGACACTGGACCCTGATGAGTCCGAAATTATCACGAGGCGTCGAGTGATTCTTCAAAGTGGCATCCTGCATGACCGAGAGCGGATTCGTCCGGAGTCCTGGGCCGAGATTGAAAAGGCCAGCGGCCGCGTTAACCAGGCTCGAAGGGCAGCGCGCACGCCACTTTCACTGGCGGCGCCCATTGGTGACGAGCAGGAAGGCCAACTCTCTGATCTTATTGAGGACGCCGACGCCCTGTCACCGAGCGATATGGCCACTCAGGCCTTGCTCCGGGATCACGTGCAGATACTGCTTGATTCCCTGACCGATAAGGAAAGCGACATCCTGGTCATGCGGTACGGTCTGCGTGACGGCCGCCAGCGCACGCTCGAGGAGGTTGGACGTGAGTTTGGAGTGACGCGGGAGCGCATTCGACAGATAGAAGCCCAGGCGCTGAGGAAACTGAGGCACCCATCGCGCGCGCGCAAGCTGGTGGGCTACTTGCACTAGAAACCGCAAAGGACTTCCGCAACATTTAGGACCCCAGGGGGCAGAGAGTTCCAGTCCCCTGGGGTCTTTGCTATCCCCTTGGTTGTTCACCGCTCCGCACTCGCTATAGTGTCTGAAGACAACTTGGTGGGAGGGCAGACATGGACGGCCTGGTTGAGTACATAGAGCGTGAAAAGTCACGCTTCGTCGGTGAGCTCACGGACCTCGTCCAGATTCCCAGCGTGAGTGCCCTCGAAGAGCATCGATCCGACGTCCGCCGCTGCGCGGAAGCGTTCTTGGCGGCACTCCAGGCAGTGGGCATATCGGCCACGCGCCTCTACGAGACCGAGGGACACCCCATTGTCTACGGTGAATGGCTGGGCGCTCCGGGCGCGCCAACCGCGCTTGTGTACGGCCATTATGACGTGCAGCCAGTAGATCCGATCGACGAATGGGAGCACCCACCGTTCAGCGGGCTGGTCCTTGATAACGTCATCTACGGGAGGGGCACAGCCGATGATAAGGGCCAACTCCTCATGCATATCAAGGCAGCGGAGGCACACTTCAACCTGACAGGCCGTCTCCCTTTGAACGTGAAATACGTTTTCGAAGGGGAAGAGGAGATCGGAAGCGTTCACTTTGAGCAGTTTCTAACCGAGCATCGGGAGCAGCTCAAGGCGGATGTGGTGATTGTGAGCGACACGGAGATGTTCGCTCCCGATATACCGGCAATTGGTTATGGACTACGTGGGCTGTGTTATCTCGAGGTCGAGGTGCGCGGACCAAACCGAGATTTACACTCGGGCACGTATGGTGGCGCGGTTGCCAACCCAGCCAATGTGCTGTGCCGACTGCTCTCTGAATTAAAGGACGAAATGGGAAAGGTGACTGTGCCAGGATTCTATGACCAGGTTCGTGATCTCACAGCGGAGGAGCGCGCCGCGTTTGCGCAACTACCGTTTGACGAGACCGCGTTCCGAGAGGAGATTGGTGTCCCAGCACTAGACGGTGAACCTGAATTCCATCCCCTCGAACGCCTCTGGGCACGTCCCACGCTGGATGTCAATGGCCTGTGGAGTGGGTTCACCGGTGAAGGCTCAAAGACCATCATCCCTTCAAAGGCTACCGCAAAGCTGAGCTGCCGGTTGGTGCCCAACCAGGACCCCGACCAGATCGCGGACCTGCTGGAAGACCATCTGCAGCGCGAGAGTCCGGACTCGGTGCACATCACTGTTCGCAGAATGCATGGCGGGCGCCCGGTGCTCACTCCACTCAGCCACCCCGCGGTTGGGGCGGCATCGACTTCCTTGCAGCGAGCGTTCGGCACGGAGCCCGTGTTCACGCGAGTTGGCGGGTCCATTCCGCCGGTTGCAAGCTTCCAGGAGATTCTCGGAATTCCGAGTGTCCTGATGGGCGTCGCCCTGGCCGAAGATCGCTATCACGCGCCCAATGAACATTTCGAGCTCGAGAATTTCTATCGAGGCATTCTGAGCGTCGCCTACCTGTGGCAGGAGCTTGCCGATGGCATGTGGGCGGACT
>JBJXFJ010000587.1:0-4019 GCA_046154735.1 Chloroflexota bacterium | reverse complement strand
TTTACTCCTGTCAATATCCTCCAGAACCTGTAAAGCAATGTTTCTATTGAGTCGGTTCAAAATCAGTGCATGAGTTTCTGCTAGGACAAAATTCGTCGTCACGAGCTGACGGCGCTCTCCTACCAATTGACGGAAGATAGCCACGGCAGCAGCATGATTCTCATCGCCAGCAAACGTCAACGCATAGTACGCGCCGGTGTCAACAAAGGCCCAGGATTCAGATTGACTTGAAGGAACGGTCATGCCTTGTGATCGTAAGCCTCGGCAAGATAGGCATGTTTGTTACTGGAAACGTCTTTTGGGACATCTGGGAAATCTTCGGCACTGGCTAAGCCCACAATCCTCAGAAGTGGGTCTTCATGAGAGGTCGGCTTGCTGCGCCTGACTCTTCGAGACGTAGATGGTGCTGGACTGATAACAGCCACATCTCTCTGGTCTCTCTGTAAGACACGCGGAATCCCGCTTCTGGCTACTTCTTCAGCCAAGCGCAAGACTTCAGGTGTATGGGTAATATCGACTGGTTTGAGTTCTTTGGCCATCGTGTTGCCTCCACCATATTATCTCACACTGGCGCAAGCCGCTCTGATGGTATTGAGACGGTAGTGCTGCTCAGCCAGCCAGCGCGGCAGCTCGACGCCTGGCGACTGCGTGGGGCGATAGGCACGCGCCAAGGCCTCCTGCTTGCGCTCCGAGACTCCTCCTGGGGTCTTACTCCGACCAATCCCGATCAGGCCGAAGAGGGGATCATCGATGGTGAGTGGCTTCGCTCGGCTTGACCGGCGCGGCAATCTGGCAGCTGGCGTTAGGACGGCCAGGTCTTCCTGATCGGTCTTGAGCATCACGGGAACTCCGGTGCGAGCGACTTCTCGGGCCAGGCGTAAAGTCTCAGGAATGGTACTGATATCAATAGACTTGAGTTCTTTCATCGTTACATCTCCGTTGACAAGTATCTCACATTAGAGCAAGAAGAGAAGATCCCAAACATGATGGAGAAGGTGTGCGAGAGAGATAGAGCACACACTTGTGCTCACCATGTATG
Organism: Chloroflexota bacterium; assembly: GCA_046154735.1. Classification (GTDB taxonomy): domain Bacteria; phylum Chloroflexota; class UBA6077; order UBA6077; family JACCZL01; genus CAVXYC01. The sequence continues at coordinate 2,980 of JBJXFJ010000587.1, read as the reverse complement.
GGTATCGTCGAAGTCAACGATGTCCCACGCGTGCTCCTGATCATCTGCTCGGGAGAGCTGGGTCACGATGGCCTGGTAGGCCTCCTGCAAGTAGAAGGCGCGCTCCTCGTCCTCGAACAGACCGTCACCATGAGGCTGCGCCTCGTAGATCGTGGTTCCGCCATTGGTGGGGTAGTCAACGCGAAATCGGTTATGGCGAAGCCTGAGATAGCCGACCTGCTGCCCGGTCTCATCAAGGGCATCGCACTGTTCTGGGCAGGCTGGAGAGGTTTGGACAAACGTCAGTTTCATCGGTCACGTCACCACGCCGAGCCAACACGCTGGGTGCACCTGATAGCAGTATGAGCCTGGCCCGATGGAGGGCGCCACTAGGGATCACGGCGGCTGTGGCCATCCCTGCGATGCTCGGCAGCCTGGACGACCGTTGGACATGGCAGATGTAGAGTAAGGCCCCCACCTGCTGCGCTTCTTGCTGCTCGCCGTCTGGAGACGGGGCGATTCGTGGATGGCGTCGTGCGACCGGACGTTGCGCCTCCGATCAGGATTCTCCGCAAGCCCCCATCTCGCATTGACGAGACCGTAGCATCATGTTACTTTGGCCCCGACCGTTCTTAAATAGCGTCACCCGTTCGAATCGTCGAGGTTTCTCCGCCAGAGGTGGTCGAATGCATCCCCATGCCCAGATGGCCATCGCCGTATTCATGGCAGCGCAGTTGTTTTTGACCAGTTCATGGACATGGGATGCCGAAGCGGCCATGGGATCGAATAGGCAACACGGTGTCAGAGGCGAGGTCAGCAGCCTGGCGGTGGATGCGCTATCGCCCGCCATCGCAGCGACATGTGCACCCCGACCGAAAGTGGGAGTCTCGACCAGCCTAGCGGCCGATCACCGTTTACAGGTCACAGTGACAGCTGGGGCTGGGTCGCTCCGCGAGCTACGGTTTGGTTCGCCAGCTCGTACTCTTGCGAATGCAAGTGTTGAGGTGCCCGCAACCTCGACCATCGTAACTGGCGACATGATCGTCACGCTGCCTGCTGGCACGACCCACACGACCTTGTTCGTGAGTCGACCAACTCCAGGCGTTGCCACAACGGTCCCTCTGACCGTGCAGGACGACTGCGGCGACTGGCAGACGTTCGTTGGCGCGGGGCCGTCCGTGGACATACGTTTGCCGATCGCGACGCGGGCGTTCGCGGACCGGTCCGACGACAATTCGGGCTATCAAGTACACGTCATGTACGTGCTACCGAGCGATGGCACCGATGATCACCTCGATATAGACGGCACACTCACTATTTCGGTGAGGGCTTTTCAGAAGTGGCTGGCAAGCCAAACCGGCTCCCAGCGGCTGCGCTTGGATACGTACCAAGGCATTCTGGACATTACCTTCTACCGTCTGGGGCGGACCGATGCCGAGATTCGCAGCCGCAATCAGTTCGTGCGGGATCAGATTCAGCAAGATCTACAGGCCGCCGGTTTCAATCATCCACGCAAACTCTACGCGGTCTACTATGGAGGCAGCAGCAACTTTTCCTGTGGTGGTGGAGCATGGCCTCCCGCTCTAATTGGAAACGTCGCTGCTCTTTACCTGCGCGGAGAGCCGCCCGGAGCCATTCCCTGCAACACGAACCGTTTTGCGCAGTCCGAGAATGCGCCCGGATACCTAGAATTTTCGATGCTGCATGAGATTTTTCACACTGTTGGCGTCGTCCCCACATGTGCCCCGCATCACACCTTAGCCGGACACGTTTCCGAAGATCCGCGTGACCTGATGTACGCGGGACCTCAACCCTGGAACCCATCAATCCTCGACGTCGGCCATGATGACTACTACGGACACGGGCGTCCCAGTTGCCTAGACCTTGCGAAAAGCGCTTTCCTCGATCCGTCAGCGCTCGGTGCCGCCCCGCCACCCGGCTGGCCGTGAGCCAAGGAGGCCATGAGCGGCGCAAGCATCATGACCTTAGCGGGGACTTTACCTCAAATACTGTCGGCTCCCCGATAAGCTTAGGCTGAGGAGTCTGTCAGAGACAGCAGCCAGTTCGCCCCTCAGCCTAGCCCAGCCTGATCTAGGATGAAGGCGAGAGCTGTCCTCCCGCCTCAGCTCAATGTGGCTCTCTTCAAATACGCCGCTACTGCGGGGCTGTGTCTACATCCCTAGCGCGCCTGGTACGTAGGCAATCGCGACGGATCACTCCCCTGGAGAGCAGACACCTTCAGGTTCCTCACGACCACAGCCGTCTCCCGATCATCGTCCATGTTGTCCAGCCGTCTCAGCGTGAGAGAGACGTCACCGACATCCTAAGCTGCGTCGGTTATCACATAGAGTATCGGTCGGTCGTTTAGCAGTAGCCAGAGGTTTGGACCCTGGGCACGGAGCGCCAGGGAGTTCCAGTTGTTGGCAGAGAGCACGCCGATCAAGTCGAAGCGCTGATCAAGCACCGCAGCCTGGTTGTCGGTCAGTTTGAGGAGCTGCGCTCCACCGCTGTGCGGTTCGACAGCCGCGTAGTACCAGTTCCCTCCAGACGGCTGCCCTCGGATTTGCAGCGAGAATCTGACTCGGTCAACCCCGCCCACTGCCTTCATCTCAAGGCGCACTTCACCATCGGCGAGCATGAGACCCGGGAAGCGAACACCGACGTTTGCGGTTCCGTCGCTCTCGCGACATTTGCCGCGAACCTTCAACAAGTAGCCTTCATCCACAAACTCACCTGCGCTACGGCCGGTCGGGCAAGTGCTTGGCTGCAGTACGCCAGCTCTTGAGAGGGAATCTTCCAGGACGAGTGCCCCGACCGCCGGCGGCGGTCCCATCTGCCCTTCGGGTTGATAAACTGGCGCTCGGACAGGATCTCCATCAGCGAGCGCCGAGATCCTCAGATTGCGGATGGCGACTGCGACCTCAGTCGTGTCGTTCGGATCATCGCCAAAGACCAGGTGCCCCTCGGTACTCCGCCGCAACAGGTGGATAAAGATCTCTCC
>JBJXFJ010000586.1:0-9433 GCA_046154735.1 Chloroflexota bacterium | reverse complement strand
GGATGCCCGCAACTCGAGCGAGTGTACGGTTCCAGTGATACCTCGGGCGCGGGGCACAAGACCGCCGCGCTACCGGGAGCCGCCGCTTACCCGAATGATGCGCCGGCCCAGGAAGACCTTCGAGCCGCGCCTTTTGCACGGCGAAAGAGGTGCGGTAGATAGCCCCCGGCTGCCTCGGTACGCTCGATATCCCGAGTTACATGCGCCGAGCTTTTCTAGTGCCGCGCTCCGGCGTGCTCTCTCAGAGCGGGCGCGGCCTCGCCCGTCATGACGCTTGTTCGGCACTGACAGAACGTGCGCTCGGCGCAGCCCTTGCAGCAGTAATAACTGCCATTGATATGCTCGTGGGCGGTCTTGCCAAGCGGCAAGCCACAATTGGCACACGCTGAAGTTGACACTAGACCCTCCATTGGGTGTCCTCTCCCGTCATCGGCAGAGGTACGAGTGTTCTCACGCTGAGTATAGATAGCAATGTTCATGCCGCAGCAAGGTGTCTATCACAGCGTTGTCACAGGGTAAACGGACGATTTCAATCTGATATTCCATACAATGCGTAGTATTCTGGTGGAGATTTGATGGCTATGCTTGTTCGTGCTGCGGCCGCCCTCGGGCTTGCCATAGTTCTGGTGGTAATTCAGATTCCTCGCGGATTTGCCCATACCTGTACTCCAGATGCGGATATCCCGATCACGGGGACCCTCCTCTTGCCCAGGGGAAGCGGGCTTGAGCGGTTTCATGTGCGTGAAGGCCGGGGCGAGACGCTGCCCATACTTCCTACCAACGGAGTCGTCAGCCATGTGTCGCGCTCGCACGACGGAGCTCGAGTTGCGCTAGCCCGATTTTCTCGGCCGGATGGCGACTCTCTGGGGGGCGCCGACATCCTGATCTCGGCGAGTGAGGGCGGCCTGCCTCAACAGGTGATTCGGCGGGCCGCCCCGGGGGAGCTGCTGACATCGCCAACCTGGATGCCCGATGGATCCATCGTGTTCGAGCGCTCCTCCGTTGCCGGTGGCGCGGCGTCGTCCAGCATTCAGCGCCTGGAGCCCAATGGCGCAAACCAGACCATTGTCGATCGCGGCATCGCTCCGAGCGTATCAGTGGACGGGCGCGCGCTGGCCTACGTGCGCAGCGATCGATCGGATCGCCTGATTCACCGGGTGCTTGAGAGTGGTACCGAGCGTGTTCTCATGGATGATCCCGGGTTTCTTGCTCTGGCCTTCCCACGCTATTCGCCGGACGGTGAGTGGGTGGCGTTTGCGGCCGCGGGGGAACCAGAGCGTTCTCTTGGAGCCGGGCTGCCGAGTCGCTGGCTGGGACTTGGCGTTCAGCCAGTCCACGCGCACGGCGTACCCTGGGACATCTTCGCGGTGCGTGTCGCGGACGGGCACTTACGACGACTTACTCACTACTATGATGACGATCCATCAGTGGCCTGGTCGCCGGATGGTCAGTGGCTGGCGCTTCTGGGCGGAGAGTCTATGAAAGTGTTCTCGTTCGCGGGTGACGCCTACTATTGCGTGTCTGCTGTTGGCGGATACGGTGGGTTTGACTGGATTGAGTAGCGGGTCCTGGCCGAATCGCTAGTGGGTCACTTGTCATGTGCCGGACGGCTGACCCACTAGCTCGTGAACGCGTTTATGGATAATCTCACTCACTGAGCTTTGCGAATATACCCAGGGCAATCACACACAAAAACGCTCGCGCTGTGCAGCGCGAGCGTTTTTGTGTGTGATTGCCCTGGGTGGCGCTACTTACTGAATTCGTAGACCTGACTGCGCACTTGATTCGTGATGGGTATGCCGATTCCCATGGCGCCCAACACGGACTGAACCTCAGCAACGGTGGTGCCAGTTGCGGGCGGCTCGGGCACGTTGTGGTGCCACATAAGTGTCTGCAGATTCGGGTTATCCGTCATCATGAGCTTCACGGCCATGGCGATGTCCAATGGCTCGTGACTCGAGCTCATGTGGAAAATCATGAGATCCGGCTTGTACATGGATCCCCAGAGCGCCATTTCGGAACGCATCGGTGAGCTGGCCATGTGATAGATGGTGTAGCCATTCTCGAACGTCACCATGAAGCTAGATGCCTGGCCGCCATACGGCATGGCTGCACTCGGAGCTGACACTCCGGAGCCGTGGTCTGACGCAAGCAGGCGCACCGTGATGCCGTCCTTGCGGTAGCGATCGCCGGGAGTGGCAAAACGCGGAACCTGTGCGGTTGGCACGCCGGCGTCGGTCATATATCGGTGGAGCTCACCAGAAGCGATGACCATTGCTCCGGTTTTTATGGCAATTTCCGCGGCCTGGCCCATCTCGTCACCATGACCATTCGGCACGAGAATCATGTCGGCCTGGGTGATATCGTCCAAACTGACCGTTACGGACGGATTTCCGTTGATCCAGGGATTCGTTAGAACGACTTTGCCGCTTGGCGAGGTAAATCGGAAGAATGAGTGGCCGAAGAATTCGACTTTGACCGTGCCCATCTGCGCTGCCGCGGGGGGAGCGGCGAGCAGACCTACTGGCGCCAGCAGGGCCACGACTACAACGAGCCCACGCATAAGTGCCATCACCCGTGAACCACGAACCATAAGAACACCTCCTCAAAAACCACTGTTAAACAGCGTGTCCTGCTTCATACGTCCGATGAGGCGCCGTTGGATTCGTTCGGGAGGTGAAGAGAGATGAGCCCGTGTGGTTGATGGGGGTGGCTGGAAGCATGGCACGCCGAGCCTGATGAGCGAACGACGAATCTTACGATGGAAACACGACGCTGGCGAAGGTGACCGCGCTCTGGCCTAACGGGTCAGCCCACTGGGTGTAGCGGAGGAGTTGCCCTGTTGGAGCTCCGCTGATAGCGAGCGCGTAGTAGATGGGTGCGAGCCCGCAAATGCGCCGCGCGTCCTGGTCTTCGATGACGTGTTGATAGAAGCCCTCGGCATCACCGCGACACACGATCTCCAGAAGTGCACGATCGCGCTGTTCGACTGCTTGCAAGGTGGCTGGATCAACGTTTCGCTCATCGCCGAACTGAGGCCCAACGTGTGCCAGATCCGCACCTGCCACAATGCAGACGCGCTTGCCCGACTCGACAATCGCCTGCGTCACGGCGGCAACGAACTGCCGGCCCTGATCTGTTGAGCGCGGCGATTCATCCGGCTCTACGTAAGCCTGGAGAGCCTGGCAGAGTATGGGGACAATACCTGCCCTGGAGTTATCACCAACCAGGCTCAGGGCCCGGAGATACACGGCTTGAAATTCCAGGGAGTGCTCGGATTGGTGAGACAACGCATCGTCGTAGATCCTCGGGCCAAGCTGAGTCTCAATTCGGCTGAGCAGATCCAGGTCAACCGGTGCGAGGCCGAACGGAGTGTCGTATGGAATTGGTAGGGCGGCGAATGGCTGGGTCATGACGCTATGGCACGTTCCCAGGAGCAGGTAGCAGTCCACGGGCTCCGCCCGGGCAAGCTCGCGATACGCCCACGCATATGTGGGGCCTCCGCGACGCAGATCCACGTGCGGAATAATCGCTGCCCGAATACTGCTGGCACCACGGCCGGCGGGGAGCGCGCCTGGGCCCTCCGGCGCCAAGTATTGCTGATCCATGAATTGTCGTAATGTCACTGGGTTCGCAGGATAAGCTCCGCCGGCGTGTATCGCTGGTCTTGCTGATTGTCGCGTGAATGCCTCGCGCATCAGGTTGCGCCGCTCGGCATATCGGGCGTTGTCAAATAGAAAGGCCTCGTCAGCGGCGGTGATCAGCTCATGGAGCTCACGTGTGGATACGTGGACGCTCCAGCGTACCACTGCGTCGCTGACAATGTCGTCAACGGTGCGCGTGCCATCCATCAGGCTCAGGAGCGCCAGTGCCTCCTGGCTCACCGCGAGTTGGGATGTATCAGGGTCGGACGTGTCCTTAAGACAGATGATGCGGCGCCCCTGGTATTGAATGGGTGTGACCTCAACGGCGCGCAACCTCGGTCGCAACTCTCGTGAAACTGCGGTCACTGGGTCACTCCCTCGACTCACCTGGGTGACCCGATGTGTACCAACGTGAAGAGAGCTCCGAGACAGCAAGTATGTAGTCATCCGCAATGGGGTAACTTGCCTCGAGGTAGCCATCAGTCTGCATGATCTGAGCGAGCTGTCGGCCCACCCAACGAACGTGCCACGGCTCATTCCGGTATCCACTCCGAGCCTCCGCGGCGTCGGTATACGGAAACACGAATCCAAATTTCCAGCTTTGCTCGCGCAGCCATTGGCCGGTGCGTGTTTCGGCAAAGCGCGCGCCCAGGCCGTAGTTCATCTCCGCACTTGTGAAGTCGATGGCCGTGCCGAGCTGATGTTGGGAGTGACCGGCGCGCGCCGAGAAACGTTCCACGGCGCGCTCCGCATCAGCGCGGGAGAGCATACCGCCCGGACGATAGATGGCGCGCTGGACGTTTCGCTCGAAGATCGCTTCCTGGTCCGCAAACGAACGATACGCGGAAAGCACAACGAGATCGACACCGTCGCGTTGGGATTCCGCCACCATCTGCTCTAGATCGGGCATCAAGGCCGCGCTCACCGGCTGACCAAGCACACGCGGAACGCCGCCGAGCCGAACGAGGTCTGGCGGCACGAATCCATCAGGCAGCGGCTGCCAGGGGGAAACGGGCATAAAGACGCGCTTGGCGTCCACCTGTGGGACGCCAAAGATGTGGTCAGTCCCTTCAGCCGAGAGTGATCCCTGGCTGCGGAGCAAGCGCTCTGCTAAGGGTGAAAGCGCGGCCTCCCAGCGTTCAATTGCAGCAGGTGACTGAGCACCAACTGCCGGCTGAAATGGCGCCAGCAGCATCACGGCGGCCAGGCCCATCCACAAGTATGGTCTGATCATTTCCTGAATTATCACACGCCGTAGGTCATCACGCACCTGAATCACTGCTACGCGGCCGTCTGTCACACCGTACATTGAAGGACCATTGGTTGAACGAGCACTTGACGCTCACTCGAGAACGTGACAGCCTCTGCAGTATGATGAATCCGAGCGACGGCCTGATATGAGTGTGGAGCGATTTGCGGATCGTAGCGATATTGAGGCTGCCGAGCTCGTGCGGCAGGCGCGCCAGGCTGACGTACGCCTGGTGCGTTTTATGTACTGCGATAACGCGGGGCTCATTCGCGGGAAAGCAGCGCACGTGGACGCGCTTGCCGATCACCTGCGCGCCGGGGTGAACCTGCCGGTCTCAATGCAGGCTCTCAACCTGCTGGACCAGACGTGTGATCTGGCTCATTTTAGTGTCGCGGGCGATATTCGGCTCGTACCGGATCCATCCACATTCACGGTCTTGCCGTATGCGCCACATGCCGCCGTCATGCTCTCAGACATGGACCGGCTGGATGGCTCTGCCTGGGAAGCCTGCCCTCGATCATTTCTTAAGCGGCAAATCCGGTGTGCGCTTCAACAGGGCGTGATGATTCAGGCAGCATTTGAACCGGAGTGGGTGATTGGCGTGCGCTCTGGTGATGACTATGTGCCATTTGATGAGAGCCCGGCGCTCTCCGGGGTGGGCATGGCCACGGCGGGAACTATTGTGGATGAGGTGATTGCCGCGCTTGAAGGGCAGCATATCCGCGTGGAGCAATACTACCCGGAGTTTGGTCACGCGCAGCAGGAGCTGACGGTGCGGCACGCGGCGGGGCTCAGAGCCGCCGATCAACACGTGCTCTACCGTGAAACGGTGCGATCCGTTGTCTATCGGCAGGGTTTCTTTGCAAGCTTCGCGGCCAAGCCCTGGCCCAGCCAACCCGGCAACGGCTGTCATATCCATTTTTCGCTCTGGGATCCCACGGGTGAGCACAACCTGGTGCAGAGCGTGGGCCGTCGTCACGGCCTCAGTCAGTTTGCGGAGCATTTTCTGGCTGGACTGCTTGAACATCTCCCGGCGTTAGTGGCGTTGACCTGCCCGAGCTATAACAGCTACCTGCGCCTCCAGTCTGGGCACCGCGCAACGTCGTTTGTGAGTTACGGTATCGACAACCGTGAAGCGGCCTTACGAATCGTCGCCGTGAGGCAGGACCAGCCAGAGGCGGCGAACCTGGAGCTGCGCGCCGCTGATTCCTCGTGTAATCCTTATCTCGCGCTGGGTGGCGTGCTTGCGGCGGGGCTGGACGGCGTTCAGCGCGAGCTTCAGCCTGGACCGGGGCGATATGTGACCGGAGATCCCGCGCAGATTTCCGAAGTTGAGCGCGGACTGCGCGGAATTGCGCCCTTGCCACGTAACTTGAATGAGGCAGTTGAAGCACTTGAGCAGGACCGAGTGCTCCTGGATGCCCTCGGCACGGACCTGGCTCAAGCGTATCTCGCCGTGCGGCGATCGGAGTGGCTGGCTTTCAAGGACGAGTCAACGTATGCCCAATACCGTGCACATTTCTGGAAGTATTGACCTATGGCTCCGGCGCCAACATCTGGCTGGTGGACAAGGCCCCGCATCCCAGCCGGATTATGACCGGAGCATCATCCGGGCGTGCGGCGTCTCCCGGTAGCGCGGTGTCAGCCGACCACTCGAGCGTTCCGTCACCTCGCATCTGAACGCAGCAGCCCCACCGGAGCGCCCTCCGAGCCACCCGCGCGAACGTGCATCGTGACGGTGAATAATCCGGGCCAAGACCGATGACCGCGGTATGGACGTGCCCGCGGGGGCGGAGGAACGACAGCCGCGGCGCGGAGTACCGCGAGATGCCACTGATACGAGCAAGATTTGTCGCCTCGCCCCTTGCAAGACTGGTAGCATCCTGCAACTGAATGGACCTGGAGGTTTCTCGAGATGAAGGTGCTCGCCCGTGTATCCCAAGTCAGTAGTGTGATCGCGCTCTGGGCGCTGATCGTGCTGGGAGCAAGCCCGTCCGCCGCCCAGCAGCCGGCGCCATTACCGCAGTCGGTCGCCGAGCTCATTCGGGTGCGCGAAGATGTCTACGCGTTCCGATATCTGAATCACGTGTCGCTGTTCGTGCCAACGGATGAGGGCGTTGTGGTGGTGGATCCCATCGGTGGTGGAGGCAATGCTCAGGCTCCCACGGCGCTCAAGGGCGCTATCGCCTCGATTTCCAATCAGCCGGTGCGCTGGATGGTCTACAGCCACTCAAACGCCGATCATGCCACGGGCGGAAGCGTGTTCGCGGATACCGCCACGTTCGTGAGCCACGTCAATGCGAAACCAAGGATTGAGGCCCGTAACGATCCAACCACGCCGGTCCCGACGGTCACGACCGAGCAGACTATGTCGCTAGATCTCGGTGGCAAGCACTTCGAGCTGCACCCGTCCGCGACAACTCCACAGGACGATTACTTGATCTTCGCCTACCCGGCACAGAAGCTCATCATGACCGTGGACCAGGCGCGGGTGCGCACTCTGGCGTTTGGACAGCTCCAGGGGGCCTCGCCCGAGCGCATGGTCGAGTGGCTCGACTGGGTCGATAAGTCGTTCGACTTCGATACTTTCCTCTCAGGGCACGGGCCCCAGGCCAATGTCATGGGTAACCGTCAGGATCTTGCCGACCATCGCCAGTACTACATCGACCTCATGGCCGCGGTGAAAGAGGCGCAGGCTGCCGGCCTCGCGGATAACTCCGAAGAGATGATCAGCTCCGTACGGACCGCCTTGCAGCCGAAGTACGGAACCTGGTCAAACTTTCCAAACGGTCTGGCCGGCAACATCACCGGCGTATTGCGGTGGTGGAGCCAGTAGGCATCAGACGCCCCGCGGTATCGCCGTAGTCGCAAGTGCTTCTTGGTAGCAGCGTGGCCAGCTGCGTCATGTTCAATCGCCAGTCGGCGTGGACGTGAGCTGGCACGCCGCGGCTTCAGCGATGCGAGCTCGGGGCCTCGATGGATCAGTGGTCAAAGGCGAGCCCCTGGCCCCTGGCCCCTCGCCTCTCGCGCCGCTCCACGACAACCTTTGCTTTCACGTGTCTGTTGGTGTACCGTGACCGCTGCGCCGTGAGCGCTCCGGGAGGACCTAAGGTTGGCAAATGGACAGGCGATTCGAACGGACAATGTGGGGAGCATCCTCCGTCCTCCGGAGCTCCTAGATGCCCGCGCTGCGCATGCAAGTGGACAGCTTGCGCTTGATGCGCTCATTGCCGTGGAGGATCAGGCAATCCTGGGCGTGCTGGAGCTTCAGCAGTCTATTGGCATGGACGTGGTGACCGACGGTGAGTACCGCCGCGACTCCTGGCTCACAGGCATACAGGATGCCGTTGAAGGCTTCGTTTCCCAGAATCGATTGGCCGAGTGGAAGGGGCCAGGGGGCGGGCTGAAGCAGGTCTCCGGCCGAGTTGTTGGCGCCACGCTGAATCAGACGAAGCGCCTTTACGCGCACGAGGCGGGGTTCCTCGCAGCCCATACCAAGCTACCGTGGAAGATAACCACGCCCAGCGCCACCCAGTTTGCTGGGACCTCGTATATGGAGGGCATCACCACCCCGTACTATCCAACCCGCGCGGATCTACTGGATGAGCTGACCCGCATCATTGGGGATGAGCTGCGCGCTCTTGTGGCTGACGGGGTCCGTTACATTCAGATTGACGCGCCCAGCTACGTAGGCTATGCCGACCCACGGCAGCGTGAACGGCGGCTCCAAGCCGGCGAAGATCTGGATGCGTCGCTGGCGCGGGACATCGCGGCCGACAATGCTACGCTGGCTGGTTTCTCACGCGATAACGTGGTGGTGGCCGCCCATCTATGCCGTGGCAACTCGCGCAGCCGGTGGATCTCCGAGGGAGGCTATGATCCGATTGCTGAGCGGCTCTTCAGTGAGCTTGATGCGGATCGATTTCTGCTCGAGTATGACAGTGAACGGGCTGGTGGCTTTGAGCCGCTTCGATTCCTTCCCGCGGGCAAGACCGCCGTGCTTGGTCTGGTGACCACCAAAGAGGGTGCCCTTGAGACCAAAAACGATCTGCTCAAGCGTATTGATGAGGCGTCAAAATATGCCCCCGTTGAGCAGCTTGCGATCAGCCCCCAATGCGGTTTCGCCACTGTGTCAGCCGGCAATCTGCTTTCGCACGATGACCAGCGCCGCAAGCTGGAGCTGATCGTGGACGTGGCGCATACTGTTTGGAAGTATTGAATACTCAGTACTTGAGGCGTATTGGGCGTATTGCCCGTTCTTGAGGAGGTGTGGTCGGAAGCGCGTGGCGAAGGGCGTGCTCCGGGACATTTCAAATTTACAGCCGAGGCCAATCAGAATAAGGTGAACCAGTGGAGGCCGGCTTCCAGTCCGCAAGTGCAAATGTGCTGAGGTGGATTGCTGGGTGGAGTCGGGCTTCTAACCCAACAGTCTAGTGCTCTGTCAATCCTGGATTGTCGGGTGGAGGTCATCGGTGGTGTCGGGCATCTTGCCCGACAGTTTGGGGCGTTCCCGCTCGTCGCCGCGCGGTTGGTTCGTGAC
>JBJXFJ010000467.1:0-12591 GCA_046154735.1 Chloroflexota bacterium | reverse complement strand
AGGCGCCGTGATCATCTGGGCCCCAACCGGCATCGCGGCTACGGCCACCATTGCCGCCGCGAGGACCGACGTGAGCGTGTGCTTCAGTTTCAAACCGATCATTCGAGTCATCTCCCCGTATTGTTTCACGTTACCGTTCCGGGAAGGCCTTCTGGCCGCCGGTGGTGATTGAATTGATCATCGCTTCCGTTCGCACAACAAGCTCGGTTGGGAGTGCCGCGTAGCCAAGCTCGGGATTTTGTTTCTGGCCGTCATGGGTAGCCCACCACATGAGGCGGGTCAGTGCCGTGGCCTTCGCTTTATCAGGAATCTCTCTGTAGCTCAGCAGCCAGGTGAATCCGGAGATCGGATAGCTGGCGTTTCCAGGCGCGTTGACAATGGATGCTCGCATGTCCGCGGGGACATTGGCGCTGAGGGCGGCAGCAGCAGCGGTGACGCCCGTGAGCTCGGGCTCGACCCATTGGCCGGCCGAGTTCTTGATGGTGGCCATACCGAGCTTGTTCTGGGTTGCGTAAATCTGCTCAACGTAGCCAATGGCATACGGGTTCTGCTTCACTTCACCCGTGACACCTGGGTTGCCTTGCGCACCAATGCCTGTTGGCCACTTTACCGATGTGCCCATGCCGACGCTGCTCTTCCAGGTGGGCGAAACGGCACTCAGGTAGTCTGAGAAGATGAACGTCGTGCCTGAACCGTCAGAACGGTGCACGACGATAATGTCTTTGTTCACGTTGGCGAGAGCCGGATTGTCGGCCACGAGCTTGGGGTCATTCCACTTCTTGATCTCGCTGAGATAGATGCCGGCCAGTGTGTCGGCGGAGAGCTTGAGTGGAGTGGTCAGTTCGGGAACGTTGTAGGTTGCAACGACCGCGCCGAGGGCCGTTGGGATGTGCAGAATTGGAGCGCCCGCTGCCTGGAGCTGATCATCGGTCATTGGGCCGTCGGTGGCGCCGAAGTCAACCGTCTTATCAGTAATAGCTTTGATGCCGCCGCCAGAGCCGATAGCCTGGTAGTTCACCTTGACGCTGCTCAATCGCTCATAGTCATTGAACCACTTTGAGTAGAGCGGGGCCGGGAACGTTGCGCCCGCGCCAGTAAGGGCCTGCGCCTCCCCGGCGAAGGGACCGCTCACGGCGATGGTTGACGGACTGGCCGCCGCGGCACCTGCCACAGGGGAGCCCGCGGCAGCCGGGGAGCCCGCGGGCTTGGCGGCGGGGGATGCACTGGGCGCATCAGTCTTCGCCGCGGGTGAGGCCGGGGCGGCCGCGGCCGTGGTGGGTTTGGCATCCGGCTTGGCGGCGGTTGGGCTTGCCGCCGGCGCGGGACTGCAGGCGCTCATAAGCATCGTGGCAACTAGCCCAATGCCCACAGTGGCGCGAGCCCGCAGGCTGAGCTTGGCCAGCTTGCTTGATGACGTATCGAACATAGACGACTCCTCCAAAGTTACTTCGCTCCGCTCATGCGGGGCCCGTCAATTGGGATGACCGCGATGAGCCAGATCATGCGTCCTTGCGTGAATCTTCCAACAGAACTTGCGGCAATCAACGTAGGGGTAACGGGACCTGTCGAAACACCGGCGCGCGCCGGACCTGATTTAATGTCCACGCATTCACCTCAATCGCAATGCGCTGCTCACCCTGGCGCGTTTCCCAACTTCTCGTGCGAAGCTGCCCCGTGATCTTGACCAATGCGCCCTTGCGGATCTGCGAGGCCGTGCCTGCTACTTCGCCGCGCGCAACAATGCGGTGCCAGTCCGTAAGTTGAGTCACTAGGCCCTCTCCATTGCGCAGGAGTCGGTGCGTGGCCAGAGAAAACGTCACCACAAGCTCCTCGTTCCGGGTAAAGCGCAGCTCCGGATCTTGCCCCACGTAGCCAACCAGCTCCACCCGATTGACCGTCTGATCGTCAAATGAGTCATCGGGCCGATCCTCTGGTTTGAGCCAGATCGGCGTGTCCATCTAGTCACGCGCTCAAGCCCGAGGCAATCGGGCCGCGACCGACGGGCTCAGGGGCTTTCGGTTTGGGAACGGTGGCTGTGACGAGCTTGTGATCCATGGGCGTTACGGGAAGAGTAAGCGCACCACTTCAGCCAGCCGTGATGCCAACTTGAACGCAAGTTAAACGCTACATAAGCACGAGTTAAGAACGAGGCCACCGAATGCCGTACATCGGTGGGAGGCGCGGCGCGGGCGCGGGGCGCTGCTCCCGGCCGATCTGCGGTAGTTCGGCTTCCGGTGATTACAGGACCTCTCTGAACCGGGGAAGCCGTCCGTGAAATCAACGGGTGCATTGATCGTTGGCCGGGAGATCGCAACGGGTGACCGGCCGGTTGCCCCTACCGAGGGCGGATGCCGTAGGGGCGACCGGCGGTCGCCTGCGCACCCATCCAGAACGCAAGGAACCGGGCGCGAAATCGGCCGGTGCATTCATCGCCGGCCGGGATATCCGAGCGGGCGACCGACCAGTCGCCCCTACGATGTTCGCCGTCCTCCAGGGATGAGATTGGCAGGGTGGGCCGATGCAGACGGCTGTTGCGATTGCCGAAGCCGCGCCCGCGCCCGCTCCTGATCGCGTTTGGCGGCTTCGCGGGCTCGCCGGAGGTCGCGCAGCGCTTCTTGCTCCGGTATCGGCACCAACACGTATCCAAACCACTTTGGCCTTCGCACTGACCGGAACGACGCGATCGGCACGTTCTGCTCCACGGTCACTAGCGGCGTTGCACAGAGATTGGAAACTCCGTCACTGTAGCGCTTCCGTGAGTCGCCGATTATCCCCTAAGGAGTCTTGTCCAGACTGCCTGGGCCAAAGTCGATCGATTGTGAACGTGAGCGCAAGGCAATCAGGCCCCAGTTATTCGGTAACTCTATTTAAGTGGGGTAAGTCGGGACCCCTGAAGGCGTCAAGGGTCAGATTGAATTCATGAAGCGCCAGAACATCGCTGCATTCGCATTGCTACTCGCTATGGGCTTCAACATCGCGAGACCCGCGAATGATGTTCACGGTCAGACGAGCGGAAGCGGGACGGTGACTGTCACCGGCACCAACAACGCCGTGATCACCATCACCATCACCGATACCACAGCCGCCTATGGGACGAGCCTTCAGCCTGATGGCTCCGGCACTGGAGGCGAGATTTCCAGTGTGACCGGATCGTCTGGCAACCAGGGCGCCTACTACATCTGGACCCCAAGCTCGGTGCCCAACGTGTCGGTAAAGAGCAACGCGGCGTGGTCGGGCACGGTAGACGCTTCCGCGAACGGTGGCACATCCACATCCATGTCCATTGCCTCGGGCGTGCTGCGCTGGTGTACCGCGGTACCGGGCGGCTATGCGGCGGCCGCCGCCTGCACGAGCTTTGCCACCACGGCTCAAAGCTGGGTTGCCAGTGGCGCGCTCGGCACCAATACCTACACACACTATTACGGACTTCGCGTTGACTGGAATGACACCATCGGCACGTTTAGCTCCACGGTCACCTACAGCGTCACCCAGTAGGCTGCCAAGATGACCAGCGCTGCTGACACCGGAGCACTCGAACGGTTAGGGCCCAGCACTGCGGACAGGGCCGGGCTTACTGTCAGTTAACCAACAACTTTGCGCGAACCGGCGATTCAAATTCATTCAGACGCCGGTATCCTGCGATGTAACTGACGCCGTGGACACCGCCACGAACTCTCCGATCCTCCGGTAGTTCGGCGTCATCCGCCGGCTCGCTCACGAGTACATAGGTCACTGCTTCAGGCGATCTGTAGTGGAATCGTAGTGGAATCGCCCCAGCGCATTCCGCGGGTCTGAGCTACATTCGATGGCATCTCAAGGACTCGGATTCACCGTTGACGCACGCAGCCTCCCTGCCTCGAATTCTCTGCATCTCCAGCATGTTGTTCGTTGTCCTACTTGCCCAGGCCCTTTTTGTGCGAGGCGCGGCCGCGGACGTATCCATGACGGTCGGGCCATCGCGCGTGGAGCTCCGAGCCATGCCCGGAGGAACCGGCGCGCAGGAGATCGTGGTAACCAACAGTGGCAGTTTGCCGTTTTCCGTGACCGCGCAGGTCGAACGCTACAAGGAAACCCCGGCGGATCGTCTGGCCCTCACCTGGCTGCGGGTGGAGACGTCCACGTTTGCGCTGGACCCTGGGGAGCGTAAGAGCGTGCTGGTCCACATCGCAGCACCGAGAACCACACTCGACGGTGGGCATTACGCACAAGTCTCCTTTTTGACGAGCGGTCTCCCTTCTGGAGGCAATCAAACAAACGTGGCCGCGCGTCTCGGTGTACCGTTTCTCATCACGCTGGAGGCTGGCGGACGAATTCAGGCGGACCCGGCAATCACCTCATTCGTCCCCGTACTGGACGATGGCGGGATCGGTTTCCACGCACTTGTCAAGAATAGTGGCAACCAGCATGTGGCGTCGCGTGGCGGCACCGTCCAGGTCCGGAAGATTGATGGATCGCTGGCGGGACGCTTGGATCTCCCTCTGTCCACTGCGATGCTCCCCGAGACGATCGAAGTGTTGAGGACTGCCGACACTCTGGGCCTTACCTCGCTTGAGCGATACCGGGCGTTCGGGGCCGTCGATTTGACGAGTGGCGGGCCGCTCGAAGCAACGGTGGAGTTCAGCCCCGTGCCGCACCTGGAGCTGGATCAGGTGGCGGTGAGGGAGTCTGGCGACGGCATGCTTGTCGCCCAAGCCCGTCTCACGAACCACGGTGAAATTGGATTGCTCCCGCGCGTCCAGTTCGAGTTGTTGGACACGCAGGGGCAGGTAGCCGCCAGCTCATCTCCGGCTGTGGGCGGTGTCCTCCTGCCCAGCGCATCCGCCAACGTGTCGGCGCCTCTCGCCGGCCGGCCGCTTCGTGGAGAGTACCGGGTCAAGGCCCACGCGGACTACGGATTAGGTCAGCCTCTCAGCATGATCCGGCAGCGCGGACGCTCAGTGCCCAACTCAATCAATTCTCAACCTACGGGGTCGGAACTGAGTCATTCACTAGCCCGTTCGGAGGCAGCAAGGTCACGACCGGCTCCTACACCGGGGATGGATCCGACAATCGCCCCATCACTGGCATCAGTTTTCCGCCTGGGGTTGTGATCATCAAGTCCGGATCATCCGCCGCGGCGGTCGCCCGCACGTCAACCATGTCCGGCGACAATTCGAAAGACCTTTCCAACAGCGGAAGTCTCATGAGCAACCGGATTCAATCGCTAGACAGCGATGGATTTACTCTAGGAAACGATGCGCAGGTCAACGGCAATGGCACTCCGTATCATTGGATCGCGTTCAAGACGGGCGTGGGCGAATCCGCCTTGGGCTCGTATACCGGTAGTGGAAGCAGTCGCACGATCTCAGGCCTCGGGTTTTCACCAGAATACGTCATGGTCCTCTCGGCCGATTCACACCTGGCGAAGCATCGCTCCTCCAGTATGTCAATGACCCATGAGTTCAAGAACGACTCGGGGAGCTCTGAAGGCATCACTGGATTGGCCGCAGATGGATTCACCCTTGGGACCGGGAACGATGTTAACAACCTGGGAACCGACTACCACTGGGTGGCCTGGAACGAGCTAGCTGGACATATGAAGGCGGGGAGTTTCTCCGGAGACGGATCCGACAATCGCGGCATCACAGGAGTCGGATTCCAACCCGACTGGCTCATGATCAAGGGTTCGAATTTGGATGCGATCCACAAAGGATCAAGCACCGGCGCTTCAACAGATTCCACGCAATTCTTTTCCCCAACCGCCAATCAGACCAACCGTGTCCAGATTCTCCAGTCAGACGGATTCCAGGTTGGGAGTCACGACGACGTGAACAAGTCCGGCGTGCAATTCCACTGGGTGGCCTGGAAGCTCGACACGGCTACGCTCACCATCGCGGTGAGTCCAGCCACTGCGCCCTTTGGCACAACGCTCTCACCCAGTGGGACTGGCTCAAACCAGGGTGATGTGACCTCCTATGTCGATGGCTCAGTTGGAAGCTACTACGTGAAGAACGGGTCTGCCTCAAACTACGCCGTCACCGTGACGGTGGCCAGTAATGCCCCGTGGACGGGATCCGTGGCCGCGGCGGAAAACACGGGCAGTTCTGGCATCACCATCGCGGGGGGCGGTCTGCGCTGGAGGTTGGGAGACATGGCCAATCTTGCCGATGCGAAGACTGGTGGCGTCGCCTTCACCACCTCGGCGGACTCCACCGTGTTCAATACCGCCAGTAGCTGCCCCAGCGGCGTCACCTTAGCCCCGGGCAATTGCACCTACAACTTCGACTTCAGTCTGCGGACACGCTGGACCGACGTGCCCGGCACCTTTAGCTCGGTGGTGACCTATAGCGCCACACAGTAGTGGCATCCGGCAATGCACCAGACTTTTCCATGCATTGTTCGTCTGTGGCAGCTTTGGCGCGGGATTCGATGGTTAAGCTCGGATTCATTCATGCTGAGTTAGTGGGCCCGCAACGACATCGCGCGCCGCAGTGAGACCAGTAGCAAGACGCGGATGCCGGTGCTGGGGTGTTCATGATCGAGACAAGTTCAGATGGCCACTACCCCAACGCGGCTGCCAGAGCCGCCTGGGCCTGTGGGTTCAGAGCGAGAGATTGAGCCGCCGCGCGGCCGGCCGGACTCATCTTCGCCCAGGTGCGACGGAGGGCGCGGAGGAGCTGTTCGTCGGTGATGGTGGGGGCAAATTCAGCCAGGCGCACCTCGAGGAAGGCGAGGCTGACCGCATCCTCGTGTGTCTGGGCGTCAGGGTCAGACTTGATCACTCGTTTCGAGAGAATTGTGCGGGCACGGTCGACCTCAGTGGGGGGGTAGCCGGCAGTCTCCATAAAGCCGGCGAGCACTTCAGCGTGAAACCCGTAGAGGTATGTCCGCCAGGCGTGGTAGCCTTCGCGCGTGCGTGGATATGATGAGCGTGGCACCTCCCAGCGCCGCACGTGGTGCGCACGCGCGGCCAAGCGCAGTGTCTCGGATGCGTCCGGCAGCAGCCGCTCAATCCAGGCCTGGGCTCGCTCACCCTCAAGGAGGGATTGCGGGTATGTTGCGCCTTCGAACTCGCGCAGGACAGGGTCCGCCCGATTGGCCGCGTCGATCGCCTGCACACAGCCGTTGAATCGCTCGTCTACCTGAGTCATGCCGGTATCATTACCAGCGACTGACGAAGAATCGTGTCAATCTCACCGTCCCGACAGATAGTACAATGGACTGTCAATGGCATGTGACACACGGGCATCGGAACGTCCCGCCGTTCACATGCACATACTTGACTTAATTGATCTACTTTCTACACTATATACGTGCACGGCGTCCGTGTGCGACACCGCCAGGGTGCTTTGGCCGGTATTTGACCAACGCGCCGCCGCTATCCAATAGGGAGCAGTGCCGATGACCACCACCGAACGGGTGACCGCCCCGCTGATCAATACTCCGGGGCAAGTAATCCCCATTATCGAGCAAGAGTTTGAAGACTTCGATACGGAAGCATCGGCCTTCATGCGCGGCGAGCGGCAGGAGAAGCTGTTCATTGGCTTCCGTCTCAAGCAGGGCGTGTACGGCCAGCGGCAGCCGGGCCGGCAGATGTACCGTGTCAAGCTCCCAATGGGCGGAGTCACCTCGGACCAGCTTGATGCGTTCGGGGATCTCGCTGAGCAGTTCGCGCCACTGAAAAAGGGTCACATCACTACTCGGGAGAACATTCAATTCCACCACATCCCGTTGTTCCGGGCCGCGGACGGCTTGCGACTCCTGGGCCGGGCGGGGCTCTCCACGCGGGAAGCCTGCGGCAATGTCGTGCGCAACGTCACTGGCGACCCGTGGTCGGGCATTCGCGAGGATGAGCCGTTTGACATGACGCCCTATGCCGGCGCCTTTGTGCGGTACTGGATGCGGAACCCGCTGACGCAGCTCCTACCGCGGAAGTTCAAGGTCACGTTCTCCGGGTCCGACAAAGATGAGGCACTGGCCACCATCCATGACATTGGCTTCCTGCCCCGGATCCAGGATGTGAACGGCGTCCCTACCAAGGGCTTCAAGATGATCGTTGGTGGCGGGCTCTCCACCATGGCCCGCGAGGGCGTTGTCGTCCGCGAGTTCGCTTCCGTGAATGAGTACCTCAAGGTCAGCGAGGCGATCCTGCGCATTTTCAACGCGGCCGATGAGCTGCGGAAGAACAACGCCAAGGCGCGCCTCAAGTTCCTGGTGCACCGCCTCGGTGAGGAAGCCTTTAACGACCTGGTGAATGAGGAGCTTTCAAAGGAGTGGGCAAAGAGCGACGACTTCCAGCCGGATCCGCTCCTCTTCCTTGATGACGAGGCGGCTGATGCGCCCTCGCTGGATGCCAAGCCGGCCGAAATCCCGGCGAGCGAGCGGGCCGCGTTTGATGAGTGGACGCGGACGGCCGTGCGCAAGCAAAAGCAGGCCGGCTACGTGGCCATTGAGATTCAGGTTCCCCAGGGTGACCTCTCGCCTGAGCAGTTCCGCGGCCTGGCGCAGATTGCCCGGACGTATGGCAGCGGACGAGCCCGGACCACGCAATGGCAGAACCTCGTGATCCGCTGGGTACCCGAGGGCCAGGCCTACCATGTCTGGAAGGACGCGCGCGCCCTGGGCCTGGCCGGCCGCGGCGCCCATGAGATCACGGACGTGGTGTCTTGCCCGGGGACGGACTCCTGCAAGTTGGGCATCACCTGCTCCATGGGGCTCAATCGGGCTATCGTTGAAAAGCTCGAGGTCATGAACGTCACTGATCCGCTGACTCGCCAGATTCTGGTGAACGTGAGTGGCTGCCCGAACTCTTGCGGCATGCACCACATCGGCAACATTGGCTTCCATGGCGCCGCGATCAAGGCGGCCAACGTGCCGGATCAGCAGGTCCCCTCTTACAACATCTTCATTGGCGGCGACCGTCGTGACGGCGCTCGGCTGAAGCTAGGCAAAATCCTGCCCATCAAGGTTCCAGCCAAGCGCGCTCCAGAAGTGGTGGAGCGGTTTGTGACCCTCTACGAGAAGGAGCGCGCCGCGGGCGAAGAGTTCAACCAAACGCTGGATCGTATTGGCTCCGCGCCGTTCGTCGATGCGATTCGCGATCTCAGCATTGCCCCCAACTTCAGTGATGACAGCACCGAGGAGTTCATCGACTGGGAGCGCACGGCACTGTATGTGGTTGAGCGCGGCGAAGGGGAGTGCGCGGTTTAACCATCCCAATTCGATAGGTCTGCACAGCGCGCGTTGTGTAATGACTGTGAGAATGAGAAAGGCCAGGCCGTCACGTTATGATGGCCTGGCCTTTCCGTTAGCAATGACATGGGAAAGGGATTAGCATGGCTTTTGCCTACCGTGCCGACCACATCGGAAGTTTGTTACGACCATCCGAGCTACTCAAGGCGCGTGACGAGGTGGCCTCGGGGCGATTACCACGAGAACAGCTTCAGGCGCTTGAGGATGAGGCCATTCTGGCCGCGCTGAAGATGCAGCAGCGTGCTGGCATGGACGCGGTGACCGACGGTGAGCTGCGGCGGGCCGCCTGGATGAGCGACCTCACCGAAGCAGTGGACGGATTTGTGCCCGACCATATCTCGCTTGAGTGGCGCGGCGGTGCGGGAGACGAAGCTCGCCCCAGCCGTTCGCCAGTGGTAGGCGCCAAGCTGCGCCAGAAACGCCGCATCACGGCGCATGAGTCAGGGTTTCTTCTTCGCCACGCCCGCGGACCGGTCAAGATGACGATTCCCAGCCCCATGCTCTACGGCCAGGTGGCCTACAAACCGGGACTCACCGATCAGTTTTATCCATCGCGGGCCGATCTTATGCTGGCCGTGGCGGGCATCATCCGCCTTGAGATTGCGGCACTCATTGAGGAAGGGGTGCGTTACATTCAGCTTGACGCGCCCACCTATACGTACCTCGCCGATCCGCGCCTGCGCGAGCGCCCCGAGCACAGCGGTGGCGATCCGGAGGCGCAGCTCGATGCGTCAATCGCCGCGGACAATGCCGCGCTGCGCGGCTTACATCGGCCCGAGGTCACCCTGGCGATCCATCTATGCCGCGGCAACTCGCGCAGCCAGTGGCTCGCTGAAGGAAGCTACGACCCGATTGCCGAGAAGCTTTTCAGCCAGTTGGACGTTGATGCGTTTCTCCTGGAGTACGACAGCGATCGAGCTGGCGGTTTTGAACCGCTCCGCTTCGTCCCACCCGGCAAGGCCGTGGTCCTGGGCCTCGTCTCATCCAAGCTCCCTCAACTCGAATCGAAAGACCTTCTCAAACGCCGTATCGAGGAAGCTGCTCAGTATGTCCCGTTGGAGTACCTCGCTCTGAGTCCCCAATGCGGCTTTGCCTCTACCGCGGAAGGCAACCTACTCACGATGGATGATCAGCAACGCAAATTGGAGCGTGTGGCTGAGGTAGCCCGGGAGGTGTGGGGATAACAACCCCAGTTCTCGGCGAGCAGGCGAAGCGGGCGCTCCATCCCCGGCTTGAATTGCAGGAATGAGCCGATGAAGTCTCACTTCCGAGATCAAACGGTGCATAATCCGGAGAGAGCGCCGTGA
Source organism: Chloroflexota bacterium (assembly GCA_046154735.1). Lineage (GTDB taxonomy): Bacteria > Chloroflexota > UBA6077 > UBA6077 > JACCZL01 > CAVXYC01. The sequence continues at coordinate 2,053 of JBJXFJ010000467.1, read as the reverse complement.
TCCGTGCCGGCTCATCATGGCACACCGGCCCAACCAGGAGGTCATCTCATGAAGAAGATTACAAGCGACTACGCGCAAGCAGTATTCAATTTGCCCTGGTTGGTGGCCGCGGATGAGGGGCTCTTTGCAAAAGAGGGCATTGAGGTGGAGTTCATCCGCGCCAACCGGTGGGATCCGACCCGTTCGCCTGAGAGTGATCCCAGCAAGGTGGACCCATTCTGGCGGCATGCGCCGTTTGCTGATCAGTCCGCCCAGTTCTTCAATGCCTGTGAATGGGGCCAGATCAACCGCTCAGACATCAGCGCGGCCGAAGGCGTGGGTGCGCGCATTGTGCAACTCCGGCCGGCTGTGGCCAGCCAGGGGATCTTCGTACGACCGGACTCGCCTCTCACCCACCCTCAGGCGCTTCGCGAAAAAACGGTTGCCGTAAATTTCCACGCTGGCTCACACTACCTCACTCTCCAGATGCTGGAGGGGTTTATGCCCCGTGAGGAGATCAAGGTGGTGCACATGGGCCAGGCGGAGCTGCGTTTCAAGGCGATGCTGCGAGGTGATGTGGACGCTGCCGCCTTGATGGAGCCATATATCACGATCGCTGAGAAGGCCGGCTGCAACCTGATTATGGAAGGTCACTACGCGGGCTCAGAGATGAGCGCGCCCGATGTGGATGCAGACACCCACGCGGCCATAAATCGGGCCATAACGGAAGCGGTTAGGCTGATCAACGCGGACAAGCGGAAGTATCTGCACTATCTCATCGCTGATGTGCCGGCAGACCTGGGCCCGATCACTCCGGACGATTTCCGCCTTGCTCGACTGCGCTACGTGGAGCCGAGGCCGTATCCAGCGGGTGAGTTTGAGCGCACGCATCAATGGATGGTGAGCTGGGGGCTGGCATCGCCCGATGCAGCATTTGCGGAGCTCGTGGATAACCGGATTGGCGTGGCGTAGAGATACGAGGTTACGGGAATCTCGATAGAACGCACTGTCCTGACGCCTGATTCCTGATGCTAAGAGGTATACTGCAAGCTGGAAAGTAGTATGGCTGCTATCGAGTTACGTCCAGAGCTCCGCGAACAAGTTGAGTTTGCCGCCCGCCGTGAGGCGCGAACTGTTGATGACCTCGTGAACGCTGCTGTTGAGGACTATGTACAGACGCAGCACCGCTCAGCAATAGCGCGGGAAACGTCTGCTTTCGAGGCGATGCACGCGGATTTGCTGACCACGCACCGTGGCCAATGGGTTGCAATCTACAATGGCACACTCGTGGATTGCGATACGGACATTACGCCGCTATACACCCGAGCTCGGAAAGCTTACGGGCGCACGCCGGTGCTCCTGACCCAAGTTCTTGACGATCCGGCACCTGTCCTTCATCTTCGCACACCCAGTTTCGGCCGCAAGGACGATTGAAACTCCCATACGATTCGTCACTTGTTCCACCGGCTCCTGTTGTGGCAATTCGATTCGCCGCCCCGGGAGAGTCATTCCCGCAGACCTCAATCTCGGCGCTCATTGATACCGGTGCCGACGCAACGATCATCCCTCGACGCGTTCTAGCGGCCCAAGGCCTCCAGAGTCATCGCCAAGCGCTGTTACGGCCATATGGTGGCCCACCCCGCACGGTCGAGCTGGTCCTTATCGATCTCGAGATTGCCGAGATGCGGTTGCCCTCCATTGAAGTTGTGAGTACTGAGGTCGGAGACGAATTCATCCTCGGCCGGAACATACTGAACAAGCTCCATATGGTGCTAGACGGTCCCGGACTTCAGTTCGAGGTCCGCGCGTAGTCGAAGTGGCATTGATAGGCTTCGCCTCCTCTGAGCTTGCCGATAGAGTCCCACTCGGCGCGGAGGGCGGCCGCCGACAACGCTCAGGCACAAACGCGAAGATGGTCCGAAAGTCAGCCCTGCCTGGAAGACCGAATATTCTTTCTGCATTCCGAATGTAAATGCGTCCGCTGCCTGGACTACACACTCAACCGCGGACACAACCGCAGAGCGTTCTCGCCCAGGATCTTCCGTTTGGCGGAGTCGCTGAGACCGGGCCATTC
>JBJXFJ010000569.1:0-2658 GCA_046154735.1 Chloroflexota bacterium | reverse complement strand
CGATGCCGGGAAGACATAAGTGCGCGCGAAGTCTTCCCATTCTTGGGTGTTTTGGGCATTCTGAGTCCAACGGCACATTGGGCTTCGCTTTGCAGTCATAGGTTTTGACCGCTAATGCTGGCGCCGAATCGGGCAGTCTGCTAGCGCCCTTTCAGAAAATCCCAGTTGGTGAGCATGAGATGTTCCCCATGGCGGGCACTAATAGGCCCCACTCGATGAGGCAGCCACTACATGGTGATCCATATCTGGGCGACTCGCACGAAGGGTTCGGAGAGAGTGGCCGCGCGCCTCCCGCCTCCCATGGGGGCGGCAATTCATGACGATGAGTAGCTCAACTTACCCACATGCCCAATTCAGATGGCCACAAATCGCGTTCGGCCATAGACAACCCAACTCCGCGGTCGCAGTGTCAATTGGTCCCTGTAGGTTGACGTCAGCAGGAAGTCGCGGCCAAAGCGAGCACGCCCATCCGTAGCGATGTATGCTAGTCCCATCCGAAGGCGACGAGGGGAGACAATCCATGCTCTCACGTGAAGACAATGATGTACTCACACGGGTAGGCCCCGGGACGGTCATGGGAACCTATTTGCGACGGTTCTGGTTACCGTTCGCGCTCGCTTCCGAACTGCCCGCTCCGGACTGTCCCCCGGTGCGGGTCAAACTCCTTGGCGAGCATCTGGTTGCGTTCCGGACCAGTGCTGGACAGCTCGGTCTGCTCGCGGAGAACTGTCCACATCGGGGTGCGTCGCTCTTCTTCGGGCGAAATGAAGAGGCCGGTCTCCGATGTGTCTATCACGGCTGGAAGTTTGATTCATCCGGGGCCTGCCTGGATATGCCCAATGAGCCGGCAGAATCAAACTTCAAGCATAAGGTGCGCGTGACCGCTTATCCGTGTGCGGAGCGGGGCGACATTTTGTGGGCGTACCTGGGGCCCGCGGAACATGCGGCGCAGATCCCGGAGCTGGAATGGATGCATGTGCCCCAGAACCAGCGTTGGGTCAGCAAGCGGCTCCAGCGCTGCAACTACATGCAGAGCCTGGAAGGCGAATTGGACAGCAGCCACGTGGGATTCCTGCACAGTCGCCCGAATCCAGAGTCTCAGCCCACCGTGGATCTGCGCAATTCGATCTCCGAGTGGATGATGCGCGATAAGACGCCTCACCTCTCGACGAAGCAAACGGACTCCGGCATGATCATCGGCGCGCGCCGAGATGCAGAACCGGGATCTTATTACTGGCGAGTCACCCAGTATCTCCTACCCACCTACACAATGATCCCGCCGGGTACAGACGAAGTGATCCACTTTACCGCTGCCATTCCCATCGACGATGAAAACATGATGGGCTTTACTATGACGTGGAGTCCATCTGGGCCACTCTCCGAGCGCGTGCTGGCCGAAATCGCCTCCATGACCGGCATCCACATGGAGGTTGACCCGAAATCGTTTCTGCCAGTGCGAAACCGTGAGAATGACTACAACATCGATCGCAACCTCCAGCGTCTCGGGCGCTTGTACACCGGCATAAAAGGAGTGCGCGAGGAGGACCACGCGGTTCAAGAAGGCATGGGCGCCATCTACGATCGCACCAAAGAGCACCTCGGCACGAGCGATCTAGCGGTGATCCAGGCACGCCGACGGTTGCTCACCGCTGCTCGCGCGCTCCAATCAGGCGAGGAGCCCTACGCGGCAAGTCACGGTGAGGCCTATCGAGTCCGCTCAGCTTCGGTGATTCTTCCTCACCAGGTGATCTGGGAGGAAGGCGCCGCGGAGGCTCTGGTGGCGCAAGTCTAATCCTGAACAGGATCATTCGGGGGGCCAGGCATCTCGGCCTGGCCCCCCGTGTGAATGGCCGTAGGCGGGTCAACTGACCCGCGAGCGCGAGTGGGTGCATGAGGCTCGGGAGTTTCCCGGTGGAGTCGGGCATCAGTGCATCAATAGTGCATCATTGTCGCGAGTGGCGGAGGCCGAAGATCGCGGCGTTCTGATGCACGTCCGTCATGGGTTGGGATGTTGATAAAGCACAGATGCGCGCTTCAAGCGAACGCTCTGCGGCCGGCTAATGCCCCCCACCTCGGGCGAGGTCGGTACGGGACATTTCGATGTTGTTGCGCACCAGGGCGGCATAGCGGTAGACCACGTGGGCAAATTTGCCATATGGCATGGTCAAAAAGAGGCCGGCCACAACGCCAAGGTGAATGATTAGCAGCCAGCCCATAGCGGCGGTGTCACGCAATGCCAGCAGTACCAAACCGCTCACGGATGTGAGTAGGAGCATCCACAGGAACGTGACGTCCATCTCCATCATCGTATCCGTCGTGGCGTCACGATCGCTCTTCCACTTGAGCATCAGAAGGCCGATACAGCCGACAACGAGCATGACACCGCCAACGGTACCGGTGATCACCACGGGGTGAATCAGCGGGTAGGGCGCATGCCAGCCCAAGAAGTGGTCGTAAATCGCCGCCAAGGTTGTGGACACGAAGTCCAAGCTGAACCCGTAAAACACGAGCTGGTGGTAGACACGGCGCGATCTTGAGAATGACTCGTCTGGATAATTGCAACCGTATCCGCCGCCAGTCATGTGCCGCAGAGTGAATGCATCGCTGGTAGCCTTGGCCAGAGCAGTGGGGTTGAACATTGAGCGGAGCGAACCGTGG
>JBJXFJ010000567.1:0-9202 GCA_046154735.1 Chloroflexota bacterium | reverse complement strand
ATTAGACATAGATAGAACCTGCATTTGGAGTGCGGCGTGCGGGAGCGCCGCTTTGGATGTTCCTCCAGCCGAGTCCGGGGAATAATGAAAGCGGCGCTCCCGCACGCCGCACTCCAAATGCTGGGCGCACAGAAGTTTCGGTTGCGCCAGTTGCCGAGGGACGGATTGCCACAGGGAGCGCCGCGCCGCCCCGCCTCCGACGGTTGAGTCCGGTTCTCTCCCCCCGCATCCAATCAACCTTGCTTCCGTTATTCACGTGGGCGTACCGTATTTCCGGGTAGCCATGCGTGGCCGCATCAAGTGCCGGCCTGAGATCATTGAGTCGGTGTGCTACATACCCAACAGTTATCCCCAGCGGTGATTTCAGCCAGTATGAGGATGTGACATCATTCTTCTGATTCTTGCCACTTTCCAATGCGCTCTCGCACTGGCGCCATTCGGTTTTGCCATACCCGATATCAATAACGAGGCTCAGCGGGCGGCTACCATCATTGATGGGGCAACTCTGTTCCAGGGCCAGACTGCGCGCTTCGAGTCCGCGTGGGACCAGGTTATTAGCCTGGCGGCAGTCTCGCAGATCACAATGCCTGCAGCCGTCCAACCTCTGCCTAATGATTTCTGGCAAGTCGTCCCGCCGGCGGGCGCCACGCCGCCGGATCGCACGCCGGGCTGGCGGATCACCGGCACCGAAGGCTCTGGCGCCAGGTTGCGTGATGGCCCATCCATCCGTGCCGGCACAATCACAACGCTCCCAGAGGGCGCGCTGGTGGATCCCGTGGGCGGCCCATTGGTCAATGACGGGCTAACCTGGACGCAGGTGCGCCCGCAGAGCGGTGGGCTGGGCTGGGTAGCTGATCAGTTTCTTCAGCCACCGGTGGGAATTCCCGGCCCAGCACCCGCCGCCAGCGCCCGTCCACCAGCCGTGCAATCATCCATCTCCACCGGCACGGTCTATGTGATTGGCGAAACGGATGGAACGGGGGCCAATCTGCGTGAGCGCGCCACAACCCAGGCCCTCGTGGTGGCCCTGCTCCCCGAGGGTACGGTGGTGGAGCCGCTGGACGAGCCCGTGACTGCCGACGGCCGCGCCTGGCGCAAGGTCCGCGCAAACGGGCGGGAGGGCTGGATCGTGGCGGTGGTCGTGCGGTCGCGTCCGTAACCTAAGCGGGCCCGCGCCGCGATCCGGCGGCCGTGCACACTAGCTGCCAATCGCTCTGCTCACCACGCGAGTGAATCTGGATAGGGTTGCAACAGGCGAGATCTCACCCATCTGGGGACTCCCCCGGACGCTGCGGACCCGTTTCACCTGTCGTATGCCCCGTCAGCGCCGTCACCTGTATTTGAGCATCTTTGTCCTAGCTGCGTGTATTGCCTCGTTGCTCCTTGCACCCGGTGAGTCAGGTGCGCGCATGCTTGGTCGTGGGTTTGGCTATGCCAGCATATTCCTGTTACTGCTGACGCTCTCAATAAGCTCCTGGATGGCACTCCGCGGGCGACGAGCGCCGCTGAGCTCCATGGCGCGCCGAGATATCGGCATCTGGACGGCTATCACGGGAGGGATCCACGCACTGCTCTCGTGGATGGGCTCTCCAGACATCGCCTTACTGCACGCGACCGAGCCCACCACGCACGAGATGACGCAGTGGGCGCTCATTGCGGGTGACCGGCGCCTTGGGATCATCGTCGGGGTCATCCTCGCGGGACTGCTCGTGCTCTCAAATGACCGCGCCATCCGGGCGCTGGGAGCGCGATCATGGAAAGTGCTGCAGCGGATGACATACCCGCTCATCGCCTTGGTGTGCATTCACGCGCTAGGTCACCAGGCTCTGGATGAGCGAGACCTCGGCTGGGGCATCGTGCTGCTGATACTGGTGCTCGCCACAATCGCTTCCCGGGTGCTCGGTCGATTCAGCGGGACCATCGGGCTAAGCTCAGTCCGATTCTCGGCATCAGGTGCCGGGAGCTCGGTGCTGAGCAGCCTGAACAGCGATCAAGGCTAGGCTTCACACCTCAGCCCAGGCTCCCGCGTGGCGCAATCATTCCGCCAGCGAATGACGAGTCTCCACGTCTTCTCAACGATTTGAAGACCGAACCCAAACGAGAACTCGTGTAGACTCACCCCCAAATGGCAGCGGTCTGCCAGCCTGAACCCTTGGGCTGATCTTTTGAATCCGCGGGCTGAACTTCGGTAGGTCGGTAGGATGGACGCGAGGCCGCCTCCAATGCGTCTCTGGCAATGCAGGACCGCAACCATTTCCTTCCCCCGGCGTTCTCTCCACTGAGGAATTTGTAGCAACTTGCCCCACCCGCCCCAAAAACGATGCCCTAGCGCTGCCACGCTGATTCCGCGCATCGTGGTTCTCCTTGTGATTACTTTGAGCGTCAGTCCGCTCGCCTTTCCGTCTCTTGCACGGGCAGAGCGAGGCGTGCCCGCGGATGCCTTGCTCATCACGTCTGCCCTTGGCAATGGAGGGGGCCCCACCTGGAATTCGCCGCAGAATCAAGCCAAGGTCCCCACTGCCACTCCACCGCGAGCAACGTCGACACAAGCGGTCACCCAAACGCCAAAAGTGACGGTCACGCCGTCTAAACCCACGGCAACCGCGCCTTCAACGCCCACACCGACGCGGGAGACCACCCCCACATCGCGGACCGCAACACCCACGGTCACCTTGACGCTCACCACAACACCAACACTTCAGACCACCATAAACGGCGCTTCCGCCACCCAGACGCCCGTGGCATCAAGCACGGCGCCAACTCGCACACCCACCGCCCGGGCCAGCGCCACGCCGCGTCAGCGATCACGGAGCATCGACTCCAATGACTCGCCTCGCGCAACTGCCACACGCACGCGCACGCCAACACCCAGTCCAACCGCTACCGCAACAGCGACGCTGTCTCCGCTTGCAAGCCTCACGCCCATCTCAATCGCCACGTTTGAGCTCGCTCGCCTACAAGTCACGTTGAGCCCAACTCCCCTGGCTCCAGCCACAGCCACGCCGTCGCCAACGCCCAGCCCCACCGCAACCGCTCCATCGGTGAGCGCGGACGAATGGCCTCCATCACGTGCCATGAATGCGCTTGGCGCATCATCATTTGTTCCTGCCATTCCGTCGTCGCCATCATCCGCCTGCGGCCGGGCGTTTCAGTACTGGGAGCCACTGGAGCTCGCGGCACGCGCCGCCGGCGCGAACCCAGAGGTCATTGCTGCGCTCCTGGTGGTGGAAGGATCTGGTGAGCGAGCGGTCTCCTACGCGGGCGCCATGGGGCTCATGCAGCTCATGCCGGACAAGTTTCGTCCCGGTGATGACCCGTTTGACGTGCCCACAAACTTCCGCCGCGCGGCTGAGCATATTGCTTATCTCCATGGCATTTATGGAAGCTCAGAGCGGGTGGCGGCAGCCTACTTTGGCGCCGTTGATCGATTCGGCAACATCACCGGCGCATCAGACGGCAACGTGAATGGATTTGAGTACGTTGGTCGATTCCAGTCCGCGGCCGCCTGTATCCAGGCGGGCCTGGGCATGCCGGGCACCGTAACCGCCAGCCTGGTCTCGCCCATCGGTGGGCCCATCACCCGCAATCACATTTCCTTTGGTTTCCTGGATGATTACGGCCATGCTCTGGCGCAGCTCATTCGTGGAGTGGACGGGATTGGCCGCTACGGCACGCGCCATCTCGCCTGGGATCTCATCATTCCTGGCGCACCCAACAACGGCCGAGGACTGCCAGCGTTTGCACCCATCAGCGGCCGGGTGATTCAGACCAATGATCCCATTGGCGGCCCCTTTGGTCTATGGATCGAGAATCCGGACCTGGACCTGCGAGTCCGCCTTATGCATATGGATCGTCTGGCGCCATCAATTCAGACCGGCGCCACGGTGCGCGCCGGTCAATGGGTGGGCGCGCAAGGCGGCCAGGGCACGGAATCCTTCCCGCACCTGCACCTCAGCATTGAGCTCCTCTCCACGGGCGAGCGCCTGGATCCAGCGCGATTCTATTTCCGACCGGCCGCACAACCCCTCGTTGCCACGGACATCCAGGCCGGCACATCGGCGTCGCAAATGATCGGCCTGGGTGCTTCCGTTGAGTCCGCCCGGCGGTCGCTTGCTTCGGCCCTGCTCGGCCCCGTTGAGCAGGCCTCGGTGTTCGGCAATCTGCTGGCCTGGCGCGATCCGATTGATCCCGCGGCGCCTCTCCAGGCCTATGATGCGGACCTCGGCTGGACATTTAGCATCCCTAGCATGGTGGACCCAAGTCAGCGCCCGCTGGTGTCTGAGCACCACATTGTCTGGCTGTCACCAGTTTCAGAACTTGAAGGAGTCGGCCGCTCCAACTCAAACGGAGTGACTCAGATCCACGCCTTTGACCTCACCACGGGTCTCCAGAATGTTCTGACCCGAGTGCCCGGGGCCCACTCAAGTCTGGCTCTCTCAGGATCCCGCGTGGCCTGGATTAGCGAATCGGGCAATCTCACCGCTATCCACGTTACAGACCTCACCACGGGTACGGATCGAGTGATTGCCTGGAGCATGGAATCGATCTCCGATCTCTCGCTGTCTGGGTCACTGCTGGTCTACCGCCACCATCCCAGGGGGGATACCTCCAACACATCAAGCTATCTGCGACTCGTGGATCTCGAGGCCAATACCCTGACCACCGTGGCCGAGGGCGCGGTCTCCCAGCCTGTTGTGCTCGGCAACTCGGTGGCCTGGCTTCAGCGGGTGGGCTCCCGTGGGGATCAGATCGTGGTGGTGCGTGATGTTCCATCGGGCCAATGGCGGGTCATTGCCGATACGCCCATCGTTCGCGATCAGCTCACTGGCTCAGACCACATGCTCATCTGGGAGGAATTCGCGCGGGATGGCACCCGCACCCTGCGGCGGTATGGGCTGACCTCAGACACGCAGGCGGTCATTGATGCCCGCCGGCACGCTCAGTCATTCAACGCGGCAGTGGGGAATGGCACCATCGTCTGGCAGGATGAGCAGGCAAACCTGGTGATCGCCTCGCTGAGCGAGTGGGACATTCCGGAGGGTCGCTTTTTCGCTGAGACATCGCCGGTCGTTTCGGGCGCTGGCCGCCCCGGGCAAAGCATCACCAATGTGGATGGGATTCCGCTCTGGGATGAGTATCAGAGACTGGGCGGCCCGGAGATCCTAGGCCGCCCGATCACAGGCCGGCTCACCCTGAGCGATGGACTGGTCTACCAGGTGATGGAGCGGGCGCTCATCCAATGGCAGCCAGATCTCCAGCACGCCGTGCTGGGCAATGTCATGGAGATGCATGAGCAGTATGGCCAGAATGACTGGCTCTATCATTATCGGCAGATCCCTCAGCCGGCGCAGATAACCAGCCTGCCCGATGCGGAAGCAGCTCGCGCGGAGCGGCTGAACTGGTTACAGGATCCGCTCATCCTCTTCCGCTTCCTGGCCAACCCAGCGCCCACGGTGGTGGCACTGTGGAACCTTGAGCACGCCATCGAGTTGTACGGCCTACCGATGTCCCCGCCCGAGGATTTCGGCCCCTTCATCGCCCAGCGCTTCCAGCGCGCCGTGTTCCAGCGCTGGAAACACAGCTCCGATAGCCCCCCAGAACCCGATGACGTCGTCACCCAGGTACCAGTTGGGCGGATCTTCAAAGAGCTCGTGATTGATGAGCCGTCGGAATAGTGGCGGGCTTCAGCTTCTCACGCTCTGAAAGCTCCGCTGACCAGCCACGGGCGAGATAAGCGCGGCACAGACTGGCAGGCCGCGGCGGCAAAGCGGTGAACGCCATAGACCGCTAGGTCTTTTGCACCTGACCTTCCTCCACCTGTTATCCGGATTGACCGGAGATGGGTGAGTCTACGGAATGGAGCCAACGTGGCCCAGCGGAAATGTACCGTACTCGGATGCCCATGCCGAAGCGACTTCTTCCGCGTCGAAATTCTGTTGACAGCCTTGAACGGAAGGACCCCGTTAATCAGTTTCCTCTCGTAGTAGCATCATGGCCAAAACAGTTGCCGCAGCCAATTGATGAAGACCCCCACCTGCGGGACACTCGCATCCAGGTAGCGCGCGGTGATGGCTGTCCCAATAGGCCTCCCCGGCTCCCGTTGCCATGCAAGCCATGTGTGAATGACGGCTTTCGGCCTGGAAAGTTCAGAGAACAACCTCTCGGTTGATGGAATGCTGTCTACGCTTCGCTCGACATGCAGGAACAGCGGGTTACTGGAAGGGACCAAGATCCGAATGAAGTCCTCCAAAATCCCGTTGGTCGAGTTATCCGGCATAAGCCAGAGTCCCACGCGTGGTAACAGCGTGCCAGCTGGTGGCGGGAAAATTGTTCCTACCGGTGACGGCATCTCCGGACCGTGTGAATAGCCTGTGTGGACGAGCAGGTCGCGCAATGAGCGGAACCGCGCATCCAAGTCGGTATCCGCGTCAACGACGACTCCGAGGGCATTGACATCGCTCTCCTTCAGACGTACGGGGAAGCTCTCAATGAGGTTGTCGACTCCTCCAAGACGATCAATCTTGTCGAGATGCGGTAGCCCGTAGAAAGCACAAAGGTGCTTCACGACGTGCTCGTCATCAGTACCTTCAACCAGAACGACATTCTTCCCGGGCACTTCAGCGGACCTCAATTCTGTCACGGGTCGCCACTGCCAGTTCAGCCTCACCGAAGAGTGTCGGAATAATCTGGTGATCACGGCGCGATAATCGCGTGAGTACTCCTACATCCGGGGTTTCGGCTGCTGCCTTCTGAAAGGCTTCAATCGCGTCCCAGCTATGGGAAGTCGCAAAAACCTGAACATCGAGGGTATGAGCAAGTCGGAAAATCGCGCGCCAGGCGTCCAATTGGACTGTGTGGTGCATGCCATTTTCAAATTCATCAATGAGTAGAATGCCGTCTTTGGCATTCACCAGTGACAGCACAATGCCAAACAATCGGTTTAGCCCGTCGCCAAACGAGCGCAGGGGCACCGGTCGCGCAAATCGACTCGATCGCACGATAGCTGTTCGAGATTGTCGAGGGCTTTCACCGCCGACCATCGAGACGGCCGATATCTGCGGATCAATGATTCGCAAGGCTTCCACAACGTCAGTCTCGCGGTCGGATAGCGCAATGCTGTCCCACAATGCGCCCAGAGTCTCGGTCCTCTCTCCACCATACGGGCTGACGTACACACACTGGAGTCGTGCCGACTCCGCGAGCTCAGAGCGATAGAGCCGCGATCCATAGGGGTACCGGCGCAGCTTGTCCATCGCCATGATCCGCGATACACCTGCAGATTCAACGATCAAGGCCACCACTCCCTCTTCGTCTCCGAAGAGTGTGGCTTGACGTTCGACGAGACGGCGTGGCCCATTTACGTCTCCTTCGGGGGACGCCCAGCCTACTCGCAATGTGAGATCTAGCGACCGATTAGCGCTCTCCGCTCGAAAGGAAATGGGCTTCAAATTCTCCGTGAACCGGGGAAATCCGGAAAACAGGCTTGTGAGTTGAAACAAACCGTCGACATCGTTCAGTCGACCAGACTCCTCCGTGTCGCCCAGCGCCTCTTCCCTGTAACGAAGGATGTTGAATAGCACCGATGGTGATCCATCAGAGGCCAGAATACGGAGCGCCTCAAGGACTGATGACTTTCCGGTGTTGTTCCGCCCAGTGATTAAGTTAACTCGGCCGAACCCGCTAATGGTGAGTCCTTGCAGTGCTCGAAAGCCATCGACAGTGAGACTGGTGATTCCTGGTAACATGATCGACCTCCGATGCGACGGTTCAACAAGCAGCGAACCGAAGTAGTTCGGTTGATGTGTGAGCGCGGCTTATCGCCAAAAGCTGAGGCGCCCAAGGTGATGGCGTACCCAGGCCGTTGGATGCAAGTTTCTCATCTTCGTCTTCCCGCTGGGAACTGCTCCCCGAAAATCGTGGGGCGCCGCTCGTCCTGCAGAAGGTCTTTTATTGCGCCGCTACCTCAGATGCAGCAATCCGCTGTGCACGTACTGTCGTTGCCGCACCTTATTTTGCGCCTTCCCCCAGAGTAGCAGCCATGAGCATTTGGGTCGATCTCCCGCCCCTTCGGAGGAATACCTCCGCCCGCGCCGCCGCCAGCCATCGCGCCCGAAGAAGATGCAGCGTACTCGGATTCCCTTGCCGAATCGACTCGATCATCACACGAAATGTCGCATTTTGGGTGGTTCGGCCCCGTATTCTCTCCGAGTGTTCGCCGTCATGATTCCTCATTGAAAGGCTTTGGGGAGCTGGTGTGGGCCGTAATGCTTTCTGCCAGGAGTTTGAAATCTCGATAGCAGTCACGGGCGGCCTGAGCATGACCGCCAATAGCGCCGTCCGCGGCCGTCAGGTAGAACATGGGTTTCCTGACTTCTTGCGCGAGTGGCATCAGGCTACGATAGTGCTTGAGCATGGCCAGGCACTCAGGATCATCAGCCACTGATTGCAGTGCCTGAGCAGGGGGGAGGTCCAGCACGGCTTCACGGTAGACTGCCGGGATGCGTGCCATCCACCGCTCATAGGCCTTCACGGGACGGTCCAGGCGCACGGCATGCTGAAGTACCACATATCCCGCTGGCAGGATTGTTCCCGGCGGGATCGAGAGTGCCGGAAGTGGATTACGCTCCCGCCGATCGGCCCACTCTTGCCTCCAGGTGCGGAGCCGGGGCCCGAGGTTCTTGAGCCCCTGCAGCGAGTAAAGGTCGGGTGCGAGAGGAACCACCACGTGCTCAGCCGAGATCAGCGCGGCTCGATTGATGGCTCCCAGATTTGGCCCCACGTCAATCAGCACTAACTCCGCCCCTTGGCAGACGGCGGCCCGCTCAACGATACGCCAGAATGCTGAGAGTACTCGGAAGGCCCGCTGGTTCCTGTCCAGCGCCGCCGGCCACTGGCTGCTGAGATCATCCTCTGAGGCAGATAACTCAAGATCCCCAACAAGCAGCCCTAATCGATCCGTGATCCTCTCAACGTGGGGCTCCGCTACATCTCCGGTCCCTTCAAGGATCGGTTGGAGGGCGCCGTAGACGGTGCCCGGGTGGTTTCCATCACGCCACAGCTCCTCCACGCGCTCCTCGTCAAGAAACATGCTAGAAAGATTGGCTTGCGGATCCAGGTCCGCCGCGACAACTGAGATGCCCTGGTCCGCGTACATCCAGGCAAGATGGTAAACGAGTGATGTCGTACCGACACCGCCCTTATT
>JBJXFJ010000557.1:0-4350 GCA_046154735.1 Chloroflexota bacterium | reverse complement strand
TCGACAGTGCTCAAGCGCGCCAAGCGGATCAGTGAGATGCTCAATCACGTCCCACATGGTGACCGCATCAAAGGACTCGTGCGCCAGTTCCGCGTCTTCCAGAGCACCATGGATCACCTGCAGGCCGCGCGCGCGCGCGCGGTCAGCCGCCCAGCGTGAGGGCTCTACGCCCCAGGAATCCCAGCCGGCATCCTGAGCGATCTCTAGGAAAAGGCCAATGTGGCAGCCCACATCCAGAACGCGCCCGGGCGTTACATAGCGCTCCAGCTCAGCGAGATCCCGGCCAAATGTATGAACGCGGCCAATGCGCTCCAGCTCGTATCGTTCATCCACCACTTCCTCGTACGCATGGAGGATCTCCGCGGGCGGCGGAACGGGGCTCTGGAACACCAGGCGACAGCGCTGACATTGCACGATGGGCCCGCACATTCCATAGGCATTGCTCGTGCAGGCATAGATCTCCGTGGCAGAGTGGTGGCCGTTGGAGTGATCCACTTTAGCCGGATAGAGCTCACGCACGTCCCGGCTCCCACAGAGATTACACGGGACAGCCTGGGTGTGGTCCGCCCATGTGGGCGCCTGAAGCTCAGCGGTCATGTGTATTCATCAAAGGAGAATGTTGGCACTGAGCGATTCAACCTAACCCTCATCAACAGACTGATCTCAACTCGCGCACCTCCACCAATTCAAGACGAGCCAGGGAAGCGCCGCGTTCCAATGCCATACGAACTCCTTACTTTAACGTAATTCAAGTAGTGCAAACCGACCGTCCTCATGCAGGAGCGTCCCGCCAAGCCACTGGCGCGTCTCGTCCAGGCGGCCCTGTTCCAGCCACACGTATCGCACCTGGTACCTGGCCACCAGCGTCTCCAGCACGTCGCGCGGATACGCGGCAGAATTGATTACTATCGGCTGGCGCGCCAGCGCGTAAAACAGATGGTCTCCAAGAATCGTGCCGGGACCTCGATCACGAATGATTTCCGCAGCCCGGGCGACCTGCCGGGCCTCGGTCATCCAGACCGTTTCCCCCTGCTGACCAAAATTGTCCGTGACCACGCCGCCATTGTAGTAATAGGTATGTGAAGGGATCACCAGCCAGGTCCAGGCGCTGACAATGACGACGGCCGCCGTGCTCACGCCCCTCAGCAGCGTGCGCACCGGGCGAGGCTCGATCTGGCTCAGTAGCCACACCCCAAGCCCCAACACCAGGGGCAGCAGGGGCACCAGGTATCGGAATTTTGTGGTAGGCCAGAGCAGCGCCAACGCAGCGTGGCACAGCAGCACCGCAACGATGGGCGCCAGCGATCGAGCCTGCACACCCGTGGCAATGGACCCCCGGCCGATGAACGCGAGCGTCAGTGCCACCAGCGCGGCAGCGGCGAAACCATTCAGCACGGGCGCTAGTGCCAGCATCTGCCGCGCCAGGAAACCCACGTTGCCGTACAAGTTAGCAGCGGTGGTTTGGAGCCGGGCGCCGGGCGAGGCCGCTTCCGGACGATTGACCTTCACCACCTCGTCTTGCACTACACGCACGTCCACCTGCTTCGCACCCCCGCCAAACTGCCGTTCCAGCGGTTGACTCCAGAGTGGGTTACCGTGAATAGACGCGTTGAACGCGAACCACGGGAGCACGACCAAGAAGGCCGCGATTGAGGCAATCAAGACGCCGCGGAGCACCGGCCAGGCCAGAGCGCCCCGCCCGTGCTGGAGTGCCACAGTGAGGAGCAAGGCTGGCGCCAGGATAACGGCTGGGTAATTCACAAGGAACGCCAGGCCAATGATGATGCCCAACTCAGCCGCGTGGAAGGCTAGCGTGATCGGCGCCGCTGATGCGCGCCAGATGAACAGCAGGTAGAACGCTGTGATCAAGATCCAGAGTGAGCCATTCCCGGAGAAGTCAATGAGCAGATACGTTGAGGCCACCAGCCCCGCCAGCCAGAGCGCCGCGCCGTTCCCAAGTGACGGACGAAATGCCAGGAAGCTCAGCGGAATGACCAGCACTCCCACCGTGAAGCTCCAAGCTTTGAGCGCTAGGTAGCCATCTCCCAGGAGCGGCGTGAGGCTGGCACCCAGTAGCGGCCAGAGCGGCGGATGCTGATCTGGCGGATACCCGAAACCAAACTGACTTGTGGGGTAGTAGCGAACATCCACAATGGGAACCAGCAATCGCCCTGTCCAGGCGAGAGATTCCGCAATGGCCGCGTCCAGCAGGACATCGCCATGTGGCCAAATGTTGAATCGGACCGCGGCCAGGCGTGGCAGTGCACCCAGAATGCTGAGCGCCAAGAGCGCCAGCCACAGCGTTGTCATCTGCCGTGCGCGCGGCGGTGCCTCAGCGGGGGCAATGCCCATCACTTGAGATCCGGAAAGAGCGGCGGCTGAAGCGGCTCCACACCGGGAATCGCGCCCGGAATAGCCATGCCCAGACGCTCGGCAAGCGCCCGAACGGATGCCGGCGCGTGCCCCGCCCACGTATCACTTACGTACCCGTAGACGCGATCCGCACGAAAGCTCAGGTCACGCAGGGTAGCGGACCACCGATCAAGATTCTGGGCGCGATCGACTTCGGCGATATCAGAAAGTGGGTTCGCGTTTCGATCCCCAAGCCACCGCACATAGGCAAACTCCGCGGTGACCTCCGGCACGCTGGGCATGCCCACCATATCCACAATGGTCCAGGCCGCACCGAATTTTCCCAAGAGGTCAAAGACATCGGGATGGATCCAGGATCGATGCCGGACCTCCACGGCCCAGCGATATCCCCCTGGCAACTGGCTGAGAAACGCCTCGAGCGCAGGCCGCTCATCAGCATGAAAGTCGGGCGGAAGCTGCGCCAGCAGCACACCTAATCGATTCTGAAGCGGCTCCATGGCCGTGAGAAACGCCGCCAGGTCCTCCTCCACGCCGCGCAAGCGCTTCATGTGAGTAATAACGCGGGGGAGCTTGGCGCTGAAGAGGAATCCATCATGCACGGCAGCGTGCCAGTTGGCCACGATCTCACGGCGAGGAATGGCGTGGAACGTGGTATCCAGCTCCACGGTGTCAAACACCCGCGCATACTGGCGGAGCAGATCGGTCTGGCGGGTACCCGGCGCATAGAACGGCCCCACCCATTCCGGGTAGCTCCAGCCCTGTGTCCCGAGTCGAATCTCCCCCGGTGGCGACGCTGCCGCCTCATTCCACCCCGTGTGTGAGGTCACACGAGGAGTCTAGCATGGGCGGGAGAAACGAGTGATGGGTGATGAGTGATGGGTGATGGGTGATGGGTGATGAGTTACACGACAATGGCGACTTCACTCGCCTCGCGCCTCGCGCCTCTCGCTTCTCGCCTCGCGCCTCGCGCCTCGCGCCTCGCGCCTCGCGCCTCGCGCCTCGCGCCTCGCGAACCTGTGGTACAACACGGCCATGATGGATCCATTGCGCCCCCCCATTGATATGGTGCTCAGATCCTGGGCGGATCGGGTGCGATTGAACCGGGAGCAGGTAGATCGCTTCCGTGAAGTCCCGGACGGTTCGGATTTCTACGCGCCCATGGCGGAGCGGTTCCGTGATGACCCGAGACGCACTGGTGATGCCGGGTTGGAGATCCTACGCTCACTGGTCCAGCCCGGCGAAACCTGGCTGGATATCGGAGCCGGTGGAGGGCGTTACGCGCTACCCATTGCACTCATCGCTGGTGACGTGATCGCGTTGGATGCGTCCCCTGGCATGCTGGGTGTGCTCCGCCAGGCAATGGATGAGCATGGCATCGCGAATGTACGGTCCATTGAGGCACGCTGGCCCACGTCCGGCGCGCCAACCGCTGATGTCGCGTTGATCTGCAACGTGGGTTATGACATTGAGCACATCGGTCCTTTTGTGGACGCCATGGAGGCGTCGGCCCGCCGGCTGTGCGTGGCCATGCTCCGCTGGCGCAATCCCACCTGGGGTATCGATCAGCTCTGGCCGGCTGTGCATGGCGAGCCGCGAGCCACACTACCCAATCTACGTGACTTCCTTGCGCTCCTGTTGGCCCGTGACCGACCGTACGAGGTACGCCTGGTGGCCTCGCGCTCCCAGACGTTTGGCGGTGTGGATGAAGCCATGGGACATGGACGTACCCAGACCTGGGTACAACCCGGCGGTGCGAAGGATCAGAAACTGCGCGCCACTATTGAAGAGCGGCTTATTGAACGGAATGGACGCTACGCATTTAGCTGGGAGCCCAATTACACCGGTATCGTGACCTGGACACCAGCGGAGTGATGGGTGATGAGTGGAAGTCTTCCTCAACCCGTCACCCGTCACCCGTCACCCATCACCCATCACTCATCACTCATCACCCGTCACCCGTCACCCGTCACCCATCAC
>JBJXFJ010000552.1:0-13566 GCA_046154735.1 Chloroflexota bacterium | reverse complement strand
GTGCGGCCGGCTTACTCACGGTGGGCACGCTCTGGGAGCTCATTTTGTGGTGGGGTGTCATCATTGGTCTGGGAACGGGCGCACTGGCGCTCGTGCTGGGCGCCACGGTGGCCAATCGATGGTTCATCTCAAACCGGGGCCTGGCCACCGGATTGCTCGGCGCGGGGGTTTCGGCGGGCCAGCTCATCTTCATACCCATCATGATGGGCCTCACCATTACCTATGGTTGGCGCGCTCCCATCGGATTATCACTCGCCTTCATGGGCATCATCGTCCTCCCGCTCACCATCTTTCTGGTGAAGGATCAACCGGCTGATCTTGGGCTCAAGCCACTTGGCTGGCGCCCGGATGCCGCCGGGTCGGCCGTGCTCACGGAACCGGCAACGCGCATGCAGGATGCGCTGCGGACCAGCGATTTCTGGCTCCTGGCGGGGAGCTTCTTTGTCTGTGGAGTCACCACGAACGGACTTATTGGCACGCATCTGGTGCCGCACGCTGTGGAGCATGGATTTTCTGAGTACACCGCGGCGGGCGCATTGGCTCTCCTGGGCGGGATGAACGTCATTGGCACCCTGGCCTCCGGCTATCTGACCGACAGGTATGACCCGCGCATGCTCCTCGCTGTGTACTATGGACTCCGCTCCGCCGCGCTGATCCTGCTTCCGCTGGTGAATGAGCCCGTTGGGCTCACCGCGTTCGCCATCATCTTCGGCCTGGACTGGGTGGCCACGGTGCCACCTACTGTTGCGCTCACAGCCGATCGGTTCGGCCGCGCGTCCGTGGGCACCGTGTTTGGCTGGATCTTCTGCAGCCACCAGATTGGCGCGGCCTTCGCATCCTACGCGGGCGGCCTCGCGCGCGTCTGGCTAGGTGACTACCAGGCTGCGTTCGTCATCGCGGCCATCATGGGATTCATCGCCGCGGGAATCAGCACCCGGGTCTCCCGTCCACTTCAAATCGCTCCGGCCTGAACCCAGCCAATCACATCCCCACACTCCCTTCGAGTCGCGTGAGACGATGTCGATTTCACGTTCGCCTGTTCGTTCACTAGACGATGCCCGGGCGGATACACTCCGTTCCTGAACGCAACATTGAAGGAGTCCTATTGATGTTCAGCTCACAGAAGATTACGCCTTTCCTCTGGTTTGATAACAATGCCGAGGAGGCAGTGAACTACTACATCTCAATCTTCAAGAACTCAAAGCTCGTGAGTCTCAATCGCTTCCCGGACGCGGTACCGGAGATGGCCGGTAAGGTCATGACCGCGGTCTTCGAGTTGGACGGCCAGCCGCTTATGGCGCTTGACGGCGGGCCGCACTTCAAGTTCACTGAAGCGATCTCACTCTTTGTCGATTGTGAAACGCAGGAAGAAGTGGATGAGTACTGGGAGAAGCTCTCAGCGGGTGGGGAAATTCAGCAATGCGGCTGGCTCAAGGATAAGTTTGGACTCTCCTGGCAGATCGTCCCCAGAGCCCTGGGTGAAATGATGCAGGATGAAGACCAGGCAAAAGCGGGCCGAGTCATGCAGGCGATGCTCCAAATGAAGAAGATCGATTTGAACCTGTTGAAGCAGGCGTACGATCAGGAATAAAGCGAGTCCTTGAGTTACTCGTGGTAGCGGACGAGCAGGCCGCCGCCACGAGTAACTCAACATCCACGCTGGATTTCCCCTAAACGGCAGCCTTCCGCCGAGCAATTTCGCCATCGATATCAAGCGGCCGATTGAACTGGCCGCGAGTCTCCCACTCCTCCCGCGGAATGCTCCAGAATACTTCAAACTCGTTTCCGTCTGGATCCTGAGCATAGATACTCAGGCTGTTCCCGTGATCGTTCTCGCCAACATAGGCGCCGGCCGCCAGGAGGCGTTCACGCGCTTCTTTTACCTGTTCCACTTCCGCCAGCTCCCAGGCCACGTGATACATCCCCACATGCCGGCCGTGCGGAATACCCTCCGCGTCACTCCCAATTCCAAAGAGCCCCAGATCATGGTGATTACCACTGCCATTGGCCTTCATGAAAACTCGCTGGGGATGCGATGCATCTTTCGGGATAAAGCCCAGCACATCGCGGTAAAACGCCATTGAACGCTGCGCATCTCGCACCCAGAGCACCACGTGGTTCAAGCCCTTGATAGTAACCATGCCCCTTGCCTCCTGACTTTGATTCATTGTATCCGAGCGGGAAATGCCATCTTGGCACGCCGGTTGCATTTGGAGAGCCATGGGAGCCGAACGCGGCTCGGGAGGCAATGATGAAAGACTTTCCTGGCGCTACGGTCACACTCTCCGAGCTCGTAAAGTCGGAAGAACACGGACTGAACGTGAACCGCTTGCTTTTCGCCAAGTTCCTCGTCATGACGCACCGCATCAATGAGGACCAACCCGCGCGGCTACGAACGGGAAGTCCGAGAATATTGGCGAGCCTCACCGAGTGATTAAATGCTCCGGCGATCAAGACCGTGTGGCTGAGGCGCTCACGGGCGAGGCCCGAGACTCAGATTACCCCCGCGAGGACAATCTGGCCCGTGGGCGCCGAGACACCACCGGCCGGTTCAACGGTGAGCGCCACGGTGTCTCCAGGCCGCGGTGCCCGATTGAGCCGAGAGAGATGCCCCCTCGCTCCGGCTGGCAGTACACCGGCATCCACCGGTCCCGAGGCGCCAACAACCCAGGCCTGATACGAACGATCGCCTGGCAGATCCGGCAAGTCCCCCACCAGTAAGAACGGCTGCCCGCCCGCTGGATCCGGCACCACCGCGCCGTGCGCCCGTGGCGCTTCCGCTGTTCCGCTCAGACTGTGCCTCTGGGCACCGGCGGCTAACGCGGCCACAAAGTCCTGCTCGAGCGCGGCGGTCTGCTGAACCTGACGAAGCTCTGACTGCAAGCGCACGTTCCAGTAGCCCATACCGAGTGTAACGACGAGAAGCGCTGCCACGGCCAGGCCCCAGAGCGGAGACTTGCTCCCGCGCCGCGCATCAATCGACTGGGGCGCACTGGGCTGGAAGATTCGGGGCTGCGCCCGTGTGTCAGCTTCAATAGCGGCGAAGACTCGGTCTCTCAGACCAGGTGAGCCATCCATCTCGTCGACGCTGAGCGGGAATGCCAGGGTGAGGGCGTGATAGTCCCGAACGAGCGCGGCACATTGGCTACAGCCAGAGAGATGATCCAGGAATTGTTCACGATCTCCCGAGTCCACGGCGTCCAGAGCATACGCAGCGGCCAGCTCCTCCATGTGCTCATCATGAGGGGAGAGAGGCGGATCGTATCGGCGGCTCACGCTTGTTCCTCAAAGTGCGGCGCGCGTGTCCAGAGGGTTTGGCGCAGCTTCTCCATAGCCAGGCGCATACGGCCCTTCACCGTGCCGAGCGGTGCCCCGGTGCGCTCCGCGATCTCCTGTTGACTGAGTCCCGCGAAATATGCCAGATCAATGGCCTCACGCTGCTCCGCGGGTAAGAGCGCCAACGCGGCGCTCACCTCACCTCGGAGCTCTGCCTGCGCCACTTCCATCCAGACCTCGGGAAGATGCTGGTCCGGCATCGCCGGGTCAAGCTCAGTCATAGTGCCCACACCACGAGCTCGCCGGAGGCGATCAATGCTTCTGTTACGCACTATCTGCAGCAGCCAGTCTCGGACTTTGCCACGCTCAACGTGGTACGAGCTCGCCAATCGCCACACGGTGAGAAATGACTCCTGCACGATTTCCTCAGCGGACTCTTTCGACCCGACAATCCGATACGCTAAGCCAAGAGCGAGGCGATGGTGACGCTCATAAATGGTCTCCAACGCCGGCGCGTTGCCCTGTTGCACGAGACGCATAAGCGCCTCGTCGCTGGGCTCCAGGGTCTGGTTCAACACCGCGTACTCATTGGATATCTACGAAGGGACGGTCCCGCTAGATCATAAGCGGAGGGTTCCCGCTATGATACCGTGACTCCACCGCCTGTCGCGTCTGTCGCGTCTGTCGCGTCACGGGTAAAATAGGCGATCTAAATGTTGGCCCAACGGAGCAGCGTTCACGGCGCACCGGCTGAATCTACCGGCAGGTTCACCAGACGGCTAAAATGTGGCAGCATCAGGCGACCCATCATGAACGACCTCCATGGCTGAACCGAAACGACCCGCGGACTCTATCCTACGCTCTGAGCATCCGGCGCCCGGCCTGCCGCCCAAGCGGCTCCGGCGCATTTTGCGGCATGGCACCGTTGAGGCAATGGAGATGATCCCGTGGAGCTCCAACTACACCTTTGCGGTGAAGCTCAAGCTTGAGGGCGAACCCGAGGCAATCGCGGTGTATAAGCCCAAGCGCGGCGAATCGCCACTCTGGGACTTCCCGAACGGAACCCTCTACAAGCGCGAGTACGCCGCTTACCTGGCCAGCCGCATCCTGGGTTGGCAATTCATTCCCCCCACCGTGGTGCGTGATGGACCCTATGGAATAGGGACTGTTCAACACTTTGTGGAACATGACCGTGGGGCTGACTTCTTTCAGTACAAGGCCGATTTTGCCGAACAGCTTCAGCGCATCGCCCTTTTTGACCTGATTGCCAATAATGCCGACCGCAAGGGTGGCCATTGCTTGAAGGGCGTGGACGGCATCATCTGGGGCATTGATCACGGCTTAACGTTTCATCCTCAAGGCAAACTTCGCACGGTAATCTGGGATTTTGGGGGCGAAGCCATTCCTGATCTGCTCTTGCAGGATCTGGAGCGCTTTTCAGCGGATCCAGATCGCTGCACGCGTATGCGCAGCGTGCTCAGCGAGCTCCTTGATCCGATTGAGGTAGAAATCTTCTTTGATCGCATCCAACGAGCGCTTGAGGTCCGCACCTACCCCATCATCGGGTCACGGCGCAGCGTCCCCTGGCCGTGGCACTGACGGAGTGCTGAGACGCGAGTGTCCTGGCTACCGGTACTGTGTACCGCCTCTCATCACTCATCACTCATCACTCATCACTCATCACTCATCACTCAAGAAGATCAGCGCCGCGGCGCCGGCCAGGCTGGCGGAAACGCGGAGGGTTGAGACACGAACATCGAGATTTCGGGTGAAATCAAGCCTCGCCGCGCGTGTCAGCGCGCGCTGGAGCGACGGCCAGAAGAGATCTGAGGCTCTAGAAACACCGCCGCCAATCACCACCCTGTCCAGATCGATCAGGTTGGCCGCGGCGGCAATGCCCCGTCCAAGTGCCGTGCCCGCCTGGCGAAACAGCGTACGCGCAGGCTCATCCCCCTCTCGAGCGCGCTGCTCGAGATCCACGGCTGTCATTCCAACTGGAAGCGGCTCACCAGTCCGTGTCGCGAGGCGCTGTGCCTGACGCACGAGCGACGGCCCCGAGGCAATCGCCTCCAAGCAGCCCAGCGCACCGCAGATGCACCGGGGCCCGCGAGCGGAGACTGACACGTGGCCGATGTGCCCGGCATTACCGTGGGCTCCGTGCACCAATCGGCCGTTCACGACGACGCCTCCACCCACACCGGTCGAGACCACAATGCCCAGTACCGACCGAGCTCCCTGCCCCCCACCGATCCAGCACTCACCCAGTGCATAGGCCTTGGCATCATTGTCCACAGCTGTCGGTCGCCCGTACTGGGCCTGGAGACGCGCTCGCAGGGGGAACTCACGCCAGAGCGGGATATTCAGTGGTGACACGGCTCCTTCCGGATAGCGCATCGGCCCACCACACCCTACGCCAATACCCGCAAGCGTATCGACGCGTGTCTGACTCTCCTGGAGCACCGCGTCACAGAGGCTCACCAGCCTCTGGAAGAGGGCGTCCGCGGAGACAGCCCGCGTCGGCGTCTGGCGCTCAGCGTAAATGGCGCCAGACGAGTCCACCACGGCCGCGGCCATCTTGGTACCACCAATGTCAATGGCCAGGACGGAGCTTGTTTCAGCGCCCGGCCTGTTCTCTCCATTCACCTGAGTCACTCTCCGGCCAACATCGGAATCCATCGGGCGAGCACCCCACGCCTTAGACGCGCTTCTGAGTGGGCTGTGCCGCGGCCGGCGTGGGTGCGCGCGGCTGCGCAGGAGCCTGGGTTGCCGCGGCAGTCTGCTGCGCTTCTCGTACTCGGCGCTGGACAATGTCGTAGCCAAGAGGCGTGGGCATGGGCATGGGCGTGGGCTGCGTCTGCGCAGGGGGAGCAACAGGAGCAGCCGGGGCTGGAGCCCCAGTGGACCGGGCCGCGGAGGAGGGCGCCGCTGAGGCGGCCGTCGCTTGAGCCGGCGCCCCGGACGGCCGGGGCGCCGGGGTTGCCTGGCGCACGGCCTGATTCACCTGCTGCTGAGTCACCGCTGCCGGAATTCCGGGTTGGTTCGCCGCGGAGGGCGGCCCGTTGAACGTGGGCACCCGGGCATTGGCTGGAATTCGCGGTGCCGATGCGTAGGTAGGCGCCGTCTCAAGTGGCATTCTGAGTGGCGAGGTCATGAGCTCCGGCCGGTTGAACTGGTCATAAGTCATCCGCGCAATCCGAGCGATGGTGGCGTGCGCGGAGTCTGCCTCACCGGCTCCCTGGGTAAGCACGGCAATAGCAAAGGTTGACCTGGGAGAGAACACCATACCCACGTCATGCGCGAATTCTTCCCAATTTCCGGTCTTATTGCCTACCGGCGTCTCCGGGGGCAGTAGCGCGGGAATGCGGTTGCGAACGAGCTGACGCCGCATCAAGTGAAGCATCTCCGCGCTCGTCTTTTCATCGATCGCCTTGCCGGTGGTGATCATCTCCATGAGCGTCATCATGTCACGTGCCGACGTCGTAAGGCGGCTCCCACCAATGGAGGTTGACTCTAGCCCGAGCGCCGCCATCTCCTGGTTGATCTGATTGGCGCCGACCAGTGAAAGCAGCATCACCGCTGAAACATTGTCACTGGCCGTGATCATACGCTCCAGAGCCGTGCCCACGGTCACCCGCGTACCCACCGGCCAGGCCAGCGTTCCAAGATCGTATTGCGCGACCGCGTCCGTCACCACCAGCTCCGCGTCGAAGTTGATGTTGCCAATCTGTCGCTGACGAAATACCTCGTACATGACCGGCAGTTTGAAGAGACTGGCTGCTGAGAATGACATCTTGTCATTCATGACTAGAGTCTGGCCCGATCCCAGATCCTTAATGGCGATGCCGAAGCGTCCGCTGGACCCACCGATCTCCCGCTGGATCGCCTCGGCCAGCGCCAGCATGGGATCAAGCGCACCGGCCGCCACCACGGGTCCGGCAGGGGTGCCGGCCGTGGGCTCAACAACCGCATCGCTTGTCAGCGATACGGCCTGTGGCTCAGACGCGGGGGACATGAGCCGAGCGCTGAGCACTCCGAATCCAATCATGAGCAGGCCCAGTACAATGGGCCCAATGAACCGCTGACCGGTGCGCCCGCGGCCGGGCGTGGGAGCCGGTCGGCTATTGGGTCGGCGGGCCGGGGTGGCCGTTTGGCCGCGCCGTGCATAATCGCGAATAGCGTCCCTCTCAGTAGAAGACGGGCCTGGAAGTCCCCGCGAGTATAGTGGGGCACGCCCATTGTAGCAACTTCGTAATGATTGCGATCGCGCTCTCGGTAACTTGTTGCTTGGCGATCAATAGGATGAAGGTGACCCATGTCTCGCGTTCCGCCACCACTCCAAGGGGTCCGGATCATCGCCGTTGAGCAATATGGCGCTGGTCCCTGGGCCACCATGATGCTTGCCGATCTAGGTGCGGAGATTATCAAGGTGGAGACTCCAGGGGGCGAAGGGGATGTGGGTCGGTCCGTTCCGCCGTACGCCATTCCTGGTGATAGCGTGTTCTTTCAGACCTTCAACCGCACCAAGAAGAGCATCACTCTGAACCTCCAGCACCCACGGGGACAGGCGGCGCTCCATCGCCTGTTACTCTGTGCGGACGGTGTCTTTAACAATCTGCGTGGCGATCTGCCCGCAAAATTGGGTCTGGATTACGCGACCTTGGGCGCGGTGAAACCATCCATCGTGTGCTGCTCACTTTCAGCCTACGGTCGATCCGGAATCAGAGCCAGTGAGCCCGGATATGACTACGTAATGCAGGGGTACGCTGGCTGGATGAGCCTCACCGGCGAGCCTGGCTCGCCACCACAGAAATCGGGGCTCTCGCTCGTTGATCTCAGTGCCGGCGTCATGGCCAGCCTGGGCATGGTCTCCGCTATCCTGCGCGCTCGTGGAACCGGCCACGGGGGCGATGTGGACGTGAGCCTCTTTGACGCGGCCATCGCTCAACTCTGTTATCCCGGCGCCTGGCACCTCACCATGGGCTATCAGCCAACCCGCACCCCGGATTCATCTCACCCATCCATGATTCCGTCCCAGGTACTGCCTACTCGGGACGGTTACATGGTGGTCATGTGTGCCAAGGAAGAGTTCTATCGTCGACTCGTGACCATCATGGGCGCACCCGAGCTGGCCGTGGACCCACGCTTTGATTCCTACGCCGCGCGACTCAAGCATCGGGAACTCTTGGTCCCGCTTCTCAAGGAGCTCTCCCAACAGAGGACGACCGCGGAATGGCTTGAGCTCCTTCGTGGCAAGATCCCGTGCGGTCCCGTTAACTCCGTAGAAGAAGCCCTGGCCGACCCGCAGGTCACTGAAGATGACATGATTCTGGCGTTGAAGCACCCAGCCTTCCCGACGCTTCGCGTCCCGGGCGCACCGATAAAATTCAGTGGTGACCAGGTGCAGCATCATCGCGGTCCCACCATGGGTGAACACACCCTGGAAATCTTGACGGACTACGCCGGCTACTCCGTCGAAGAAATCGAGTCCTTGCGTGATGCTGGGGCAATCTGAACACGAATGTTCGTCGGTTCTCAGCCCAAGTGTCCTGTCTGAATCAGCCGCGGCGCAGCAATCGCTGGACGGCGCTCACCTCACTCCGGGGAACATGAGCGGAGCAATTGCGCTCAGCCGCCGTCACTCGCCATTCCGCAGGTACGCCATGGCTGTCAGTGCATACACCTCCGCGGCCGGGGCAAGCGCATGGATGTGCACGAACTCGTTGGGGCCATGCGCTACCGTGAGCAGGCCGGGGCCGAAGCCGGGCAGCGTGGGCACACCGCCGAATCCCTGAAACTCCTTGGCGTCCGTGCCACCCGGGAAATACGTGAACGGCAAGCGCCGTCCTAATACTTGCTCCGCCGCATCAAGGACGTGCCTTACCAGCGGCTCATCTTCCGAGACAACCGTTGGCTGGGTATACAGCGAGGGATCGCGATTGTAGGCAAACTCCCACTTCAGGTCGGCGTCTTCTGCTGCGAGCGCCTGAAGAAATGACTCCGCGTCGGCGCGAATCGCTTCCGGGGTCATGCCTGGGATCGTGCGGACCTCCACGCCAAACTCCGCAAATCCAGGGTAGATACCAAAACTGACCCCACCGCGCACAATCATGCCCACGTTCACCGTAGGACCAAAGGAGCAGAGCGGATGCGGCGCGAAGCTCGGCCGCCACTCGCGCGCCATCCGGTCCAGCACCCAGGCCATCTTCTGGATGGCATTGACCATGTGAATGCGGTCAGAGACACTGCTGTGCCCCTGAGTTCCAAAGATCCGCACCATGAAGCTACACCCGGTTCGGGACACCAGCGGGAGCGACTCAAACGGCTCATGAATGCTCTGCGGCTCACCGATGAGCGCAGCGTCCGCGCGCAATCCGCGCTCGCGCACGAGATACTGCGCTCCAGCACCACTGCCGGTCTCCTCATCGGCCGTAAAGGCAAGCAGCACGTCACCGCCAAGCTCCTGCCCGGAGGCTGCCAACGCCGCCGTGGCATAGATCATTGCCGCCACAGCACCCTTCATATCGCTGCTGCCCAGGCCGAACATCTTCCCGTCTCGAATTGTCGGCTCATGGGGATCACTTCGCCATTCACGTAGCTCGCCAATGGGCCGGGTATCCAGATGACCGCTCAGCATCAACGTCTTGCCGCCCGACCGTCCGGGCAACCGAAACACAATATTCGGGCGCTCTTCGGTGCGAGCCCAGACTTCTGCCCCCTGGAGCCCAAGACGCCCCATCCACTCCAGCGCCACCGCGGCGGCGGCCCGCTCATCTCCCGGCGGATTCATGCTTGGAGCGCGGACCAATGCCGCGGTGAAGTCCACAATCTCCTGAGCGCGCTCCTGAATAAAGGCGCGCACACGTGTCTGCTGGTCAGCGGTCAGTTGGTCCATGCTCTGGGGCCTCCACATCCGGGCTCGGCGCGGGCATTGTAGCAAGTCAATCGGGCCGTCGCCGTTGTACTCGAGAAACGAAGACGCTCCGCCTGACTCAACATCCTATCAACGCACTGGTGCCATCAATTCCCTGTCGGCTTGAGCCCAACGCCGGTCGTAAGCACGATGTTGGTACGCTATCTATCTCCACGAGGCGCTTCGAGCGGCCTGATTGCGTTACGATCTCGCACTGAGCATGGCACCGTCTATCTGGAGGATCAATGAGTCCACGTATTTCCCCTGAGCTGCTCGAGACGCTCCGTGGCATCGATAGCGCCACGATTGCGAATGCGATCGAGATGTTCAAGGTTCGAGACCGCACCACGGGCTACATGGACATGAACATCAGATGCCTATTTCCGGAGTTGGGGCCGCTTGTTGGCTACGCGGTCACCGCCATTGGCGACACAATGACCCCGGGAGCCCCGCCCAATCGGGACGGGTTCTTCCTCTGGCTGGACGCCATCGCCGCTGCGGAAGCACCCACGGTGTGCGTGCTCCAGGATGCAAGTCCACATCCAGCCCACTCCTGCCACTTTGGCGAAGTGATGGCCAATACGGCCCGTGCGTTCGGTGTGAAGGGACTCATTACTAACGGCGGTGTGCGTGACGTGGATGAGGTGAAGGCACTGGGCTTCCAGTACTTCGCTCCTGGCCGAGTCGTCTCCCACGGGAACAACACCTTCCGCGCGGCTAACATCCCGGTCACCGTGGGTGGACTCACCGTATATCCCGGGGACCTCATCCACGCGGATGTGAATGGCGTGGTCGTCATCCCTACTGAAATCGCCGCCGAGATTCCCGACGCGGTGGAACGGCTGCGTGAGAAGGAAGGGCGCGTGATCCGTTATGTGAACGGCGGAAATGTGGATCTGGCGACGCTGAAGGACATCTTTCAACACTAGATGCCTCGCGGAATGCAAAATTGAAAATGCAAAATGCAAAAATCGGTCGGTGTGTGCGTCAGAACCCTTTTTGCATTTTGCACTTTGCATTTTGAATTCCGTCTTACGTCATCACCATGCCACCATCCACCTGGTAGGCTTGGCCGGTGATGTAATCTGAGTCCGCGCCGGCCAGAAATACCGCCATGCCCACGAGGTCTTCAGGGGTTTCCGGCCGGCCCATCGGAATTCCAATGATGCGCTGCTTCCAGGCATCCCCGGTGGGCAACCCTTCCAGCTCCGTCCATTGCTCATCAATGAGCGCCCACATGGCAGTATCCACCACGCCCGGGCAGATGGCGTTCACGGTCACTTTGGGCGCCAGACCCATGGCCGCGGACTGGGTAATACTGATCACCGCGGCCTTGCTGGCCGCATAGGCCGCAAACATCGGCCGCCCACCGCGACCGGCAATTGAGGCCAGATTAATAATCTTGCCGCTGGGTCGGCCGCCAACCAGCGGCTCTTGCGCCATCATCTGCCGTGCGCCGGCCTGAAGAGCGAAGAACAATCCGCGGGCATTGACGTTCTGGACGAAGTCCCAGTCTTCAGGTTTCACTTCCAAGAGCGGGTTCACGCGCACCACACCGGCATTGTTGACAAGAATGTCCAACCGCCCGAATGCTGCGACCGCTCGCTCCACCATCCTGACACTGGCGTCAGGGTCGGCAATATCGACTCGAAGTGACAGAGCCGCGGCACCTGCCGCGCGCAGCTCGTCAGCAACAGCCGCGGCATCTTTCTCATTTAGATCCGCAATGACCAGTGTGGCGCCCTCGCGCGCATAGCGCAGAGCCATGGCCCGGCCAATGCCACGACCCCCGCCCGTGATCAACGCGACACGGCCATTAAGTGTACCCATAACCCCTCCATCAATCGTGAACTACGAAGACGGTGTCCACGGCAATCTCGCGTGATTCATCCGAGCCGCCTAGCCGCCGAATCGCTCGCGCCCGTTCCGCGCCTCTTCCCAGCTTATGGCCCGGTAGTCCGCGCCCACACGCTGCGTGCGCAATAGCACCACGTTGTCCAGCTGAAAGGCTCCCTCAATCCAGGGCGCCTCGCCCAGGTGGTCCACGTGCACAAGCACGTCCTCGCCGCGATCCACCTGGATCACGAGGATGCCCAGCTCACGATCCGCCGCGACCACCGTGCCATAGAAATCTGGATACTCCTGCGCCTGGACCGCCTGTCCCCACGCATTGATGGCGATGCTGAGAAGTCCGGCCAGGACGAGCCTCCTCAGCATCCGAGTTAGTCTGACTTTCATGATCACTCCAGGCCATCCCACCGTGAATGGCTACATCAATCTCGGCACCACGTCATTGAGCAGACGGTCAAGCTGATTCAAATCGGACGTGTACGAGCCAATGATCAGAGTCTCAGCGCCAGCGTCCAGGAACTCCTTCGCCTTTTCCACGCAGGCATCCGCCGGACCGATGAGTGAATTACTGAGATCGGACCGCTGGGGGCCGTAGTAGAAATGCAGGAAATCCAGCGAGGTTTTCTCAGCGCGCTCGCGATCCGGGTCCACACACGCATACACAAGCATGCAATTGTGGATAGTCGAGGGATCGCGGCCGATCTCCTGTGCGTAGCTCACAATCTTTGCCCAGCTCGCCTTGTAGCGCTCCATTCCGCCGCCTGGGCTACCGATGTAACCATCCCCCACCCGAGCAATGCGCTGGAGGGCCGCATCGGCGCCGCCGCCAAGCCAAATGGGGATGCGGCCGTTGATCGGCGCGGGACCCACGGGGCCCACATCGTACGAGTAGTACTTCCCGTCTACCTTCAATGGCTCCCCGCTCCAAGCCGCGCGCAGCACACCTATCGCTTCCTCGGTCCGGCCGCCACGCTGATTGAGGGGTGTGTCCATGACGTCAAAATCATCTTGACGGCTGCCCACCCCTAAGCCAAGGATGGCTCGACCACCGGAGACGTAATCCAATGTTGAAACCTGCTTGGCAAGCTCCGCTGGTCGGCGTAGCGGTGCCAGCAGCACACACGTGCCGAGCTTGACTCGGGAGGTGGCGCCTGCCACGGCGGCCAGGCTCATCAACGCCTCAGGGTTGTTCCAGACAAGTCGATCAATGGTCCAGACAGAATCCGCGCCAGCCTGCTCAGACCGACGTCCGTACTCAACCACGGTCTCAGGCTGAACGTCCGCGGTGGCGGTGGGAATACAAATGCCGATATTTGGCATACGCTCTCGCTCCAACTTGTTACGTGCCCTGAGCCTAGCGTACTGGGCCGGCACCGGTAAAGCGAGCCCCAGTGAAGTAGACGTTCAGATTCCATGGGGCGGATAGTCACCGCAGAGACGCGGAGGCACAGAGAGAACGACGCAGCATCTCGGCGTCTCTGAGTCTCTGCGGTGAACACCCCTTGAGACATGAACAGTCACGACGTGTA
>JBJXFJ010000533.1:0-31673 GCA_046154735.1 Chloroflexota bacterium | reverse complement strand
GGATGCGGCTCTGCTACTTGCGACGCAGCCGCTTAGCGTTCGCTCAGCGCGTCAGCGAGGTATCGGCGGAGTAGTAGTCGTCCGCGATGCAGACGAGACTTGAGTGCTGATTCCGTGATCTCGAGGATCTGTGCGGCCTCTCCAGCGCTGAAGCTCTCCACGTCTCGTAAGACGACAGCGGCACGTATGTCCGGCTCGATGCGTTTTAGCCCTTCATGGATGGTCGCACGGAGCTCATTCCGCTCCGCATCCGCTTCAAGATCAATCGACCAGTCGCGGATGTTGATCTCAAGCATGCCATCATCACTCAGGTATTCAGTCGTCTCGCGCCGACGCACGCAGGTTAGCGCGGCATTGACCGCAATACGATGGAGCCACGTGGCGACGCTGGCTGTGCCGCGGAAGGACTCACGTGCTTGGAGCGCTGCAATGAAGGCCTCCTGAATTGCGTCCTCCGCATCTTCCGGCGAGCCAGTGATTCGCAGCGCCACCGCGTAGAGGCGGTCGGCGTATTCCTCTATCGCCCACTCGATGCTGTGCGAGTCGATTGCATCCTCCCGCCGGAGCCGTTCATTCTGATTTCCGTCCATTACCCCGTGTCCCACTGGCTTCGAGGTGGTTTTGTTGCGCCATTGCAAGAAGTGTGCTCAGGATCACTCGAGCGCGGCTGAGATTTCAATTGCCATTTCTCCGGTGATGGCGTCAATGCGTGATTCGTCGATGTAGGCCGCGACGGCTTCGATCATTGATCGAGCGTGGGTTGCGCTGTTGCTCACGCAGACGAGGCCAAGCGCCGCGTTGCGCCAGCTCTCCTGCGAATCCACCTCCGCGATCGCCACATTGAACCTGTTCCGCGTTCGCGCGATCACCGAACGTAGCACCTGACGCTTGTCTTTCAGTGAGCTGCTGGCAGGCAGCTCCAACTCCAGCCGACATGCTGCAATAAACATAACGCTTTGCTACCACAACGTGGGAGAATTCTCCACGGTCGCGCGGAGCTGAATGCACCATAGCACCCCGTCACAATGTCCCGAATTGTGCGCGCCGTCTGAGAACAGTCCTTGATGTGGTGGGTCGAGGTGATCGTTGATTACAGGCCATCTCGGCACACTTGAGTTTGACCGGCTCCTGGAGGTGCGATGACTTCCGATGGTGCGTTGGTATAATCCGCCAATCGCTCAGCGCTGCAATGGTTCTGAACGAGGGGGCGCAAGGGTCCCGGTGGGTCCCGCGGTCTTCAAAACCGTAGCGCGGCCGCCTGAGCGGTCGCGGGTGGGTTCGACTCCCATGCGCCTCCGCCAGTACGAGAACAGTTCATTCGGCAGTTCTGGCAGGGGATGGTAATGGCACATCAGTACCAAGTGGTCGTTGTTGGTGGAGGGCCCGTGGGCGTGGCTCTGGCCGTGGAGCTGGGCCTTCGGGGGATCTCGTGCGCGCTGGTGGAGCGGCACTTGACGCCGCAGCGGATCCCCAAAGGCCAGAATCTTACCCAGCGTACCCTGGAGCACTTTTACTTCTGGGGCATTGTGGATGAGCTGCGCGCGTCACGAGTGATGCCTCCTGGGTACCCAATTGGTGGGATCACAGCCTACCACGACCTCATGAGCGAGTACTGGTTTGCCCCGCCCGGCCGCGAAGTGGTGCGTTCATACTATTTCCAGGAGAACGATCGGCTTCCACAATATCAGATGGAAGGCGTCCTCCGCGCCCGCATGGCGGAGCTTCCCAGCGTAACCAGCCTGTTTGGCTGGTCGGCAGAAGCTGTTGAGCAGGATGGTCGCGGCGCCCGCGTCACAATTGCTGAAGTCAATGGGAGCGGGTGCCAGGTGCTGGAGTCTGAGTACGTGGTGGGCTGTGATGGCGCGCGTTCCACGGTGCGCGACTCGCTGGGCATCGATCGTGGCGGGGCGGATTTTGATACACGCATGGTGCTGGCGGTATTTCGCTCGCGCGAGTTGCATGAAGGGCTCAAGCGATTTCCGGAGCGCACCACGTACCGCGTGCTTCGCCCGGAGCTGAAGGGCTACTGGCAGTTCTTCGGTCGTGTGGATGTGGGCGAGGGGTGGTTCT
Organism: Chloroflexota bacterium; assembly: GCA_046154735.1. GTDB lineage: Bacteria > Chloroflexota > UBA6077 > UBA6077 > JACCZL01 > CAVXYC01. Next base: position 29,603 of record JBJXFJ010000533.1, on the reverse strand, counting down.
TCCATGCTCCGGTCCCCGCCGAGACCACGACGGATAATTATGATTTTCACGGCCTGGTCCAGCAGGCGGCGGGCTTCCCGTTCCCGGCCGTGTTCGATCATGTGGGCTTCTGGGATCTACGCATTGCCGTGGCTAGTCAGTATCGGCAGGGGCGAGTGTTCATCGCCGGTGATGCTGCGCATAGCCATCCGCCGTATGGCGGCTTCGGCCTCAACTCAGGTCTTGAAGATGTGGCGAACCTCGGATGGAAACTGGCTGGCGCTCTGCAGGGCTGGGGTGGCGATGCGCTCCTGGATTCCTATGGCGAAGAGCGCCGCCCGATCTTTGTGGAAACCGGCGAGGCGATGATCGCGGGTGGCATCGAGTCCGACCGCCAGTTCCTGGACCGCTACAACCCAGATCACGACAGAGCGGAATTCGAGAAGGCCTGGAAGGAGCTTGAGATTACCTCTGGCACCCGACAGCAGGCGTATGAGCCGCATTATGAGGGCTCCTCGGTGGTAGCTGGACCGCCTGATGGCGTGTGCAGCATCCACGGGAAGCATTCATACCTGGCCCAGGCTGGGCACCATCTCACGCCACAGCCACTCTCGTCTGGCCGAAACGTTTTCGAGGAGCTTGGTCCAAACTACACGCTCTGTGCTTTTGGCGCAGAGGACGTGCACGTGACGGAAATTCAGCAGACGGCTGAGTCGTTGGGCGTACCGCTCAAGGTGGTTCGAGACACCCAGGCGGGCGGCCGAGAAGCCTACGAGTCTCGGCTCATACTGGTTCGGCCAGATCAGTATGTCGTCTGGAGTGGCGATCAGCCGACAGGTGATGTCAAAAGTCTGCTGGAACGAGTCTCGGGCCGCCACTAGCAGGTAGGGGCTCTCTGAGATGGCATGCCTCCTCAGAGAGAAAGCGGTTGCGGGCTTCGGCTCCGATGAGGTTAGTTCAGGCGTTGGTAGACCTGTGGCGTGAGCTCGATACCGTTCAAGATGGGTGAGAAGAAGAGAAGGTCGCCTCGACATTCATAGTGGTAATCCGTTGGCCCGAAAAGTGATTCGGCCATTTCCGGGAGCCCCGCCAGGGGAATTGGATCCAGCGCTGTCCCATTGACCTTAACGAGCGCTTCCCCGTCTACCGCGCTTTCCCGCGTCACTGTGAGCATGTTGTTTGGTTGGAGAATGTACCCACCGATCAGCCAGGCGCGATAGTTCGTCTCAATGACGGTGTCATCTCGTGAAACTGCCACAACTCGTAAGTCATGAGCATAGTGATGGAGACGGCCGACGGAGCCTCCGATTCTCGCGGATGCCTCTGGATCGATTGTGGAGAACTCGAGATTCATGGACCCGCTCATTTCAGCGAGGGTCAGTGCTGGGGTGGTCGGCGCGGTACCCATGGGGAACTCGGGAATCTCAGACGACTGGAACGGAGTGCGCCCTTCGCCAAAGACCGAGCGCATGTATCCGGTCAACTCCGTTGAGCGCCAGTTTCCGGCGAAACAGGTAGAGGGTTGCGCATGCGTACTCGGCATAGGTGCGAGCATGACGGTGACTACGACTGCAATGATGCCACCCATTTGAGGCCTGATTTTACGTGTCATTTACACTACCTTGTTGAAATAGAGAGGGATCAGGGCAGCTACGATCGATATCGCTGCAGGTTCATCAGCGCCACCCGTCCGTCACCAAAATCGGGCTGAATGGTGAGCCGATCGCCGTCACAGGCGTAGCTTATGCGCGATCCATCGCTTGCTGTCAGTCCCGTTGGGTCTGCGCCCTGGATAAAAGGCTCACCATTGACGGTTACATCCACATTTCCTGTCGCGATCACTCCATCGAGCGTAAGCACCATGTCGCGACTGTCTCGATAGTTCCCGGACGAAACGAGCAGCATTCGTTGAACGAACCGGTCCCCCGCGGATGACGTCGCTTCCACGGTGATATCAGCGCTCTGGCTGAATCTCCCGTCCTGATGGAAGGACCAGTAATACGGTCCGGTGGCGTTCTCAATCGTGCCAACTTGAATGGCCGAGCGTGCGTAGGAGGCGAGGTTAACCACGTGCCACTCGCCAATCAGGCAGACGGGATGAATCTCGCCTTCAAGTTGCGCCAATCCGTCACTGCTGGGTGAAACGCGCGCCAGCGTGTCGCTCTGAGGGGCGACACCAGCACTCACTCTGTGGGCTCCGCCCAGGGTGAGGCTTGTTGCCAGCGCGGCGGAGAGTAACCATCCAAGTGGCTTATTAAACATCCTGCGAGGCTGGTATTCGACTGCCTCCGGCCGGGGATTGATTTGCTGCATCGGGGATTGCTCCGAATTCTGATCTGTACTGTCTAACGTCGATCGCGGGTCCAATGTGCCGAGCCCTACGGCAAGCTTGACGTTCAGACGTATGCATCGGTTCCCAATGTCTCCGTTCAGCGCTTCACCGCTTGACTTCTTGCCGATCGTCGGAGCCTCGGCTAAAGTGTCGCGAGTCCTGATTTCAATGATGGGTGATCTCGTGTATGTCCAGCCCCACCGCTCTATTCCAACAACGCAGTTTCAAGGCGATGTGTCTGGCCGCGGCCTGCACCCTCGCCGCGACGATCTCCAGCTCGGAGGTTCCCGCGGTGCACGCTGACTCAATGGTTGAGTCCTCGGTACTGCCTAATGGCTTAACGCTGATTACCGAACGTCGGCCGGAGAGCCGAGTTGCGGGAATCGCGCTCGTTGTCCGAGCAGGGAGTCGCTATGAAGACGACACAACGGACAGCGCCGCTAAAATGCTGGAGCGCATGTACCTCCAGGGCACGGTGACCCGACCCTCTCGTGATGAGCTGATCAAGCCAATCACCCGCTTAGGAAGCGACCTGGGCGTGTCCGCCGGGTTTGAATCGGTGCTGTTCCAGACGTCCGTCAGAATTGCGGATGTTGATGTGGCGCTGGATGTACTGAGCGATGCGCTCCTCCGATCCCAATTTGACGAATTCAAATTTGACAAGGAGCGTGATCTGGCGGTGCAGGAGTTGGTGGAGCTGCAAGATCAGCCACCAGCACTTGCGGGCTATACGTTTCAGCGCACGATTTTTGCCGGTCAGAGTATGGGCCGAGTCCCGCGCGGGACGATTGAGGGGCTCAACGCTCTCACCCCGGATGCGCTGGATGCCTTCCGCAATACGTTCGTCGGTGCCAATCGCGCGTCAATTGTGCTAGTTAGCCCGTACGCCCATGCGGATGTTCATGCCCGTGTAACAGCTATGTTCGGGGGCTTTGGCACCGTGCCGGAGCGCACCTCGGATCCCACGAATTTTGAACGTAGCGCAACCGGCCGCACCGAGATCGTCGCCGGATCGGACCAGGCAACGGTGCTCGTGGGGACCGCTACCCCGGGAGCTCAGCATCTTGATCGTGCTCCATTGACCATCCTGGTGTCCGCCCTGAATGGGTTCACCGGCCGACTGATGCACGAAATTCGTGACATTCGAGGTCTCGCCTATGGTACTTCCGCCTCAACCCGCTCGGCCTCAGACTCGGGAACGCTGGTCGCGCAGGCCGGCACAGAGCCCACCAGTGCCGAGGAGGTGATGATGTTGCTCGAAGAACAGCTTCATCTGCTAGCGGAATTACCACTCACGGATGACGAGCTGAAGCGCGCCATAGGCCAGGCCATTGGCCAGCGACTTCTGGACAACGAGTCCGCGCTTGCGCGTGCCTCGGAAATTGCCGGGCTCTGGGCGGTCGGGGTTCAGGAAAGCGTGGAGGATTTCGAGGCTCGTTTGCAATCCGTGACCGCGGAAGACGTTCAGCGGGTCGCGCGCACCTATCTTGGCAGCGATCGGCTGCTGCGCTTGGTGACGCGGCCATGATTGGGAAGGAACTATCACATGTCTGTCGACGCGCAAGCGCGTCCGTGCTTCTGGCTGGAGCGTGTCTCGTGACACCACTCTCCGATGCGAACGCCCAGTCTGTCTCTGAGCCGGATGTGTTTATTGCAAGCTTGCCCAATGGTCTCCGAACCGTTGTTCGAGAGCGCCCGTCCTCCCGCCTAGTGGCCATTACGGTGGGCATACGCGGCGGCTCGCGTGTGGAAAATAATGAGACCCTTGGCGCTGCTCACTTCATGGAGCACATGTTCTTCCAGGGCACGCCGCGTCGTCCCGATCTGGGTGATCTCGATCGAGATCTCGAGGCACTTGGCGGCTATAGCAACGCCTGGACTGGTCAGGAGTCGATCAACTTTCAGATCGTTGTCCCTGACCACTCGTTTGATATTGGGTTAGACATCATGGCGGACATGATGGTCAATTCAGACTTCCCTGCGGACCGCTTTGAAAAGGAGCGCAAAGTTGTGCTCGAGGAGCTGAATCGACTGAGAGATAATCCGCGTGGCTACGCGGGGGAGATTTTTGCTCAGGAGATTGCCAAGGGTCATCCCACTGAGCGATTACCCATCGGTAGCCGCGCCAGCATTAACAATATTACGCGTGACGTGATTATTGCTTATCGCGACACGTACTTTGTCACAAGCAACATGGTGGTCTCGGTTGCCGGGAATATCAAGCGTGAGGAGGCCTTTGCAAAAATCGGCGCGGCATTTGCCGGCATGCGTCAGGGGCCACTACCCCAGATCCCAGTGGTGCCGCCGCCCTCCCTCAGCGCGCAGTCAATTGGTGTTCCCTACGCCGCCCAACAAGTACAGATCATTTACGGTTTCGCGGTCGCTGGCTCCAATAGCCAGGATCGCTACCCGCTTGAGATTGCGAACGCGGTGCTTGGCGGCGTGGGGCAACGCTTATTCACCGACATCGTGGATGAGTTAGGACTGGCGCTAGACGTGGGCAGCGGCTACCCCGAGTACACGGATATGGGTGTTTTTGAAATTCTCGCTTCATCACCGCCGGCGGCGGTTCCCGCGGTGATCGACCGGATCACCGCTCACCTGCGCCGGATAGCCTCTGAGCCGCTCACCGATGATGAGCTTCTGGACGCCAAACTCTCCATTGCGGGTGCGCTGGAGCTGCGCCAGGAATCCGTGTCTGACCTCGCCCAGGAGCTTTCAGACGGTCTGGCGCTTGGGTACTACATGCCAATTGACCAGTATGTGGCAAAGATCCAAGCCGTGACCGCGGCTGATGTGCAGCGCGCGGCCGCACAGTATCTTGATCCTGCCAGGGCGCTCATCGTGACACTCCCCGGCGTGCGATGACGGTCGTTCGCGAGTCTGAACGCATCGTGCAGGAGCGCCGTGCTCGATGTTCCGGATGCTGGCTCTGGGAAGATTGGCAGCGTCGCTCCCGCGCGCCGCACTCCAGATCGCGCTGGCGCAGAGCGTGCCAGGCTCCGGATAGCCCCGGTGAGTAGTAGCGGTTCTAGCCCATATGGGTCGGAGCCAGGGGCGCTGATCTCCGTCCTGGATAACGGCTTACGGATCATCACACGCTCGCGCGGGGAAACGCGGGCCGTGGCGCTGAACTTGGCCGTGCTCGCTGGCTCCCGTGACGAGGATGCATCGGCTGCCGGGGCGGCTCACGTGATGGAGCATCTATTCTTCCAGGGTACAGAGACAGCACCAACCCCGGATGACGTGGTGGGACCCATCGTGGCCAAAGGCGGGACATTTAATGCGAGTACGGAACGCGAGATGATCGGATTCTTCGTGGACGCGCCAGGGACCGCGCTCACGGTGGCACTGGATCGGCTCAGTGATGTCATCGTTCATGCGCGCTTTGATGGCTCGCGGTTGGAAAAAGTTCGAGGCGTCGTCATTGAGGAGCTCCGTCGCCGAGCGAACGACGCGAGTCAGCTTGCTCGCGATACGTTTTTCGATCTCGTGCTCGCAGAGCATCCCGCCCGCCACTCCCCCGGAGGAACGCCGGAGAACGTTCGAGCCATTGACCTGGACGCACTCCAGCGCTACCGTTCGGAGCGCTTTCGCGCGGGTAATATGGTGCTGGCCGTGGTGGGGTGTCTGGATCATGATTCCGTCGTTCAGCAGGTTCAGCATGGCCTCGGAGCTTTGCCCGGAGGCGACTCTCCCCGGGATCTCGTGGCGCCTCCGAGGTCCACTGGCGCGCAACGCGAGCTTCGCGCGGGGCGCACAACGGCTCAGATCGTGCTGGGTTTCTGCACGCCCGGATTACATTCGGGTGAGCGGTTTCGGCTGGCCGTCACGGCGGCCATTCTGGGGCGGGCGGGTCGGCGACTCCGCCGTGAGCTGCGTGAGGACCGCGGTCTGACGTACTCCGTCTCGGCACAATATGGGGCACTTTCAGACGTGGGTGTATTTTCGATCGCGACCGCGGTAGACACGGACCGGTGTGATGAAGCTCTGGACGCCATTGCCTCGGAGCTACAACGGCTTCGCGAGAACGGCGTGTCCGATGCGGAGCTAGCCATGGCCGCTGGATACATCGAGGGCCGCACGTATCTTCATGAAGAGCGCAATTTGGCACAAGCACGTCGAATTTCCGGGCAGGAGCTGCTCGGCGCGCCACAGAGTCTCGATGACTATGTGCACCAGATTCAGCAGGTTACGACGGCTAACGTCCAGGACGCGGCTCAGGAGTATCTGGACGCCACGAGAGCGGTGCGAGTCGTGGTGCGGCCGTAGCGACGGCTGATCCGCGAGTCCATGGGCCGTCCGAGGCAATCCGGTTTGCAGTGCGGGACATATCTCGCACCGAGCGGATCGCGAGCACAATTGAGAGTCGACGCGAGATTATGTACGGCTGGGGCAGTTATACTAGCGCTCGCGTACGCGAGCGCACCCGACTGTGAAAGCGCCGCGTCGGGAGTACAATCATTCACATTCTCAGAATAGCCTGGCAGAAGTGGCGTGCCTTTGCCCATGTGCTGGGTAATTTTCAGGCGCGCGTGCTGCTCACGGTCTTTTATTTCGTGCTCGTTGGCCCTATTGGACTCGTCCTCCGCTGGCGATCTGATCCGCTTAAGCTCCGATTCATTCCTCGCGAATCGTATTGGCTGGAGCGCGAGACGCGTGACCTCACGCTCGAAGATGCCAGGAGGCAGTCTTAGGTGTTCATTCTCGGAATCTCGTGCTTCTATCATGACTCCGCCGCGGCTATCCTCAAGGATGGTGTACTCCTCGCGGCTGCCGAAGAGGAGCGCTTCTCCCGCCGCAAGCATGACAATAGCTTCCCAGAGCACGCGGTGCGGTTCTGTCTGGAGACCGCCGGTATTGGGCCCGAGGACCTTGATTACGTTGTCTTCTACGAGAAGTCGCTGCCCAAGTTTGAGCGAATCATGACCACGCTGGTCTCCACCTTTCCCAAGTCGATGACCGCGTTTCGTGAAGCCATGATTACCTGGTTCAGCGAGAAACTCTGGATCAAGGACATCATTCGGGGAAAGACAAAGGTCCCACGGGATCGCATCATCTTTGTGGAGCACCATCTCTCGCACGCGGCCAGTGCATTCTTTTGCTCGCCGTTTGAAGAGTCGGCGGTGATGACCGTGGATGGTGTGGGGGAATGGACTACCGCCACTCTGGGCATGGGCAAGGCGGATTGGGGCGATGGCGCCCGTCGGAATGAGATTCAACTATTCAGCGAGAGCCGCTTTCCGCATTCGCTCGGACTCTTCTACTCGGCCTTCACCGCATTCCTGGGCTTTGAAGTCAATGACGGTGAATACAAGGTGATGGGCATGGCGCCCTACGGCGAGCCCAAGTACATCGATAAGATCCGCAAAGTCATTGAAGTGGGCGATGACGGCAGCTTCTGGCTGAATATGGATTATTTCAGCTTCCACTACTCCATGTCGGAAACGTTTAGCTCCAAGTTTGCAGATCTCTGGGGTGAGCCGCGCAAGCCCAATGACGATTTCTGCACCCGCTCCACGGGCCTGCTCCCCGGGGTATCTGATGCCATGGTCAAGCAGAACGAGTATTACGCCGATGTGGCAGCCAGCGTTCAAACCTTTACCGAGCAGACTATTGTCACCATGGCCAAGGCGCTGCATGCGCGCACCGGCTCAAAGAAGCTCGCCTTTGCCGGCGGTGTGGCCTATAACAGCGTGGCCAATGGTCGAATTCTGAACGAGACGCCTTTTGAGGAGATCTACATTCAGCCGGCCGCGGGTGACTCCGGCGGCGCCGTGGGCGCAGCGCTCTACGCGTATCATGCCATTCTCCAGAAGCCTCGTGAGTTCATCATGCAGCATGCTTACTGGGGGCAGGCCTTTGATCAGGGACGGGCAAAGCAGGCGGTGGAAGCCTTAGGATTGAGCTATGAGATTTTTGACAATGACGAGAAGCTGCTAGACCTCGTCGCCGAGCAGCTCGCTGCGGGCAAAGTCATTGGCTGGTCTCAGGGGCGTTTTGAGTGGGGCCCCCGCGCGCTGGGCAATCGGAGCATCATTGCCGATCCACGGCGGAGCGAAATGAAGGACGTGGTCAACACGAAGATCAAATTCCGCGAGCCGTTTCGACCATTTGCACCCAGTATCCAAGCCGAGGCCACTGAGCGCTACTTCAACGTACCGGGCGGGCAATCGTTCCATCCTGGGCGATTCATGCTGGCTGTACTGCCGGTCAATCCGGAACAGCAGGATGCGATCCCAGCCGTTTCGCACTTGGGCACCGGACGTTTACAGATGGTCTATGAGGACACCAATCCACGCTACCATGGTCTCATTCGCAGGTTTGGGGAGGCCACGGGAGTGCCAGTGGTGCTCAACACCTCGTTCAACCTGCGCGGCGAGCCCATTGTGACCACACCGGAGAATGCGCTCCACACCTTCACCAGCAGTGGTCTTGACCTGTTGGTGCTGGACAGCATTCTCGTCCGAAAGGACTAAGGTGAGCGCGGCAGCCATTCATCGATCTTTGAGGCACACATGACAGATCACATAGCATTTATTGGCGTTGGAACCATGGGCGGACCGATGGTGCGCAACCTCGTCCGCAAGGGCTTCCGAGTGACCGCGTTCGATCTCAATGCGAGCGCGCTGGACCTGGCCGTGGAGCTCGGTGCCGAGCGATCTGCCTCAGCGGCGGAAGCCTCGCGCTCCGCGGATATTGCCATTACCATGCTCCCCAACTCACCACATGAAGAAGCCGCGGTGCTGGGCCCTGATGGAGTCTTCGCCGGCTTGCAGCCAGGGAAGATTCTGATTGAAATGAGCACCATTGATCCGGTGATGACAAAACGGATCGGCGAGGCCGCGGCGGAACGCGGGATTCGAATGATTGACGCTCCCGTGAGTGGCTCGTCCGTTGGCGCCGTTGATGGCACCCTGACCATGATGGTGGGCGGTGATGCCGAAACCTTTGAGCAGTGCAAACTGGCTCTTTCCGCAATGGGCTCCAACGTGATTCATGTGGGCCCTCTGGGCATGGGTGAAACCGTCAAATTGGTCAACAATATGTTGGCCGGCATTGGGGTGGTGGCAACGGCTGAAGCGGTGAATATTGCCGAGCGTGCCGGACTGGACCCACAGGCCATGTTTGATGTGATCACGAAGTCTAGTGGAGACTCCTGGGCATTCCGCAATCGACTACCGGTCAGCGGCGTAAATCCAGCGGGTGTTCCCGCTGATGAAGACTTCGCCCCGGGGTTCATGACCATGCTTATGCTTAAGGACATTGACCTGGGCATTGGCCTAGCACGTTCCGTGGGAGCGCCCTCACTCCTGGCGGCCATCGCATCTCAGTACTACGCGGCGGCTTGTGCTAAAGGTGTGGATCGCAAGGACTTCTCGTCGGTTGTCGAGGCGGTGCGAGCGTTGAACGCGGGATAGGTGGGCGCCGCCCGCCTCGATGGCGCGGGCTCCGTGCGTGAGTCACCGAACCAGACTGATATCAGGCTTCGAATTTCCTCAACACGATGACGGCGTTCTGGCCGCCAAAGCCAAATCCATTGGCCATGGCAACGTTGACCTGGCGTTCTCGAGCAATGAGTGGGGTGTAGTCCAGGTCGCACTCCGGATCCGCGTTCTCCAGATTGCTCGTGGGCGGAACGATGTTATGGTAAATGGCTTTGGTGGCGGCGATGGCCGAAATCCCTCCCGCCGCGCCGAGCAGGTGGCCAACCATGGATTTGGGCGATGAGATGGACACCCGGTAGGCGGCCTCGCCGTAAACTTTCTTGATTGCTCGTGTTTCGGAGACGTCATTGAGTGGGGTGCCTGTACCGTGGGCACAGATGTAATCCACTTCACTTGGGGATACGCCCGCATCGCGGAGCGCGCCGTTCATGGCCCGAGCAGCACTTTCCCCGGTGGGCTCTGGAGCAGTGATATGGTAAGCGTCACTTGTGCTGGCGGCGCCGGCCAGCTCAGCATAAATGCGAGCGCCGCGACCAATCGCATGCTCGGCGGTCTCGAGTACCATCACCCCGGCGCCTTCTCCGAAGACGAATCCTGCACGATCTCGATCAAACGGACGCGAAGCATGGGTTGGATCGTCGTTGCGCCGTGATAGCGCGCCAATGCGTCCGAGTGAGATGAACGAAAGTGGCAGGATTGCACTTTCCGTGCCTCCAGCGAGCGCTACACTGATATCGCCGCGACGTAAGTAGTGAATTGCCTCAAAGTAGGCGGCAATCCCTGCGGCGCAGGCAGCAATATTTGTGGTGACGGGGCCTTTGATCCCATACGTGATGGAGACCTGGCACGATGCCATATTGGAAATCATTGACGGCACAAAGAGTGGATTCACGCGGTCTGCACCCTGAGTCAGAAGGACCTCCGTCTCTTCCATGACAGTACCCACCCCGCCGCCGCCGGTGGCGATCATCGCGCCCACATCGTAGGCATTCGCCTCAGTCACGGTGAATCCCGCGTCATTGAGCGCCATCCCGCTGGCAGCAACAGAGAACTGCGCAAAGCGACTCATTCGCCGCGCGGCCTTCGGATCCATGAAATTCCGTGGATCAAACCCCTTAACCTCTGCTGCGATCTGCACAGGTAGTGCGCTGGCGTCAAACTGAGTGATCGGCCCCACACCCGATGTGCCGGCAAGCAGGTTTGTCCAGAAGTCGTCCGTGGTCAGTCCAATGGGATTCACGGTGCCGATGCCGGTAATGACAACGCGATGACCGCGCTCATTGCGCAGATTCATGAATGGCTCCGAAAGATAACGCAGGAATTGTGTCCGCCAAGCCCAATACTGTTTGTCATTGCCACTTGAATCCGGGCTTCACGAGCGATTCGAGGCACGTAGTCAAGGTCGCATTCCGGATCGGGCGTCTCGAGATTGATGGTCGGTGGCATGACACTATCATAAATTGCACGAATGCACGCGATGGACTCCACAGCTCCGGCCGCGCCCATCATGTGGCCCACCATCGACTTCGTAGACGACATTGCCAGTCCGTACGCGTGCTCACCAAATACCGATTTCACTGCTCTAGTTTCAAGCCGATCGTTGAGTGCCGTGCCGGTACCATGAGCGTTAATGTAGTCTACTTCCCCGGGCACAAGTCCCGCCTTACGCAACGCCATCTGCATCGCCCGAATGGGGCCCGCGCTATCCGGGCGTGGAGTGGCCATGTGATACGCATCGTTGGTGGAGCCATACCCCACGACCTCCGCGTAGATTCTGGCTCCGCGCTTTTCCGCGTATTCCAGCTCTTCAAGAATCAGCGCCCCAGCACCTTCAGCCAGAACGAAACCATCCCGGTGGAGGTCAAATGGACGTGCTGCCAGTGCCGGAACACCGACCCTGCTGGAGAGAACGCGCATATTGCTAAACCCGGCAAGTATCACGGGTTTGATTGGCGCCTCGGTGCCGCCCGCGATGACCACGTCACAGTCACCCCGGCGTATTGTCTCCATAGCCTCACCCACCGCGGTGCCGCCCGTGGCGCAGGCTGACACTACCGCCATATTCGGCCCCTGGGCTCCATGCTGGATGGCGATAGCGCCCGAGGCGGTATCCGGCAGAAAGTGAGGGATGAAGAAGGGGCTCACGCGATTCGGCCCTCGATCATCGATGATCTCTTGTTGCGCCAGTAGCTGTCCGAATCCACCGGCGGCCGACCCGTAGATCACTCCAATGTTCGGCGCTTCCTCTGCGCTGATCTTCAGGCCAGCATCCGCCACGGCCTCATGGGTGGCCACCAGCGCCAACTGGACAGACCGATCCATGTGTCGTGCATCCTTGGGGCTGATCACTCCCTCGGTGCTGAAGTGTTTGACTTCGCCGGCAATGTGGACTTCAAATGCACTCGCGTCAAAGAGCGAGATCGGCGCAATCCCGGAGCTCCCTTTGATGAACGCCTCCCATGTCAAACTCGCGGAATTGCCCACAGGCGTGACCGCGCCAATTCCTGTCACTACGACGCGTCGCACGCGTTCACCTCAATCTGGAGTGATGTGCCGTGAGTGGCTGAGCCTATTGCAGTGTACTGCGCGGAGGAAAGCGGACGTTTAAGCGCTGCACCGCGAAATCGCCGTGAGCACCATCCGGGTTCGAACGAGCAGTCCAGAGCAGATCTAAAGTTTTGCGATCTGCTTCTCGTTCAGACTATGAGTTCGGACTTCTCGATTGATGCGCCTGATGAGTCGAGACAGGACCTGGCCCGGGCCAATTTCCACAAACGTGTCAGCTCCGTGCTCCACCATCTGCCGAATTGAGCGGGTCCATTCCACTGGACGGCAGATCTGCTCGGCAAGCTCGCGACGAATTTCGTCCGCCGTGGTGAGAATCTGCCCCTGAATATTGGCTACCACCGGCATAGTAGGCTCGCGGAATCGCATGTGTGCCACAAGCTCTGCAAGCTGTAAGGCGGCCCTTTGCATCAGTGGCGAGTGGGAGGCAATGCTGATTCGCAATGGCACGACACTTCGTGCGCCCCGCTCACGGGCGAGCTCAATTGCACGATCCAATGCCGGGAGAGCTCCGGAGATCACCGTTTGCTCGGGTGAATTGCTGTTGGCAATCACAATGACGCCTGCTGTCCCGGCCTCATCACAGATGGCTTGAAGCTCTTCCAGGCTCAGGCCGATAACCGCTGCCATTCCGCCTGGCTGGTGGTCACCGGATTCCTTCATCAGGCGCCCGCGTTCACGCACGAGTAACAGGGCATCAGCGAAATCAAGCACGTCGGCCGCAACCAGTGCCGTGTATTCCCCGAGACTGTGACCGGCAACAAAGACTGGTTTCAGGTCTCTACCCAGTGCATTCCACTTCTCACGCAGAGCTGCCAGGCACGCAACGCTCACAGTGAGGATCGCCGGCTGAGCGTTGACCGTGTCTTGTAATTCATCGTCTGGGCCCTCAAAGCAGAGCTTTGAGAGCTGGAATTCAAGCACCTCATCAGCCTGATGGAAGATTCCTCGTGCCGCGTGAGAAGCGTGATACACAGCCTGGCCCATGCCCACGTATTGTGTGCCCTGCCCTGGAAAAACGAATGCGGTATGTTCGGGCTCGGTCGAAGTGTCGATCACGGCGCGGCCTCCAGCAGTGTGGGTAGCCAATGTGGTGCACAACAATACGTGAGAACGCATTGGAACTTCTCTCCGGAGATTATGCCTGAATAGTTAGCTCAACGGTGCCCGAATCGCGATATGTTTGGACGATATTTGGTCGATATAATGAATACCAGATTTCCTGGCTACTGAGAGGGGCGTTTCTCACGGTGATCCCAATCCACGGGACTCGGAAAGACTGATGCAAAAACTTGACGTAATGATCGCTCGGATGCGCCTGCTTCTCGCGGACATTGCCTCACGCGAGTCGCAGCTCAATCAGTTAATTCGACAGTATCATGCGCAGACAGAAAAGATCATGTCTCGGACGTTGTATGGAGATGCAACCGTGGACTCAACACTTGCCATGATGTCTGATGTTCATGAGCGCCGGGAGCTCGCCGAACGATCGCGCGCGCAACTTCATCAGTTGCGATTACGTACCGAGACTGAGCTTGAATCGTTGCAGCTTACCAGGCGCATTGAGGAGCTACGAATAGAGCTCACAAGCTTACGTGAACGGTCGGCGCAGCTTACTGGAGAGGACGCGACAAGCACTCGAGCGGACCTGTCGGTACGGATGCGTCTGGTTCAGTCTGAAATCAACGACGCGAGTGAACGCGCAGCTCAAACCATTGGCGTCAGGCAGGCGCGCTAATATGCGAGTTCTGCTCGTTGCTCGTGATCCCTCACCAGTCCTTCCGATGTTGCGGGAAACGTGGCCGAACGTAGAGTGGGTGAATGTGCCGGTGAACAACGGTACATTCGAGCCTGATCTTGCCAGGATCGAGGTTGCCTATCTCTGGGATTACCGCAGCAAGCTCTTACAGGATCTCTGGCCATCGCTTCCCGATTTGCGCTGGGTCCACGTGGCTGCGGCGGGCGTCGATGCCTTTCTCTTTCCGGAGCTGCGCGGTAGCGACGTGGTGCTGACAAACTCACGTGGCGCATTCGATGAGTCCGTGGCTGAATTCGGTCTCGCGCTCATCCTGATGTTTGCCAAGCGGCTCAATGAGACGATGATCAACCAGCAGAATCAACGCTGGCAGCACGTTGAGACGCAGCTCTTGAGCGGTCGGACCGTGGCCGTGGTTGGCTTCGGGGCCATCGGTCATCTTGTCGGGCGGAAGTGCCGGGCACTTGGAATGGGCGTGCTGGGTGTGCGGCGCAGTGGTCAAGGCCATCCGGACGCGGACGAAATGTTCAGCATGCAGGATCTCCCGACCGTGCTGACGCGTGCCGATTATGTGGTGCTTGTGTTACCCCAGACGGATGAGACACGCCTCGTGATCGGTACGCGAGAGCTTCAGATGATGCGTCCCGATGCCGTGCTCATCAACATCGGTCGAGGCTCTGCTCTGGACGAGATGGCACTCGCCTCAGCGCTTGAGACTAGGATCATCCGCGGCGCTGGCTTGGACGTCTTCCAACGTGAGCCACTGGTACCGGACCATCCGCTGTGGGCTCAATCCAACGTGGTCATTACTCCACACATGGCGTCTGATGCGGACGACTGGCGTCGCCGCCTGGTCCAGGTGTTTTCAGACAACCTTTCCAGGTATCAATCAGGCGAGCCTGTGTCGAACCAAATCAACAAGCTGCGGGGCTATTAGGCTCACCGTCAATCCGGGAAATCACCTGAACGCCTAATGCATCTAGGAGCGCTATTGACGAGAGTCTGGCGGCTCAGAATTGGACTGCGCCGCTCTCAGTAACGCTCAGCAAAAATTGGCGCAATAAGGTTGTCCGCGGGAACGTATTCATCAGACAGGTAGACCCCACCGGCCGTGCGGAGATACTCATCCAGATCTGCACTCGGCATGATCGCGGTCGTAATTCGCCCGCCTTGCCCCAGGCCTTGACCGGCATTGAACCGCTGCAGGTCCAGGGGCCGTGCTGTACCGGCTACGACGTACGTGTTGGGCGCTGCACTATCAAAAAGCTGTCCATCCGCAGTCATGTAAACGTTCGGAAACACCTGCTTCAGGGTGCGCGTATACGACGGAATAAACAAGCCGCCACGGAGCTTATCGATCACCAACGTGAGGTAGAACCCGTCATCGTTCAAGAGTGTGCGGATCTTCTCGTCAAATTCCCTCGTCGTAAGGTGATAGGGGATGGAAAGGTCATTGAACGCATCGCCAATGATCAGGTCAAACTTTCTGCCATCAGCGAGTAAATTATCGACCATCTGACGTCCGTCGAGATTGTGCGTGATTATCTTGGTGTCCCAGCTGACGCCCATGTAGAGGTAATTAATCTCAGAAACACCGGGGTCAATCTCAATGACTTCCATGTGTGCTTGCGGGTACTTTGCTTCGATATAGCGCGGTAATGTGTAAGCGCCGCCACCCACAAAAAGGATGCTGAAGTCTGGTTTTGTTTGTGCTAAGTATTCAATAAACTCAGCATAGACTTTAATGTACCCATACTTGATGTACGTAGGATCGTCAATCGAATTGTAGCTATGAATAAGATGATCCAGGACCAGGACACGCATGATCCGGCCACTTGGTTCCGGCTCATCGTAGACTTTGATGCAGTAATAGTCAGTCTCGCGGGTGCAGCCGCTACTCATGGCTGTTCCAGTGCTGATAGTCCATCCGATGATTGCCAGCGGTATAGCCAGAGGGACGACGATCTTTGGAGATCGAAGCAGCCCGCCAAAGACAATGGCCATGGCAATGAGAATGAGTCCCACTCCCAGAACGATGGCGCGGGTGCCAAAGGTTGCAATGAGCACGAATCCCGTGATGAACGTGCCAAAAATACTTCCAAGCGTTGAGAATGCGTAAATCTTTCCGACGACGTTGCCCGTGCGCTCCAGATCCGTCAGCGCGAGCTTGACAACCAGCGGTGAGACCATCCCCATCATCAGTGACGGAATGAAGAACAGCAGTGTGGTAAGCAGGATAATTCGGCCCATCAGACTTCCGACGACAGGAATATCCTTAGGGAAGATGGTCGTAATGTTCGGGATTGAGACGATCGGAAGGATGGCCAGGCTGGTCAGACCGGCGCAGAAGAGCAAAATGCCCAGGGTCTGACGTGACGCGGATTTATCAGCGAGGCGCCCCCCCAGGTAATTGCCCAGCGAGATGCCCGCGAGCACAATGCCAATGATGCTGGTCCAGGTGTAGAGTGACACGCCAATGAATGGCGCCAGAATTCTTCCCGCAACAATTTCGAGGACCAGCGTACAGGCGCTGCTCAGGAAGACGATGAGATACGATGCCCACAGGCTTTGTAGCACAGGGTAATCTCCGTGAAGGGGCTAGCGTGATGCGTTGTGCCGCGGATCGGATCAGTGCACGAAGCAGATTCTATCATGCGATTATCCGACACCTAGAGGATATTCACGGGGGCCAGGCAATATGAGCGGCGGACTTCCTTCTGGGCCAATGATTTGGACAGTTGTGACCGTGGGCCTGATCAATGCGCTAGCGGCTTATCTGCTCGCCCATTTGGTCGCTCCCGGCCGTGCTCCCAGCGTGTCAACCATTGTCATCCTGATCGTGGCACTCGGGGCTATCATGTCGCTGATCGTGGCAGTGCGCGGATGGCGAGACCACTTCCGCCGACGCCGGATGATATCCTGAGCAATGTCTGAATCAGGGCTTACCAGCTTGGCAGAGAGGGTCGTGAACCGATGCGCAATTACTCCATCGCGGTGATTCCGGGTGACGGCATTGGAAAAGACGTCATTGACGTGGGGCTGGCAGCCATGCGCCAGGTCCAGGAAGTCTGTGGTGACTTCGAGCTCGAATTTGAGACGTTTCCCTGGAGTTGCGCGTACTATCTCGAGCACGGGCAAATGATGCCTGATGACGCGATTGACACGTTACGAAGATTCGATGCGATCTACCTTGGCGCGGTAGGTTTTCCCAGTCTCGTGCCCGATCACATCTCCCTCTGGGGACTGCTTCTACCGATCCGCAAGGAGTTTGATCTCTACGTCAACCAGCGTCCCAGCCGGCTCCTTCCCGGGCTCTCCGGCCCACTCCGCGATAAGACCGCTGAGCACATCAATTTCGTCTGCCTCAGGGAGAACACGGAAGGTGGCTACTCTGGTGTTGGTGGGCGTGTGCACCGAAATACCGGGCATGAGGTGGCGGTTGAAAGCATGATCTTCACCCGGCGGGGAGTGGAGAGAATTATCCGTTACGCGTTCCAGCTTGCCCGCCACGAAGGTCGCAAGCGCGTGACCTCGGTCACCAAGTCCAATGCTATGGGGTATTCCATGGTGTTCTGGGATGAGGTGTTCGAGGCTGTATCCGCGGAGTTTGACGACATCCAGTCAGACAAGATCCACGTGGACGCCATGACCGCCCGGATGGTGCGCTACCCTGAGCAGCTGGACGTGGTGGTAGCTGAGAATCTTTTCGGTGATATCCTGACCGACCTCGCCGCGGCCATTCAGGGAAGTATGGGGCTGGCCGCGTCCGCGAACATCAATCCTGATCGTTCCACACCTTCGCTGTTTGAACCAGTGCACGGCTCAGCGCCTGATATTGCTGGCAAGGGGATAGCCAATCCAATCGGCAGCGTGTGGGCCGCCTCGATGATGCTTGAGTTCCTGGGCGAGCGCGATGCCGGCCGTCTGGTTATGCGCGGGATCGAGACGCTCACATCAGAGGGAAAAGTGCTTACCTCTGATATTGGCGGGACGGCCACCACGAGTGAGGTTGGACGAGAACTGGTTCGCCTGATCAAGTCACTGGGCCGCTAACTATGCGGGGTGCGTGACGTGGGGAAGGCGCGCTCCCCGTATTGTTAGCGGCCTCGCTTGCGCGGTTTCGGTGACTTGTTCACCGATTCGTTCATCAGAGCACTCGTGGGCACCTCGATCGTCTCATCCCAGTCTACTTCAGGAAAAAGTGTTTCCATCTCACGGGCAAAACGATCCGAGTCTTTGAAATTCAACTTGTAGATTGGGTCGTCCACCAGTGGATCGGCCGGGAATTCGAGCTCCATCCACCCCTCATCAAGCCCGCGGGCTATAGATCGAGTGACCATATTTCGAAAGATCGAATAGTTCGCAAATTTCGGGCTGATACCCTGAAAGAGCGCTTCGCCTTGTCCGTTCGCGGTCCAAAGCTTCTCCAGCAGAAAATTGACATTGGGTCGATGCAGGTCAGCGCGCCAGCGGCGAGGTTCCCACCAGCGGTCAAGCAATTGGGCAAGCTGGAAAGTGGGCGGGACTTTGCCAAGACAACTCGTGCAGCTCAAGCCTGCACCGAAGCGATTCGGTGCAAATATCTGCCCGCAGGACGGACATCGAATGGTGATCTCGACGGATGTCACGTGATACTTCTCACTTCTCGCGATCGTGAATGGCTTATACACAGGTCACCGTGCGGCCGTCCAGCGAAACTGACGGCATGAGACTTCTCGGCCTGCTTGTCCTGGTGCTCTCAATGGTCGCGGGTTGTCGCCAGGCTTTGCCCGAGCTTGCTCCCACCGCGCCCTCTACTACGGTGCCCCGCACCACAGCCACGTTACCGCCAGCATCGCTGGAGGCCACTCCACCTCCTGCCCCTCCTCCATTGCTGCCGGCGATCGCGAAGTCGTCACCCACACCCATGGTCAGCCCCGCGCGAGCAAGCGTCTGTGATCATCCGTTCTTCCCGGTAGATCAGGCCATTCGCTGGACCTACCGCGTGAGGGGCGCGGTGCCTACACAATACATCGAGATTCACCAGCCGGACGGGGCTGCTGGCTTTGTCGCGCGGATGGTGTTTACCGACACATCGGTGGACAACCAGTGGCGCTGCACGAGTGACGGGCTCGTAGCCCTGCAACCGTGGCGTGCGGGCCCCATGCAGAGTCACCTCCGATTTGTGTCCACAAATGTCTCGGGCGTGACAATTCCGGAAGCCTCCCAATGGGTTCCCGGGGCAACCTGGAGCACGGTGTATAGCGTGGACGCAGATCGGACTGTGCAGAACGGCAACCCCGCGCGTGGCCGCATCTCTCTTCAGAACCGCATTGAGCAGGAAGAGAGTATTTCGGTTCCCGCGGGGTCGTTTACGGCTATCAGGGTCCAGCAGCGTGCCGAGCTGGACCTCACCGTGGAGGTGCGTCAAATCTCCGCCCCCATGAACGTCTCTGTCGAATCAACGAGCTGGTTCAGCCGTGGCGTCGGGCTCGTGAAAAGCGTGGGCGGAGGCGAGCTTGGTGAAGCGACGACCGAGCTTGTTGCCTGGACGCGCTAACGCCTCGAGCAAGATCACCCGCGGGGTCAAGTCATCTTCCTTCCCGGACGGATTCATGGGGGAGCGGAGAAGCTTGTCCCTTTGCCTTGGATTCCTGAGCCGCCGTTCGCGAACACGGGCCGAGCGCTCCCTGAATAGGGCGCAAGGCACATTGCTACACGCTACTGCCGTGAATTCGACGTTGAAATGACCTTGAGACCACCGTGTAACTGTTCACGTCTCGAGGGAAGTTTACCGCAGAGACTCGGAGACCCAGAGAGAACGGCGAAGTAATTCTGGGTCTCCGAGTCTCTGCGGTGAACATTCATCCTGTGGGATCTGAACACTTCACCACGGTTGGGATCATTGACCGTCGGCAACGTTCTCGTTACAATGATTCGCGTTCAGTGAAATAAATCTGAGGTGGATAACTAAGTGGAGCGAAGTGATGCTGGGCCTGAAAACCGTGTCCTTCTTGAGGAGCGGGCATTGAGTTTGGACACGCGCGTGTTCATGATGCTCACATCGGGCCCGGATGATCCAATGTTGACGCTTGACTTGTCTATGCCACAACTGAAAGTCTTGCTTCTGGTGGAGCGCCTTACTGCTCCATCCATGGGCGATCTGGCGCACATTTTGGGCGTGGGGCAGTCCGCTATATCCGGCCTGGTCGACCGGCTTTCGGATCAGGGACTCGTCCGACGAGAGGAAGATGCACTGGATCGTCGAGTCGTACGAGTATATGGGAGCGAAGCTTGTCACGATCTCGTGCAGCGAATTCGCTTGGCCGGCGCCGGCCGCCTGAAGCGAGTAATTGCGCGCTTGACGGATGAGGAGTTGCTGCACGTGGTATCGGCCATGGAAATTTTGCACAGAACAGCAACAGACGTCGTCGCTAGCCAGGAGGCGTCGGTGCGCCATCCAATTGGGAGTCGAGGATAATCATGGGCATGGCAGATATCCGAAAGATTGGCCTGGGAGGGCGCTCAACGAGCATTGTGAGCGTGACACTTTTCTCTGTGCTCGTAGCGGGGTGCGTCGGACCGTTTGCACCGCAGCAGCCCGCGGCAAAGCCCGAGCCAAAAGGACCTCCGGCCGTGTCCATCACCACGGCGCCGGTACAACTTGGCGATATTGGCGCACTGCTCTCGTATTCAGGGAACGTCCAGAGCCGCGCGTCGGTAAACGTGGTGCCCAAGATTCAGGGCCGACTGGAACAGTTGTACGCGGACATCGGCGATGAGCTGGAAGTGGGTGAGGTCCTGGGTGAGCTGGACCACGCACAGCTCGATGCCCAGGTAACGCAGGCTGAGGCCGCGGTTACCGTGGCACAAGCGCGGCTTTCGGCTACTCAAGCGGGCGCCAAGGCTGAAGACATTACGGCCGCTGAGGCGGGGGTGCGCAGCGCGCAGGCACGCCTTGAACAAGTCCGGTCGGGGGCGCGACCTGAAGAGGTGGCTGCCCAGCGAGCGGTGCTCAATGCTGCCGCGAACCGCCTTGAGCAAGTGCGCAGCGGCGCCAAGGATGATGACCTCGCATCCTTGCAAGCAGCCGTGGACCAGGCACGTTCAGCCGTGGAGGCTGTGCGTGCTCAGCATGCCGCCGCGCGTGCGGTCCAGGAAGAGGCGCTGTATCGATTCAATCAAGCACAGCAAGGACTTGGCGGCCCGGGTACACGCCCGGAGGACATCGCGCAGGCGCAAGCGCAGCTTGACAATGCCAAGCAACGTCTGGAGCAGCTCCGGAACACGCCGCGCCCCGAGGATCTTCGAGCCGCGCAGCTTGATGTTGAGCGCAATAGGTCGCTGCTCGAGGCCGCGGAGGACGCGCTCGACGCTTGTGGCAATATCACCACCACAACACGGAGCAATTCCACCAACCGTTCAACCACGAACAACTCAACGGGATCAAGCAGTCAGACGACCCGGAGCTCAAACGAGACTCGCAGTCGACAGAGCTGCCCAGATGCTGAGCGAGAACGTCTCCAGAACGTGGCAAACGCTGCCGATATCACGGTGCAGGCAGCCATCAATCAGCTCGAGAAGACACGCAATGGCCCGACCATTCAGGAGCTGGCTCAGCAAGAGGCGGTGATCCGCGAGCGTGAAGCAGCCCTCACCAAGCTCAAGTTTGGTGGCACCACGGATCTCGCCACGCTTGAGCTCCGGGTGGGCCAGGCAAAATCGGAAGTGGATCGACTGGGTGCGCTGGTGGACAGTGCACAGACGAATGTGGATGCCACCCAGGCACGAGTGGATGCCGCGCGTTTCCCCAGCGAGTTCGATGTCCGTGGAGCTGAGGAAGCGCTTGCGCGTGAACAGGCTGCCCTGAGTCGACTCGTCAATGTGAGTCCCTTTGATGTGCGGGCATCACTCGCTCAACTGGAGCAAACCCAGGCTCAGCTCGATGCTCGGCGGCGTCCGTTCACGGCTGAGGACATTCTGATTGCGGCATCTCAGGTGGATCAGGCCTCGGCCGCGCTTGAGGCCGCAAAGGTGCAGCAAGGTGAGTCGCTGGTGCGAGCCCCCTTTAAGGGAGTTGTCGCGCAGAAGTTTGTGAGCCCAGGGGCGATCGTTGCGCCCAATACGCCTGTGGTGCAGCTCGTCTCCAAAGAGGTCGAAATTGTTCTCCAGGTTGAGGAGGCGCGAATCGGCCAGCTCCGAGCGGGGCAACCAGCCCAGGTAAGCGTGGCCGCCTTTCCCGGGCAGCCTGTCTCCGCTCAGGTGGCCAGTGTTGCGCCCACCGCGGATCCTCGCTCACGCACGTTTGCCGTGCGCATTCTTCCGAACGACCCAGATGGGAAGCTCAGAGACGGAATGTTTGCGCAGGTCAACGTGACCGCTCCGCCCAGGGCCACGCTGCTCGTGCCCAGTCAGGCCATCGCCACACGCTCCGGCCGAACTGTGGTGTTTGTACTTAACGAGAACCAGGTACGCTTGCGTGAAGTGTCCACCGGTGTCTCAGACGGTCAGCGCATAGAGATCGTCCAGGGACTCACCGGTGACGCGGTGGTGGCAACCTCGGGGTTAGATGTCTTAAATGACGGCAGTCCGGTCCAGGTACGCAACAGCAACACGTCCGCTGGCGCCAGCCCAGAATCGTAGCTCCGAATCTCATCGAGCCCGCGAAACGGGAATCAGACACGACAAGAGGGACTGGATCACCAGTCCCTCTTGTCGTGTCTGATTCCCGTTTCGTCCCTTTGGCCTCTCGATGACACCTTGAAGCCGGTAGCCTATGCCGTGCAGAAGAATGACATCACGGGACCAAAGGACCGATGACGGTGGTGTGAGACGCCCCTGGGCCGCTCCGGTGTTCACGCGGTGTTGGCGCGGCCGAGTGAGACCGAAACTCTTCCGCTCGGACAGACCGGGCTCGGAGCACTTTCCAGGGAGTGAACGGCTGTGAAGATGCTCTTTTCTCATGAGCGTGCGTACTGGCTCCCATCAGTTGCCATTCGGTGCAGATTCCAGAGACCTCGCAACATCTGAAGTCAATGCTTGGCATGCCTTTTGCCAACCATCTCGGCACTTACTTGAGAGAGAAAGGAGCCGGCTGTCGGTTGGCAATAATCCAGCCGAGATGTTGAGGCGTGAGTTGCTCGCGAGACTCGGTACGATTGCAGAACCGCTAGGCAGCTCCGTCGTTGACGAGTTATTGACAACCATTTTTCGGACGGTATACTGCCAATATGGGGCGCCTTCCCCGGTCTTTCGGACCCTCGAGTGGGGTGAGCTGCCGCTAGCGGACATGCCGAGCGAGTCGGTTATGCACGAGAAGCTCGGAATGCTGTTCGATCCAGTTCCACGGAAGGAGCAGGGAATGGCGAAATTGCGGATTCTCTCAGCGCGCGGCGATACGGTGGTGGAGTGGGACGAGCAACGGCTGGAAGCGGGTGATCCAGAAGCCATGGCCGCAATTCAGGAAGCCGAGCGTATCTTTGATGATCAGCGTGCACGCGGTGCTACTGCCTTTCGGGTGGCTCCCGAGCGTCCGGCCGAGCGTATCGATGAGTTTGATCCCTCAGCTCGAGAGATCATTATGGTGCCAAGGGTCGCGGGCGGATAACCCCAGTGGTTCTCACTGTGGTTGCACTTGAGCTACTCTTTATTGTCATCGTTGTGTTTCTACTTTGCCGTGCCCCATATGGGGCACTGGCCGGACGCACTCTCGCGGGAGGGGGCCGTCGATCAGAATGGCGCGAAGCGCAGGACCGCGCAGAAGATCTCTTGCGGCACGTGCTCTCCGATGACGACTATCGACTGCTGGACAGGCGGGGATATCTAGAAGTGTCCAGCCCTTCACGACCGCGCAGGGTGTACCGCATTCCGCGTCACCAAGGTCAGGTGAAAGTGTACGAGGGTGGCGTGCCGTTAATGGCCCTATGCGTTCAGTCTGTGGAGCCAATTCCTGACGGCGACACAATCATCATGCACAAGCTCATGATCGAAGGGAATGAATCGGAGTATCTGCGGATCGCGAATCGATTTGAGCCAACACTTTATGGTTTCATCGCGGTTCGCCCTCGGATGCGCGGGTAGCAGCCCGTCCGTTTCTGATTCACAGTCAGCGAGCCAGGCCCGCGTCGGTCCGGCTCGCTGACTGTATGCAGCCAGGCTCTGGTACCATTCCACGGCCGGTGAGTCGCTTGGAATGGGATTACTAACCAGTATCAATCGTGACATTCAGGCGGTGCTTGATCGCGATCCCGCGGCTTGCTCCGCACTGGAGGTCGTTCTATGCTATCCGGGCTTCCATGCCCGGCAGCTTCACCGTCTTGCCCACGCGTTTCATTCGGCGCACGTGCCGATACTTCCGCGGTTGATCTCAAACCTTAATCGTTCTCTGACCGGAATCGAGATTCATCCGGCGGCTCGGCTCGGCGAAGGCTTATTTATCGACCATGGTATGGGCGTGGTGATCGGCGAGACCTCTGAGATCGGCGATGATGTGACGCTGCACCAGGGAGTGACACTGGGTGGCACGAGTCGTCTCCGTGAGAAGCGCCATCCCACCCTGCGCAATGGCGTTGTTGTGGGAGCGCACGCACAGCTCATCGGAGCGATTGAAGTGGGGGAGTCCTCAAGCGTTGGAGCCGGTTCCGTGGTGGTCACGTCTGTGCCGCCCAGCTCTACCGTCGTTGGTGTCCCGGGGCGAACGGTGCGAATGCTCTACACCGAGGATCGTCCCGTGGCGCGTCTGCCTGACCCCATGCTCGATGTCATTGAGCACCTGGAGGCACGGATTGCTGAGCTCGAGCGACGACTGGACCTGGCGGAGGGGCGCACCGAACGGCCGTCCGTACTCGCGGAGCGACAGGATTTCTGACGGGATGTGCCAATGATGAGAAATGCTCTGCCCCGAATTGGCATGCTGCACTTTAGCTGCCCGCCCATCATTGGCGGAGTGGAATCGGTTCTCGCAACGCATGCGCGGATGGTGCTTGATGCGGGCCATTCTGTCACCGCGATTGTGGGTCGGGGGGGAGCATTCGACCGTCGTCTCGGCCTACGGCTAATTCCCCTGATCGATTCCCGGTTCGATCTGCTCGAGAGCATCAATGGCGAGCTTCGCCAGGGGATCGTAAGTGCGGATTTTCAGACGCTGACTGACCGGATCGATCTGGATCTCACCGATTCACTTCGCGACATCGATATCTGCATCGTGCACAATGCGCTCACCCTGCATTTCAATCTTCCGCTCACCGTGGCGCTGCATCGCATTGCACAGCGCGGAGAAGTTCAGCTCATTGCCTGGTGTCATGACCTCTCCTGGACCAATCCGCTCTATCTCCCACTCATGCATGACGCGGAGCCGTGGACGCTGCTGAAAAGACCCGCTCACAATACGCGGTACGTGACGGTATCAGAGTTTCGGGCCGGTGAATTGTCGGCGCTGTTTGAGGGCAAGGCACCGGTGCAGGCGATTCCCAATGGCATCGATGCGGGGCGATTCCTTAGCCTGAGCCAGGCCACGATTCGATTGCTTCGAGAGCTCGGCGCCTGGCAGAGCTTTCCCTTCCTCTTGCTGCCTGCGCGCATTACTCGGCGAAAAAACATTGAGCTGGCGATCCGGATCGTCGCGGAGCTCAAGGCTGCTGGAGCGCGGCCGTTGTTACTGGTGACGGGCCCACCGGGCCCGCACAACCCACGGTCAATCGACTACGTTGACGAGCTTGACGCGCTGGCGGAATCACTCGCGATAACGGACAACTTGGTGCTCCTGCATCGCCTGTGGCGGACCGCGTCTCGCCGCTGGTCGGCTTCAGATACGATGATGAGAGAGCTGTACCGCGTGGCTGATGCGCTCATGTTTCCCTCCGCGCAGGAGGGATTTGGAATACCCGTATTGGAAGCGGGCCTCGCTCGTCTGCCCGCGTTTTGTGCCGATATTCAGCCGTTTCGGGACATCGCCGGACCCAACCTGCAGTATTTCAACCTGGATGAAAGTCCGGCACTCATTGCCCAGAGAATTCTAGAGGTGCTCGGTCGAAATGCGGAAGCCCAACTTCATCGGAGCGTCCTGATGGATTACGACTGGTCCATGATATTTGAACATCAGCTCTTGCCTCTGGTCCGGCGGAGCTCGGTGGATAGTTTGCCTGGTGCCAGTGAAGACCTACTTCATGTCTGACGCCGTGACCTGGTCTGTTGCCAGTCAAGACCTCACGATCCTGATTCCAGTGGCTGATCCGGCGCAGGCCAGGCCGTTGCTGCGTATTGCCTCCGCATTGTGTGGCGGAGTTGAGCGGCTAAGTCACGCCAAGGTGATCGTGCTCGGGATCGTGGAGGTGCCCGATGGAGCGAAGTTTACTGAGGGCGCTTCTCAGGCGCGTCTCCAGCGAGATTTGCTCAGTCGACTCCGCCGCTTACACACGTCGTCAAACGTGGAGCTGCGGAGTCTGGTCCGTGTATCGCGGCAGGTCTGGGAGGGGATCGTGGACGCGGCGCGCGAAGAAGGCGCCAATCTCATCATGCTTGGCTGGAAGGGCTGGAGTGACTCCCGGCACGCCGTGTTTGGCACCACCGTGGACGATGTCCTTGCGAATGCCCCCTGCGACATCGTGGTCGTTCGAGGTGTCAGCCGCGGAAGAATTCGGCGCATTCTCGTGCCGGTACGTGGTGGCCCGAACGCGGTCCTGGCGGCGCACTTGGCCAGCTTGATTGCCCAGCAGCAGGATGCACGGATTACCGCCCTGCATGTGGCCTCGGTGGGGCGGCCCGCGGCCTTCCGCAAGCGTTCCATCGAGGAATTTGACGCCGTTCTTGCCACCCTTCCGGATCAGTCGCTGGTTCGCCGTTTGGATGTGGCCGCGGACGACGTTGAGCCGACCATTCTCTCTCAGGCACGTGAGCATCAGCTCATCGTGATGGGTGCGGCCGTTGGCGCTTCGCCCACGGCGCCTGTATTCGGCGCCATCACGGAATCCGTTGCCGATGCGTTCCCCGGCACGGTCATGATTGTCAAAACGCAACTCCCGGCCGATTTACCACATGAACAGTGGGAGCGCCTCGCGCCCGCAACCATGTCCACCGCGGCGCCGCGTCTAGATCTTGCTGCGAGGGTGGACAAGTGGTTCGCTGAGAACACGTTCGATTCGGACGAATTTGAGAAGATTGCTGATCTTGTCCGCTTGAAGGAGCGCCAGGGCATCACCATCTCGCTCGGGCTCCCCGCGCTCAATGAGGAAGAGACAATCGGGGCCATTCTCACCGCGCTTAAGCGGGAGCTGATGGATCGATACCCGCTCCTGGATGAGATGGTCGTCATTGATAGTCAATCCTCGGACCGCACGCGTGAGATCGCCGAAAACCTGGGAATCCGAGTGCACATTCACCAGGAGACACTCACTCATGAAGTGGGTACCCACCGAGGCAAGGGTGAAGCGCTCTGGAAGAGTTTGCATGTGCTACGTGGCGATATCGTGGCCTGGATTGACACGGATATCAAGAACATTCATCCGCGTTTTGTTTACGGAATTATCGGTCCGCTCTTGAGATATCCACGGATTCAATACGTGAAGGGTTTCTACAAGCGGCCTATCCGGATCGGCGGCTCCTTGCAGTCAACCGGTGGCGGCCGAGTAACCGAGCTCACCGCGCGGCCTCTGTTCAATTTCTTCTTCCCCGAGCTTTCAGGCCTCATTCAGCCGCTGGCCGGGGAGTTCGCGGGGCGCCGGACATTACTGGAGCAGTTGCCATTTTTCACTGGCTACGGCGTGGAGACCGGGCTGCTGATTGATATCCTGGAGCGTGCCGGGCTCAACGCCATCGGCCAGGTGGATCTCAAGAAGCGCGTCCATCGGAATCAGGGGCTCGTGTCACTCAGTGGCATGGCCTTCACCATCCTGCAGGTGGTCATGCGTCGACTGGAGGAACGCCGACGCGTGCAGCTCCTCACCGATGTGAACACCAACATGAAGCTCATCCAGCACGATGCGGACGGATTCCATGTGGAAGTGCGTGCACTTGAGGATGTAGAGCGCCCGCCGATGAGCACCGTTCAAGCGTACTGGAACTATCAGCCATCGACACCCGCGGTGGAAGCCCTCACCTGAGTCCGAGGGTAGAGTTGGAGTGCGGGATTGAGCCCGCACCCCGAGCTGAGTTGACTACGCGTCAGCCCAGTACAGTCGCGCCGGATTGTCCACCACGATTCGTTTCAGCACGGCCGGGTCTGGCGCCATTTGTCCGAGGAGGTTCACCAGGTGGCCGTCATTGGGCATGTGCTTTACGTTGGGATGCGGGAAATCTGTGCCCCAGAGCACGCGATCCGGCGCGGCGGCGATGAGCGCTTGAGCAAACGGGACAGCATCAGTGAATGGCGGTCCCTCTGACGACACTCGCTCGGGGCCACAGACCTTCACCCAGGCGAGCTCACTCTTCATGAGCTCACGAAGCTGCTGAAACGCTGGTTGGTCTAGTCCGAGCTCGGCTTTTACGCGCGCCATGTGATCGATCACAAACGGAATGGGCAAGCTGAGCAGCAGGGGTGAGAGCTCCACCGTGTCCTGAGCATCAAGATGAACAACGAGGTGCCAGCCCATTGGCTTGATACGCTCAGCCATACGCTGGACGGTTTCCGGGGCAGGCACGCTTTCCAGATGTCGGACAAAATTGAAGCGCACGGCGCGGATACCGCCGTCGTGATAACGCTGTAGCTCGGCATCGGAGATGTCCGGTGAAACCACGGATGTGCCCCGATAGCGGCCCTGTGACCAGGCAATCGCATCCAGTGTGGCGTCCATCCAGACACCGTGGCAGCTTGCATGCACGATGACGGCGCGATCAATGCCCAGGTAGTCATGGAGAGCTCGCAACGTCTCTTTGCCGGCGTCCGGTGGTGTATAGGCGCGGTCTGGATGGTACGCGAACTTGTCCCCAGGGCCAAACACGTGACAGTGGGCATCACACGCGCCGGGTGGGAGCTGAAGGCTGGGTTTGATGGGATTCGGGTCCGGCCCGGCGATGAGTTTTGCGGCCATGATGATGCGTGCTCCTGTGATTTGTAGTGGGTGTCGGAGGCGTTTCCGGAGAGACGGACGTCTCTCCGGAATGATCCTTACAGCGCGGCGAATGGCGGCATGCGCCTAGGCGGTTGCTGCTGCCTCAAGTGCGCCAGCTTTTCCATCCCAGACTGACGAGGGGATGAGAACTTTGCCTTCAAATAGGCGACGGGCAGTGCGCAACAAGGCGGCACGCTCGATCTTGGGATCATCCAATGTCCCTGAAACTTCGACTTCAGTGGAGAAGAATCCCGTGGGATGCTCGAGCTCGAGCATCTTGCGAGGTCCGTCAGGCAGGTTTGCCATGTCATACGCTGTGGTGCCTTTGAAGACACAGGCGGTAGCCACGGTGACGGCCGCCAGGACGCCGATGTTCGCGTGAGCCACCTTCGGGATGAAGGAGCGCGTACATATCGTGCCTCCTTCCCTGGGTGGCGCGAGGAGAAACATCTTGGGTACTACTTTGTCAGTGACATCGCCCAGGTTCATCATGTGGCCGG
>JBJXFJ010000508.1:0-3456 GCA_046154735.1 Chloroflexota bacterium | reverse complement strand
GTGGTGAGGTCCGCGATGAACACCGTGCGCACGTTCTCGCCGGCAATGGTGCCGACAACTTTGGCTCCATCCGATGTGAGCGCCACCGACTGTACCGGCCCATCCAGTGGAATGCTGCCCACCACCCGGGCCGTGACCAGCTCCACCACGGTAAGGCTATGTTCATCATGATTCGCGCTGACCAGCACCTCACCGCGCACGCTGGGCGTAGGTGGCGGAAGCGGCTGGCTCGGGCCAGCGGTCGCGGTCTGGGCGCCACTCTGGCCCGCGGCGGGTGAGGCAGCCGGTGAGGCCGCTGGTGACGCGGATGGAGGCTGGACCGGGGCAAAGATGCGCGGTGTGGGTGTTGATCCCGGCTGGACGCCCGGGTTGAGCTGTGGAGGGACAACCGATGTTGCTGGGACGCCAACCTGAGGCGTTCGCGGCGGGTCATCGACGCACGCCGCGGCAATGAACGCGGTCAGTGTCAGGGCAATCATCAGTGAGGTCACGACGCGTGGCTCAGTCACGGGTCCACCATCCCGCTACTCCGCGACTGTCCGCTGGCACGCGTCCGCGAGGCGGCACATTGAACGATGGATTACTCCGTTGCTGATTGCCGTGGACCTGAATTGGGAGCTGGGTATTGCCCGGATCCGCGCCCAGGCCACCGCCCTGCCGCCGCTGCGCCTCGGGGCTACAGGCAGTGAGGACAGCCAGGAGGGTAACCATGGCTCCGATGAGCATTTGGTGTCGTTGACATCGTTGGACGACCGGCCGGTGTCCCCTACAATCCGGTACGGCCTGATGCCGCGGATCAGTCGGAAGATCCTTGTCTGCGTGACATAGACGCATCAGTGCATCCATTCCTGAGGTCCCATCACAATGCCGATGCGCAGGAGAAACCCTCCCAGGAGCACCAGAGCGGCGGAGATGGGCAGCGATCGCGGGCGGCCGAGCGGCGCGCCGATGCGCATAATTAGCGGGATAATTCCGCCCAGAATGATCGCGCCCAGGATAGCGAGCAGCGGCCAGCCGTAGAGGAAGTAGCGAGCTCCGCCCTCGCTGGATAGCCCAAGCGTGAGCAGGAACACAAGAGTGACAGCCAGCCAGAAGGCGATGAGCCAGATGTTCGTTTGAGCCAGGCCAAGCACGTCTGCGTCGATCCACCCCCGTATGGATTGCACGAGCACAAGCAGGGCAATCCCCAGTACTGGAGCTGAGGCCGCGTACACGGCGGCAATGGATGGCGCGTGTGCCCAGCCTGGAATGTTGGTGACGCTAAGTAAGACTCCGGCATAAATCGCAACCGCCAAGCCCGTGACGGCGCCCAGGCAAGTCACGATGAGCCCCAGTGGACCACCGTGAACGGTGCGATCCTTCTGCCATGCGCCAAGTCGAACGCGACCACCGGCAATCAAGGCGTCAAGAAACGAAATGAACGTCAATCCGGTGAAGGCGATAATCAGCCAGGTTCCCAAGGAAATTGGCGACCACGGCTTCAACATGAGACGGAGCTGCTCATTCATGATGACCATGTGCCAGAATCGTTCCGGACGGTTCAGATCGACGATGAGCATCAATGTGACAATGAGCATCACTGGGAATGCCAGGAGATGAGCGGTCCGCGCGGTCGGTGCGTGTCCCCGCCCGGCAAGCGCCAGGAAGAACGCGGCGATGATCAGCCCAACGGCAACACCCTCCAGAAACATCTCGGTGTAGATCAGCCAGGTCCAGTGCACCTCGGTTAGGCGCTCGGAGAGCATGACGGTTACCTCACTTCCCTGACAGAGGAGGACTGATTTGCCAACTCATCAATGCGATGCTTACGGAAGGCCAGAGCGCCGGTGACCATGGCAATTAATCCAGCGACCCAGCCAGATAGCCAGCCCGGCAGATTGTTCCGCGAGGGCAGCGTGGGGTGGTCCGGCAGTCGGTACACTTCGGGGCGATCCACAAGGAGGAAGAAGGCATTGAGCCCGCCAATGGCCTCTGTATACCCGTCATTCGGAGTGCCATACAGGTAGGCGCGCGATTCGCCCTGGGATTGGAGCTGCTGCACGCGCTGGCGAGCTCGATTCTGAAGTTCCGAGATGGGCCCGAACTGGATGGAATAGGTGGGGCACGCCTGGGCACACGCCGGGGTCAAGCCGGCCGAGGTGCGGTCATAGCACAGGGTGCACTTCATGGCCGTGTTCGTCGCGGGGTTGACGTCAATGACGTCAAAGGGGCAGGCGGCAATGCAATCGCGGCAGCCGTTGCACACGTCGGACTGAATCACAACGGTATCTTGCTCGGTGCGAATAATGGCGCCAGTGGGGCACACCTCCAAGCAGCCGGCCTGGACGCAGTGCTTGCAAACATCGCTCATCAGCAGCCAGCGGCCCTGGTCGCGGTTTTCGAATTGCTCGATGAATTCCACGTGCCGCCAGTTAATGCCATCTAACCGGAGGGTGTTGTCATAACTCTGGCCGCTCATCTGCACCACGCCGCCGTTGGTGGCGGGGAGTTGATTCCACTCCTTGCACGCCACTTCGCAGGCCTTGCAGCCGATGCACAACGTTGTGTCGGTGAAAAATCCATAGGGCTCAGGCACTGGTCCCTCCGAGTAATGAGTTGAGGGTGATGAGTGATGAGTCGCTCCATGTGTTCTTACTCATGACTCAGCAGCCACGACCCAGCATTACGCTCGCTCCACATTGCACATGAACGCTTTGCCCTCATGGATGCTGACGTTGGGGTCGGCAACGAGGGAGGTCAGATCGTTGGTGACATCGCCGGTGACTAAGCCCATGTAACCCCAGGCCCACGGCATTCCCACATGGTGAATGCGCTTTCCATCGATGATGTACGGGCGCATACGGCCCGTCACCAGCGCCTTGGCGACAATGGAGGCGCGAGGTGTGGTCACCCGAACAAGGTCCAGGTTCTTGATCCCTCGCTCCTCGGCAAGCTCAGGCGGGAGCTCAATGAACTCCTCCGGCTGGAGCGCGGCCAGCCACGGAACCCAGCGATTCATTGCGCCAGAGAGATACGTCTCGGTCAACCGGTAGGTGGTGATGATGTAGGGGTAGCGCGGGTCAGCCACGCGAGCCAGTTGATTGTCGTCACGCGGCCAGTACTTCAACACGGGATTGATCTGCTGCTGGTAGAGTGGGTTCTGCACGGGTGCTTCAGCCGGTTCGTAGTGCGTGGGGAGCGGGCCGTCAACATAGCCGGTGGGTGCAAAGAGCCAGCCCACACCGTCGGCTTTCATGATGAACGGCTGCCAGCCGGCGTGCGCATCCAGGCCAATGCCGTTGGGATCGGGAGGTGTGTTGGGTGCCTTGGTCAGCGTGAAATCAGGCGTGTCGTAGCCAATCCACTGTCGGACACTGGCGTCCCACCAGACCCACTTCTTGCGCTCGCTCCAAGGGGCGCCATCGGGGCGCGCTGAGGCGCGGTTGTAGAGAATGCGTCGATTGGCCGGCCAGGAGA
>JBJXFJ010000477.1:0-2779 GCA_046154735.1 Chloroflexota bacterium | reverse complement strand
CGTCGACTTGAACTGCCGGATCGCTTGGAGCAGCCCTGAGGTGGTGTGTGCCGCGCTGAGATCGAGGCATTTGTTGCGGACGCGTTGGGCCGAGGCGCGCGTGTTCTGACTGGCGGGGCTCGACCCGAGGGCCCGGAATTCAGAACCGGCTACTACTATCTCCCGACGCTCCTCGCAGATGTGCCGGCAGGCGCGCGGGTCTGGAGTGAGGAGACGTTCGGTCCGGTCTTGCCCATTGCCAGGGTCAAGAACCTGGACGAGGCCATTGCCCGCGCCAATGATTCCATCTTTGGTCTGGGCTCGTCTGTCTGGACGCGGGATATCGCGCGTGCGCGCCAGGCGATGGAACGGCTGGAGGCGGGTTACACCTGGGTGAACGCCATGCAGATTGCACATGACGAACTGCCCTTTGGTGGCACCAAGCAATCGGGTTATGGCAAAGAGCACGGAACTGAAGTGCTGGGGTATTACACGGAAGAGAAATCGGTGGTGATAGCGTCAGGGTGAGACGCGCGATGCGTTTAGCCGGACCAACACCACCTGAGCTCGGAGCCCGCCATTCGTCACTTTCTTAGCCACGCCGTAGCCTGACCGCGGCCTCGGCAAGCGCGCTAAGCTTGGCCTGGGCTGTCTCGGTGGTGTTGAGATTGCGCTCAGCAAACGGCGCAAATCCGGTATCGGGCGTCAGACAGAGCTGTTCCGGGGACAGATGTTGCAGGGCTGTTCGCGCATGCTCCACGATTTCATCGACTGATTCCACCCGATCCGATCGCGCGCTGACCACACCGAGACCGATCCGCTTCGTCGACTTGAACTGCCGGATCGCTTGGAGCAGCCCTGAGGTGGTGAGTGCCGCGCTGAGATTGATCTGATCAACATTGATCATTTCAAGTACGGAGATGACTGAACTCAAATCATGATTCAGAGCGGATGGCACAGTGCGGGACCAGTTTGCTTGACTGATGTGAATGACCCGCTCAATCCCCTGAATACCATGAAACGTGTCGTTAATAAGTCTCACCGCGCTCGCACATTCGGTCTCGAGATCATCGACACCAGGGAACCAGGCTCCGCGAAACGTCGACTCAGATGCGCTGTGCGTGAGCGCTGCGATTGACGGCTCATCAAGCTGGACCACGCTCACGCCTCGCTTCACAAGTTGTCTGATCTCGTCACGCACCAGTGTCGCGAAATCCTCGCCCAGTGCGTCGGGCGAATCGTAGACACGCTGTGAATGTGCCGCGGTCCAGATGGAGCGAGACAGGGTATAGGGCCCCGGAATGGCGACTCGGATGGGCCGCGTAGTTTGCTGGGCGAGATAGTCAACTTCTTCCAGGACGATGCCCTTGTTTGGATTGAGAATGCGAACCGAGTCTGAGACCACCGGACTCTTCAGCGCATTCAGTGGCACGTCCATCGAAGTCAGCCGAGACTCAGTTGCTCGTGGATCGGACTCAAGCCGAATGCGTTCGGAAAGCGACATCCGCCGAAGACCGAAGAGTCGATCAGCAACAAAGGTGAGAAAACCGTCACGGCGTTGCTCACCGTCAGTCACAATGTCCATCCCCGCGGCCTCCTGGACCTGCACTGCATCGCGCACGGCATGCTCAGCGAGCTGCTGCCACTCCACATCAGGAATGTTGCCCGCGTCGCGATCCCGCAGCACTTGGATGAGCCAGCGCGGACGCGGCAAGCTTCCCAGAAGCGAGACTGGGAAGAGTGGCAGGTTTGACATCCGGGTGGTCAGGCGGCGTTCAGTGGTGGTTGACCGCTGTGAACGCGCACGATATTCGCATAGCCAGCGCGGATGGTTCGGCGTGCGGCTTCAATCGTTCCGCCGGCAATGTGCGGACTGAGGACCACCTGGTCCATATGCAGGAGCGGCATGTCCGTCGCGGGCTCCTGCTCGAAGACATCCAGTCCCGCGCCGGCGATGCGCCCTTCTACCAGCGCCTGGTACAGGGCCGCTTGATCAACGACGGGGCCTCGTGACGTGTTGACCACAATGGCGCTTGGCTTGAGCCTGGCGAGCGCCGGGGCGTCGATCATTCCACGAGTTTGTCCTGTGAGCGGGACGTGGAGGGTAAGGATGTCTGTCTGAGCGAGGAGGTCATTCAGCGGAACGTATTCGACGCCTAACGCTTGCTCAACTGCACGGTCCGCTCGAATTACGTCAGTGTAGATCCTCTGGCATTCAAAGCCGGTCAGCCGCTGGGCCACCTTCTTGCCGATCGTTCCCAGTCCGACAATGCCTACCGTTTTGGACTCAATCTCGTGAAAATGGTCGCGGAGCTCGTATTTGAGCCAGCGACCGTTACGCAACGCGCTGTCGATCTGAATGAGTCTGCGATACACGGCCAGCATGAGCAGCAAAGCCATCTCCGCCACGGCCGTGGAGTTTGTTCCGCCAGCATTTGCCACGGGAATGCCCAGGCTCTTAGCGAGATCCACTGGGATGTGGTCCAGCCCCTGACCGCACATCTGAATGAGCCTGAGCTGTCTTGCGCGGCTCACTGCCTCAGGCGGAAGCGTGCCGGCCCAGACCATCGCGAAGTCAGCCGACTCAAGAATTCGCACCTTTTCCGCTGGTGTGTCCTGCTCAAGCAGGTTGAGCGTGAATCCGTCCGGCAGCTCTTCCCGAAAGATCGTGAGGAGGCATTCGTGGACAACATCAGCAAAGGCAATGCTTGGATTCTGGCTCATAGTCCGGCACTCCAGAAGGAATTAGTCAGCCGAGTATACCCCGGCTATCTCCGTACTTCGTGGCTCGCTCAAGGCC
>JBJXFJ010000459.1:0-9608 GCA_046154735.1 Chloroflexota bacterium | reverse complement strand
GTTATGCTGCCTCGGCCGTGGCCTCACGCCTTCAGGATTGTGAGGCAAAGGTGCTCATTACGGCGGATGGGTTCTATCGCCGCGGGAACGTGGTCTCGATGAAAGAGACAGCGGATAGCGCGGTTGCGGAGTCGCCCACGGTCGAGCACGTGATTGTGTTCAATCGACTGGGACGAGTGGACCTCCCCTGGACCGATGGACGCGATGTGCGCTGGGACGATCTTATTCAAACGCAATCACGCACATGCGAACCAGAAGATACCGCCGCGGATGATCCCATGATGATCATCTACACCTCTGGCACAACGGGTAAGCCCAAGGGGGCGGTGCACACACACGCTGGCTTCCCGCTCAAGGCGGCCCAGGACATGAGCCAGGGATTTGACGTGCAGGGTGATGACCTGGTGTTCTGGTACACGGATATGGGCTGGATGATGGGACCCTGGCTGTTCTGTGGCGCCTTGATCCTGGGAGCTACCGCCTTGCTTTACGAGGGCACCCCCGAGTTTCCTCGACCGGATCGCATCTGGGATATCGTTGAGCGCCACGGTGTGACATTGCTCGGAATCTCGCCCACGGCCATACGCGGTCTGATGCCCTACGGAGACGACTGGGTCGCCAAGCACGATCTCTCGTCGCTACGAGCATTAGGCTCCACCGGAGAGCCGTGGAATCCTGACCCCTATATGTGGTTCTTTAACAAGGTCGGTGGTGGACGATGCCCAATCCTGAACTACTCAGGAGGAACGGAGATCGCCGGCGGAATCATCGGCTGCTTCACGATTACGCCGCTCAAACCGGCCAGCTTTTCAGGGCCAGTGCCCGGGATTGCAGCGGATGTAGTGGACGAGCTAGGAAATCCTGTACGCGGTGAGGTTGGCGAGTTGGTCATCCGAAACTCCTGGCCGGGGATGACAAACGGATTCTGGAAGGATCCGGATCGATACCTGGAGGCCTACTGGTCTCGCTGGCCTGATATCTGGGTGCACGGCGATTGGGCACTCGTGGATGACGAGGGGTACTGGTACATCCAGGGTCGCTCTGATGACACGATCAAGATTGCCGGGAAGCGCCTCGGCCCGGCCGAGGTCGAGTCAGCCGCTATCACCCATTCCAGCGTCCAGGAGTGTGCCGCCATTGGCGTGCCGGATGAGCTGAAAGGTCAGGTTGTGGTTTGCTTCGTGATTTTGCGTCCAGGCAATGAGCCCAGCGATGCCCTGCGAGACGAGATCAAGGACGCGGTGGCCAGGGTACTGGGTAAGCCGATGCGGCCGGAGGCCGTAAAGTTCACCCGAGATATTCCAAAGACCCGTAACGCAAAGATCATGCGCCGACTCATTCGGGCGCGATATCTCAATGCAGCGGATCTGGGGGACATGACGGGCTTGGAAAATCCAGCGGCCATTGACGCGATCGCTGAGGCGTCATAGCAGGGCGCGCGGCTGGCGATTGTCGCTCAAGAGCCGCGCGGCTGGAGTGCTCCGCAGCATCATCACTCCGCGACCGCTGAAC
This sequence comes from Chloroflexota bacterium, assembly GCA_046154735.1. Lineage (GTDB taxonomy): Bacteria > Chloroflexota > UBA6077 > UBA6077 > JACCZL01 > CAVXYC01. The sequence goes on along the minus strand of JBJXFJ010000459.1, from coordinate 8,096 downwards.
CTGCTTGCACCAGGCGACGCAGGCGAATTGACGGGGTATAGGCGTCGCCATACTCGGACTGTAGGGTGCGCATGGTCTGAAAGACCGTCTCGAGGCCCATGTGCTCTGCCCACTCCAGTGGCCCGCGCGGGTGGTTGGCGCCCAGCTTCACGGCCGTGTCAATGTCCGCCCGCGTGGCTAAGCCGTCATGCAGGGCGGTGAAGCCTTCGTTGGCAATAGCAGCAATGATCCGCCCAAGGATCATTCCAGAAGAGTCACTGACCCGAGCGGTCTTCTTACCGAGCCTGTTGAACAGCGTCTCACCTGCATCCGCCGCTGAAACCCGTCCCGCGTTGCTCGGGGCAAGCTCCACAAGTTGAGCTTCGGAAAAAGGTCCGACCACGTTGAAACCTGCCACGGCGGCGCGAGTACGGAGCATGGAAACCAGCTCGGTACAGGAGTATGGGCCACAATGAACAACGACTTCAGTCTCGGCTGGCACCACCTCAAGAATTTTCCGAATCGCAAGTCGCCGAACCTCTACCGGCCCCGTGGAAGCGCCAATAACGAGCGCTGCCCGCGCGAGCTCCTCAACGAGTGGCAGGCCGGCCGTCTCGCACGCCAGTCGTAGCTCAGAGGCTAATTGGCCCTCACCCACAATTCCAATGGGTTGTGGGATTTCGGTCCGCATAGGCTCGGTCGCTGCCTGGCCGAGAGCTTTCCCATCAACGTATTCATAGAATCCGCGCCCAGTTTTTCTTCCTAGCAGCCCGGCTTGTGACATCTGTTGCTGAATCAGGTGTGGACGGAATCGCGCGGGATGAAAGAACGAGTCATACACCGTCTGGCTGACCGCGAAGTTGACATCGAGTCCTACGAGGTCGATGAGCTCGAACGGGCCCATGGGGAACCCGCCGCCCACTTTCATCACGCGATCGATCGTCGGGACGTCAGCGACGCCATCGCCTAGCAAACGAAGCGCTTCGAGATAGAAGGGGCGGATCACACGGTTGACGATGAACCCTGGTGTGTCACGTGCTTCAACAGCGATTTTTCCGAGTTGCTCAGCCAGGCGCAGACCACGGGCGGTGGCGTTCGCGGATGATCGCACGCCAGGGATGATCTCAATAAGCTGCATGATGACGGGTGGATTAAAGAAATGCATGCCAATGCAGCGCTCTGGATGGCGCGTTGCGTTGGCGATCTCGGTGATGCTGAGCGACGACGTGTTGCTGGCGAGAAGTACATCTGGCGGGCAGAGCGCATCCAGATGGACGAAAAGCTCGCGCTTCAGCTCAAGCCGCTCTGGTGCAGCCTCAATGATCGCGTCACAGTTCCCTAGTGCGTCGAGTCGGGTTGCCGTCTGGATTCGCCTGATGGCCGCCTCAACATCCGTGTCTGTCAGCTTTCCGCGGCGAGTGAGGCGTTGCAACGAGTCTCGTATGCGCTCAAGCGCCTGCTCCAGCACCGCGGCGCTGATGTCATAAAGGGTCGTTTGGATGCCCGCGCATGCACTGACCTGGGCTATTCCAGCGCCCATCGTGCCCGCTCCGATAACGCCGAGATGGCCTACGACTGAGGTGTCTGTATTCATGGCGAACGGCAGTATAGCGTGATGGGCGTATGACGGAAGGAAAATGACGGCGGGCACCCGCGAGTGTCAATGCACGGTGCGCCCAACAACCATCCGCCGTCTGCCAGCAACCTTCCATCACGCTATACTCCAGCGACGGAGGACGCACCCGCATGGCGATATCGCGCGAGGATGTTGAGCACGTGGCCTATCTGGTTCGGCTGGGCTTGACTGATGAAGAGAAGACGCACTTCCAAGAGCAACTGTCACACATACTGGATGTGATGCAGGTCATCAACCAGGTGAATACGGATCACATCCCACCCACGGCTCAGGTGATTCCGCTCGGCAATGTGATGCGTGAGGATATTGTCCGCCCGTGTAGCCCCACCGAAGAAATTCTCAAGAACGCGCCCCGACGTGAAGACGGTTACTTCCGCGTCAAGCCGGTCCTCGAGTAGGCGAGATAGGGAGTACTCATATTGGCCGCGCCAGAGCTCACACAACTGACCATTCATGACGCATTGCGTCTCCTGGAGAGCGGGAGTATCTCCTCCGAGGATCTCACTCGCGCGCATCTCGACTGGATCGCTGCCATTGACCCCAGTGTCGGCTCATATCTGAGAACCACTCCTGAGCTTGCTCTCAAGCAAGCGCGCCAGGCCGATGTCCGCCGGAAAGACGGGGAGTCCACTCCCTTGCTGGGTATCCCACTGGCTATCAAGGATGTCATTTCAACCCGTGGCGTTCCGACAACCTGTGGATCCAGGATGCTGGAAGGCTTTGAGCCGATCATCGATGCCACAGTGATGCGTCATCTTGGTGAGGCCGGCGCGGTGATGCTTGGAAAGACCAATATGGACGAGTTTGCCATGGGCTCCTCCACTGAGAACTCGGCCTATCAGGTCACTAGAAATCCGTGGGATCTGGAGCGCGTCCCCGGTGGCTCAAGTGGTGGCTCAGCCGCGGCGGTCGCCGCGCTCGAAGCACCCGCGTCGCTGGGTAGCGATACTGGTGGCTCAATTCGTCAGCCCGCGTCCTTATGCGGCGTGGTTGGCATGAAACCCACCTACGGGCGAGTCTCACGTTTCGGCCTGGTGGCCTTTGCCTCGTCCCTAGATCAGATCGGCCCATTTACACGGTCCGTTCCAGATTGCGCACTCGTGCTTCAGGCCATCAGTGGTCACGATCCACTTGATTCGACATCATTGGATGCCCCGGTGCCAGATTACATGGCTGATCTGGAGAAAGGCGTTCGAGGGCTCAAACTTGGCATTCCCAGGGAATACTTCGTTGGTGGGATGGAACCTGGAGTTGAAGCCGCCGTTCGAAAGGCAATCAGCGTACTGGAAGAGCTCGGGGCTGACCTTGGCGAGGTTTCCCTCCCTCATACTGATTACGGACTCTCCGCCTACTACATCATTGCGCCAGCGGAGTGCAGCGCGAACCTGGCTCGCTTTGATGGCGTGAAGTACGGTTTGAGCGCGGCGGACGCTGAAAACATGTGGGATTCCTACCTCAAGACGCGCGGACGGGGCTTTGGCCCTGAGGTCAAGCGACGCATCATGCTGGGTGCCTACGCACTATCTTCCGGTTACTATGATGCTTACTACGTCAAGGCACAGAAGGTTCGCACGCTCATTAAGCGGGACTTTGACGATGCGTTCAAGTCCTTTGATGCGTTGGTTGCACCAACTTCGCCGACGGTTGCGTTTCGCATTGGTGAGCGGACCGATGACCCCGTCGCCATGTACCTCTCTGACGTATGTACGATCCCGGTCAATCTGGCGGGGTTGCCAGGTATCTCTGTCCCGTGCGGCTTCTCCGAAGGGATGCCGGTGGGTCTCCAGATCATCGGTAAGCCACTGGACGAGGCAATGGTCCTACGCGTGGCGAATGCCTATGAGCAAGCTACCGAGTGGTCCAGACAGTACGCGCCGATTGTCAGAAACTGACCGAACGACAGCGGGCGCTGACTCACGCCGAGGTCTAATCCCGCGTAGCGAGAGCGACTCCAAAGAGACCTTGTGGGTCGGTGTACCAGTCGGCTAATTTCAGGCCGGCCAGCTCCAGTGCTCGAGTGGCGGATTCCTGGGTGTATTTGCAGGAGATCTCCGTAAAGATCGTCTCGTTGGGCAAACATTCGATCGCAAGATCGAGATCCTGGACGTGGACCGTCTGAGGTGACTCAGGCGCGAGATGCATCTCAATTCGTGACGCCGTGACATTGAAGAAAGAACGGTGGTGATAGGCCTCCGGTACAAAGTCGGCGTTGAGCTCACGATTGACCACGCGCAGTACGTTTCGATTGAATTCCGCGGTTACGCCCTGGCTGTCGTTGTAGGCGGCTTCCACCACGGCCACGTCCTTCACCAGATCCATTCCCACGAGGAAGTGATCCTGCCGTCCCAGCATGCCACGAACAGACTGAAGAAATCTCAGGCGCTCTGGAGCATCGAGGTTCCCAATGGTGCTTCCCAGGAACATCACCAGTCGGCGACCATCGGAAGGTGGTACCTGTCCCAGGTGCGCCATGAAATCGCCGATGATGCCTTGAACCCGCAAGCCGGGGTAGCGGGCAAGCAGTGTCTCGGCAGCCTCGCGTAGGATCGATTCACTGACATCGATTGGAATAAATCGTTCAAGGTGTCCGCGCTCATGCAGCGCATCCATCATCGCCAGAGTCTTTTTAGATGACCCAGAACCAATCTCCACGACCTCCGACCAGCCATGCTCTTGAGCTAGAGGCACTGCCAGGGATTGCAGAATGGAAAGCTCGGTTCGCGTCTGATAGTACTCAGGAAGCTCTGTGATCAACTCAAAAAGTTCAGATCCGCAGGCGTCGTAGAAGTACTTCGAGGGGAGTGACTTCTGCTGTGCGGTGAGTCCTGCGCGGACCTCGGCGCGCATTGTGCTGAGTTGACTACCCTCAAGGTAGATATCGAGGGTGAAGCGCTTGAGATCGTGTGTAGTCACCGCGCGTCCTTCGCGCAACGAAAGCCGCTGAAGATCTGCCGGCGAATAGGATAGTCCCAGTTTCGAAAGGTGTTCCGGATCGCTCCAGGGCGAACGGCCCAGGAGCCGCCGCGTAACATCTTGTAGTCCGTGCCGAAGAACACTTCGGAGTACTCCTTATAGGGAAATGCCTCAAACCCGGGGTACGGCATGAAATCACTATTCACCCATTCCCAGACGTCACCAATCATTTGATGACAGCCATAGGCGCTCATTCCGCGTGGATAAGCGCCAACCTCGGATGGACCGAAGCTGTACTGATCGAGATTTGCGTGGTCGCGAGTCGGTGGCTCGTCGCCCCAGGGATAGATCCGCTTCGATTGTCGGGTGGGATCCCAGGAGGCAGCTTTTTCCCACTCCGCTTCCGTCGGCAGGCGTTTCCCAGCCCACCGAGCAAATGCGTCCGCCTCCCAGAAGCAGACGTGCTGAACTGGCTCCAATGGATTCAACGGCTGCCAGTGCCCGAACCTGTTGACCCGCCAGGCGTCCTGTTGGTGTTGCCAGAACTGCGGCGCCCTCGCTTGCGTCTCCTGAAGCCAGGCGACTCCTTCCGGGGCCCAGAGCTCGGGCCGCTCATAGCCGCTGTCTCGGATAAAGGCGTCGTACGCTGCGTTGGTCACCGGCGTTGTATCAATCCAGTATGAGGGCAGCCATACCTCATGCGCCGGCCGCTCATTGTCATAAGCAACAACTCGGTCCCGCGTGCCCATGCTGAACGGACCGGCATCGATGACCACCATCTCATTGGCCGGGGCTTCGCCCTTTCGGGTGAGAGGGATATCGGGTTGATATCCGGGGTCATCCATGATCTGGAGCGTTGCGAGCATCGTTTCGTTGTGCTGATACTCGTGCTGAGCGATCATTTCGAAGACGTAGCCGTCCTTGGTGAGCGGGTCTGCTGTGCTGAGATCCACCTCGTCAAGGTGCCTGAGCGCTTTCATTCGGATCGCCGCCAGGTAATCATGGCATTGGTTCCGATCGAGCAGAGGGAGTTTCTCTCGTTCACGTCTCGGATTCTTAAATGCATCGTAGATCTGGTCAAACAGCGGATCTACCGAAGGCAGATTGCCGAGCTCTTTGACGAGCCAGAGCTCCTCAAAATTGCCGATGTGCGCCACATCCCAGACCAGTGGGCTCATGAGCGGACTGTGCTGTTTTCGGGTGTCCTCGTCGCTGAGCGAGTCGATGAGCTGCCAGGTTCGCGCTCGGGCGTCTTCGAGTCTCGCGCGTAACTCCGCTTTGCGGTCAGGCCTTTCGCGTGTCCGTTCTCGGTCAGAGCTGTGAATGTTGGTGGTCATGCGGCGGTCGTGGACTAGTTGTTCTCGCTCGAGGGAACGGTGTTGAAATGTGCGGGGTCGGACGGTCTGCGTGCGGCCCGCAGCTCGGGTTGATGAAGATCGAGCAAGTCGTCAGCCGGACATCGTCCCCGTGCCGTGTATTGTTCGTCAAACGCGCGTACGTCATCGATGATCGCATCATCCAGCCAGTCTGACGGGAGCCGGGAGAAGGCTTCCCGGGCGAGCTGCATGAGCTGCTGGGCCAGCGCCTGCACCGCCGGATGCTCCAACCCATCATGAGCGCAGACCGCTGCAATATCCTGGAGCTGGCCTTTTACATCGTCTAGTGATCGCAGTGCGGACTCGCGGGCTTCGTCGTCCAGGAGTAGCGCGCTGACAACGGCCACTGGCACGCTCCGCCAGCGTACGGGCGTGGTATCCAGGGCCCGGAGCTCCAGGAATCCTCGGGGACGCACCATGGGCCAGAGGGTGGTCAGGTGATAGTGCCAGTCATCGAGCGTGGGATAGCCCCACATATCGCCGGAAGCGAGCCAGTCCCGAAAGCTCAGTGATGGCGAGCCAGCGACGTAACCCGCCGCGGTGCGCCTCAGGAGCACACCCGCGCGTAGGGCGAATTCCAGATAGGCCGAAGGTCCGTCAGGCCCGAGAATGGCACCGGACCGACTGGGATCCATGCCTGCCACCACGTGAGCGCGCGTACTCTTCCAGCCAGTCACGCGGCCTTCAGCCATCGGCGAATTGGCAAACATGCCCATCAGTATCGGGGACATCAGATTGGCCGCCCGCCAGCGCTGCTCCACCTGGCTGGAACTGCCGGCTCCGATGTTGATCTGCAACGAGCAGGAAAGGCGCATCATCCGCACCCCGTCCGGGCCGATCTCAGAGAAGTACGCCTGCATTGCTTGATAGCGGGGCAACGGGGTCTGAAGACTGATCTCGTCCACACCCTGCCAGGGAGTCATGCCATGATTCGCCCGGCGGATTCCGCGCCAGGTCAACGCGCCGTCCAGTAGAGTCTCGAGCTGAGCTATATCGCGGAGCGCTGTGACCGCCGATTCTCGTGGCGGCGAGACGATCTCAAGCTGCCCCCCGGGTTCAAAGGTGAGGACGGAATCCCCGGACTCGAATGTCGGTGGCTTGCCGGTGCTTGTGATATCGCGCAGCTCTCCCAGCGTTACGAGTGGCTGGAGCGCTTCAAGAATAGAATGAAGGGGAGCGGTTTGAATGCCGTGGAACGCGAGCTGTTCAACTTCGAGACCGATCCGAGTGGGGCGGTCAGTAGGGGCAAACGCGTTCTGGCGGAGGTCCTCGAGGAGCTCCTGCTCGGTCAGGTGACTGCCCGTCACAGGCATCTTGGTCCCCCCGTACGTTTGGTCCATCATACCAGGCGCGCCGTATGAGCCCGCACGAAATTCACCTCACCTGGTCACTTTGGAACTTCAGCTCGCCAGTAGCCTAATGCACGACCCGGGCCAATCTGAATCGGAAGAAGATCCCCCGGGCTCGTTCCCCCTGTCTAGGAGACGAAGGCGCATGGCCTACTTGGGCTCGTTCAACCGGCTCCGACTGTGAAGATGGCGAGCAACAAGGGCACTACCCGCAAGAGCCGTGCCTACCAGACTGGCAACGCCGGCTACCTTGATCTCCCGTTCGTGGTCCTTCACAAAATGCGCGGCTTCGTGCTCTTTCTCCACAACCACCTCAATGATGTCGTGAACCAGTCGCACCTCACCCACACGCTTGCCTTCGCGGCCAAGTGATTCAATCCAATCCGCTCGGTGCTCGCGGAGGTGGTCCAGCACGCGACGCGTAACATTAGGGGCAATCGTGACGGCATTGATCCGCACGCTTCCCACGATCTCACCGGGCTGTTCACCAATGCTCAGGGGATCGTCGTACATATCCTCATAGCCGGTGTTCTGCTCTTTGCGAGCTAGCCGGCGCTGAAGTAACTCCACAATGTGCGGGAAAGGCATAGGCTCCGTTCGTCTCCTTAGCGCAAGGCTAGTGATACCCCGGACGACTGATTGCGCGCCAGGCGTAGGCGAAGCGCTAGTGCTCTGTCAATCATGGATTTTTGGGTAGAGGTCATCGGTGGTGTCGGGCATCTTGCCCGACAGTATGGGGCGTTCGTGTTCGTCGCCGCGCGGTACGTTTTTCACTGTCGGGCAAGATGCCCGACACCACCGACGACCTCTACCCCACAATCCATGGTTGACAGAGCGCTAGCC
>JBJXFJ010000458.1:0-15810 GCA_046154735.1 Chloroflexota bacterium | reverse complement strand
GGCCGTCTCTGCGTGCGTCGATGAAAAGAGTACCGCCTACTGGCGGTACTCGTCTCGTGGCGGGGAAAATACGTCAACAAAGACACAATCATCCAGAGCAACCACGCCGTGAGGCACGCCGCCTGGAATCTCATAGCCGTCTCCAGGATTCAGCTCTCGCTCTTCATCCTGAATCTGGAATCGGGCGCGTCCCGATTCCAGATGACCAACCTGCTCGTGTGGATGCGTATGCAACGGAACCACGGCTTCCCGATCAATCCACACGCGCACCACCATAGCCTGCTCGCCCTCGGCCAGCATCTGGCGACGCACGCCAGGCAGCATTTCTACTGGCGGCGTTTCCGCGACTCGCCGAAAGCCCGTCATCGGCTAGGACTACGCACTTGCGCCCTCCGGAAACTCCTCAAGCTCTACCACTCGCTCGGTTCGAGCCAGAAGCTGCGGTGGCTTTGCGTCCATAATGGTTTCACGACTAATCACGCACTTGCGAATGTCGTTTCGTGAGGGAATCTCATACATCACATCAAGCAGGATCTCTTCGATGATCGTGCGCAAGCCGCGTGCCCCGGTCTTGAGCTGAAGCGCCCTCTCAGCGGCCGCGTCCAGAGCATCCTCAGAGAACACAAGCTCCACTTTGTCCAAACCCAGAAGTTTGGAATATTGTTTGGTGATCGCGTTCCTGGGCTCCGTGAGAATGCGCATGAGGTCATCCTTCCCTAGGTGGTCAATGCTGACAACCACGGGGAGGCGCCCGACGAACTCAGGAATGAGGCCATACTTCAAGAGGTCATCAGCGCCGAGCTGCTGGAGCAGCTCAGACGAGTCCCGGTCCGTGAGCTTCTCGGACTGGAATCCCATCTGTCGCTTGGATCCGACACGCTTGGCAACAATCTCCTCGAGCCCCTCAAACGCACCACCACAAATAAAGAGCACGTTTGCGGTATTAATCTGGATGAAGTCTTGGTGAGGGTGCTTGCGCCCACCCTGCGGTGGCACATTGGCAACCGTTCCCTCGATGATCTTGAGCAACGCCTGTTGCACGCCCTCACCAGAGACATCACGTGTGATCGAGGGATTGTCGCCCTTGCGAGCAATCTTGTCGATCTCGTCGATATAGATAATCCCCCGCTCTGCGCGAGCGATGTCAAAATCCGCGGCCTGAATCAGGCGCAGCAGGATATTCTCAACGTCCTCGCCAACATATCCCGCTTCCGTGAGCGCGGTTGCGTCGGCAATACAGAAGGGGACATCGATGATCTTGGCCAGAGTCTGTGCCAGAAGAGTCTTTCCACAGCCGGTGGGTCCCACGAGTAAGATATTGCTCTTTTGGAGCTCCACGTCGTCCACCTGCATACCGGCGCCAACGCGCTTGTAATGGTTGTACACCGCTACAGATAGAACCTTCTTGGCGCGGTCCTGGCCGACCACGTAACTATTGAGCTGCTCATAAATCTTCTTCGGTGTTGGAAGTTTCGAGAGCGCGACCTTAGTCCGTGTTGGAGGCGATGATTCCTCGTCAATGATTTCGCGGCATAGATCTACGCACTCATCGCAGATATACACCGCGCCCGGGCCGGCGATGAGGCGCCGCACCTGGTCCTGACTTTTCCCACAGAAAGAGCAGTGGTATTGCCCTCGACCTCCGCGAGCTGTCGGCATCAGCTACCTCCTCATCCCCAGTGAATGCTTCACGTTTATCGGACCGGGTCGTCATTGCCCGGCGATGCCGGCGTGCGACCAACAATCTCGTCAACGAGTCCATAATCCTTGGCGGCTTCAGCGCTCATGAAGAAGTCGCGGTCCATGTCGCGTTGGATCCGATCCGGGTCTTGACCGCTGTGATAGATCAAAATGTCCTTGATCCGCTGTTGGAGGCGCAAAATCTCCCGAGCTTGAATCTCGATGTCCGCCGCCGTCCCCTGGAACCCGCCGGCAGCCTGGTGGATCATCACCGTGGAATTCGGCAGCGTATAACGCTTGCCCTTCGCTCCACCGGTGAGGAGAACCGCGCCCATGCTGGCAGCCATGCCAACACATGTAGTGGAAACATCCGGGGCAATGAGCTGCATCGTGTCGTAAATCGCCAGCCCTGAGTTCACGTAACCACCCGGGCTATTGATGTACATCATGATGTCTTTCTCCGGGTCCTCACGGGCGAGGAAGAGGAGCTGCGCAATGATCAGATTCGCTACCTGATCGTCAACGCCAGTCCCGAGAAAGATGATTCGCTCCTTCAGCAGAAGCGAATAGATGTCGTAAGCCCGCTCGCCCCGATTCGTAGTCTCGATCACCATCGGGACCACTTGGCTCTTGATTCGTTCTGGCGTCCATTCACTCATGATTCAGATTCTCCAACTACCGTGGCTTGTGCTTCCTCGGTAACTTCCTTTGGCTTGCCATCGCCACCCAGGGCAATGTCCACCAGCATCGCCGTGGCCTTACGCTCACGGATCATGGACGCGATTCGCTCTCGAGTTGCCTCACGAGCCATCGCCTCCTCCACGAGCTTTCCGCCATTCTTGTCGTTACTTACTGCCGTCTGCAGCTCCGAACGGATTTCATCATCCGGAATCTCAATGGCCTCCGTCTTGGCAACTTCCCGGACAACCAACGACCGACGGACAGACCGCTCGGCACGCTCAGAAAAACTCGTCTTCAGAGATTCTTCGGTCTCACCGACCACGGAAAGGTACTGATCGATCGGAATGCCCTGCGCTCCGAGCGATCGCTCCAATTCGTGGAACATCTCATCCGCTCGCTCTTCGATCATCTGTGGCGGTATTTCCAGTTTCGCCTGCTCGGAGACCGTCTTGAGCACTTCTTCGAGATGTTTCCCGACGGCCGCCTGAGTCTCTCGCCCTTCAAGATCGGCCTTTACTGCCTCACGCAATCCCTGAATCGTCTCGTACTCTCCCACGGTCGCGGCAAAGGCGTCATCCGGTTCTGGAAGCTGCTTGGCTTTCACCCAGTGAATTTCTGCGGAGACATCCACCGCCTTGCCGCGCAATCGCTCACTCTCATAGTCATCTGGTACCAGGACAGTGTAGGCCACCACGCCGCCACTCTCTTTGCCAAGTAGATTGGCGCTGAATTCAGGGACCGGATTGACCCCTTCTGGATCAACGATGAACTCGGCATCTTTGGCCTCGATAACCGTCTCATCACCATCCTTGACCGCCGCGTCCAGACCAATGAGATCGCCGGCTTCAATCGCTCGTTCCACGGGCGCCCACTCGGCATGGGCCTGCTGGAGGCGCGTGACTACGTCGTCAATTTGCTCCTCAGTCACCATCACTTCGTCAAGTTGGACACGCACCTCACGGTAATCTCCAAGCTCAACTGTTGGCTGGACGGGGATCGTGGCCTTCACCTGGAGCGGGCTGATATTTACGACCTCAAGACGAGGTCGGGCAGCCGGAGTGAGCTGCTGCTCTAGCAAGGCAGCTTCAAACACCTCTGGTACCAGCCGCTGCACAGCGTCATCAAGCAGGGCCTCTGGCCCAATCATTCGCTCAACGAGCTGGCGTGGTGCTTTCCCCGGCCGAAAGCCAGGGACCTTCACCCGGGTCGCCGCGCGGCGATAGGCCTGATCAAGGGCTTGATCAACACGTTCTTGATCAACCTCAATGTCCAGTACAATCTGGCTTTGCTCGATGGGAGTCGCGGTAACCTTCACGCTCGGCTATCTCCTCATTTGGACCGTTCCAGTACGCCGCGTCGCGCCATCAAAGGGACGGGCGTCGCTGAGTACAGGAACCACATACCCTCACTGGGCACCAACTGACATTCTAGGCCATGGAAAACCGGGTCAGCAATGTCAAACATCTTAGTGTAATGTCACAATTGATCGTCAGTGCGGCCTGTATGTGTGCCTTCACGTTAGCCTACCAGATGATCAGGGCGGTGCAATGCGATTAAATCGTCTCAACGACCTAACATCGAAGGAGTGGATTCGATTCCAAAAGAGCTGGTTTGTCCACGCACCCCCGCGTCGGACCGCTGGTGTCGTCCGCCACCCCGCGAAGTTTCCGGAGTCCCTGGCGCAGGAATTCATCGAATTCTTCACGAAACGCGGCCAACTTGTCCTTGATCCCATGGTAGGAACAGGCAGCACTCTCATCGCCGCGGCCAGATCGGGGCGCGCGGCAATTGGAATTGAGCTCAGCGCGGACTTCGCTGCCATCGCCGAACGCGAGCTGCAGAGAATTTCCATCGAGGAAGATGTGGACACTTCGCGGATCACCGTGCATCACCAGGATGCACGGAACATCGCGGCTCTCCAGCTACCGCTCGTGGATTATTGCATCACCAGCCCACCGTATTGGGACATGCTTAATCGCAAGGGTTTCGAGACTCAGCGGGAGCGCCAGGAGCGGGGGCTGCCGATTTCCTACTCAGACACCCACGCTGATCTCGGAAATATTGACGACTACGATCAGTTTCTCGAACAGCTCACACGCATCTACATTGACCTGCACTCGGTGCTCCGCCCCGGCTCCTATTTCACGGTTATCGTGAAGAATGTGAAGAAGGGCCCACGCCTTTATCCACTCGCCTGGGACATTGCTCGCTGTATCAGCTCACACTACACGCTGAAAGACGAGAAGATCTGGTGTCAGGATGATCAGCGTTTGGCGCCATACGGCATGTTCAACGCCTGGGTCAGTAACACGCACCATCACTACTGCCTGATGTTCCGCAAAGAGCCCTGATCACTCAGTGGGCAGTAAATGCTGCTCGGGCATGGTCAGAAAACTTGCCAGCTTACTACGATCGATCGGGGAATCGAACACCTCGTCAGCAATCTGATCAAAGAGGGATTCATCACCCGGGCTGCAATGTCGGATTTCGACGGAATTCATCAAACGCGCCTAGTAAAGGAAACTTACCAAAACAGGCGTATTATAGAATTCCGAGCGATGGAGTGCAGAACTGGCTCTTGAGTGCTTGCACGCTTCGCGGCAAGGAGCTTCACTTGGGTGCGCCCGGAGGGATTCGAACCCCCGACACCTGGTTCCGAAGACCAGTGCTCTATCCACTGAGCTACGAGCGCTTGCAGAATTCCCATCCAGTGGACGACACACAGCGTGTCACCAATTCTCGGGAAGGACTCATGGGGGTGAGCGAGGGGATTCGAACCCCCGATCTTCAGGGCCACAACCTGACGCCTTAACCGCTAGGCCACGCCCACCATGGAACCGCGCGGCGGGAATCGTCGCGCTCCGTCTAGAATTATAGGCAGCCTGCCCACTGACTTCAAACTCCCGGCTTCTTGAGGCACGGATTGCAGCAACGGCGAGCGACCGCGGTCATGCCCACGTTCAACCCAAAGGAGACTGACAAGAACCACGTGCTCAGCTCCATTGTCATCCGCGCTAAGAATGAAGCTCGATTCATTGGTGACACGCTTTCCGCTCTTGCTCAACAGGAATTCCACGGCTCATCAGAGATCATCGTAGTGGACTCTGGCTCTACCGATGGAACGCTTGATATCGTGCGGGACTCCCCGGTGAAGCTCATCCAGATCCCACCGGAATCGTTCACGTACGGACGAGCGCTGAACATTGGCATCGAAGCAGCCCAAGGCGAATTTATCGTGAGCTTGAGCGCCCACACCCTGCCCATTGGCAAGCTCTGGCTTCAACACCTCATTGAACCGTTTCAAGATTCACGTGTGTGTGGCGCCTACGGCCGACAGCTTCCCCGAGCCGACGCATCGCTATTGGAGGTGTTCGGCATGAAATTCACGGGAGTCATGAGCACGCATCCAAGGGTTCACAGGAAGAACCCGATGTTCTCAAACGCCAATGGGGCATTCCGTCGCGATCTCTGGGAGACCGAGCACTTTGATGAGCAAGTAGCCGGCGCCGAGGACCTCGCCTGGGTGCGCAGTATGCTGGCGAAAGGATTCACCGTCGTGTTTGAACCGCGGGCATGCGCCTATCACTCGCACGGAGCTCCCCTGGGCAAGCACCTGCGCCAGATATTCCGTGATCTGCCCACCGTGGCGCGATCAATGCTGAACCTGGATCAGCGTCACCCTGGGCAGCGACGCCCGAGATAAGCTCTCCAATGGCAGTATCGCTTCAACAGCCGCTCCGGGTGCCTCCGTCTGTAATCAGGCGAGGGCACCTGATAGCGCTCGGCTCGGCGCTCATCGTGGCGGTCGTCGCCATCCTGACGCGGTTGGCCTTCGCGCCGCTCATCCCGCCACTGCTCAACCCGGACAGCGAGGGTTATGTGCAAGCAGGCTGGGATTTGTTCCGAGGCAATGGCCTGGATCTGGGTCTTCGTCGCACACCCGGGTACGGTGTCTTCATCGCCGGGGTGTTTGCCTTGCTTGGTGAACGACTCAGCTCCATTGCCACGGCGCAACATGTGCTAGGCGTGATGAACGCCATACTGGCGTACGTATTGGGGCGCATGGTCGTTGGCCCCGTCGGAGGCCTCGTCGTGGGCTTACTCAGCGCCATTTCCGGCCCGTTGCTGCTCTACGAGCATTTCATCATGACGGAGACGCTGTCCACCACGGCACTTCTCGGGTCAGCCATCGCCATGCTCTACGCCTTACGGAAGCAGACGCCGGGTTGGGCGCTTGCCGCAGGCTTCAGTACGGGCGTTGCACTCCTCTGCCGTCCCGCGCTGCAGATCGTGATGTTCGTGGGTGTCGCTGGGCTGGTCGTCTTGCTCGGGCGTTCACCCAAACAACTCGTCACCACGGCAGGAGCCTTCATCCTGGGCACATCTCTGTTCATGTTCCCGTGGATGATGAAAAACGCCGTGCTGTATGACAACTTCACGCTTGCGGGGCCCGGTCGGCACTTGCTCTTCCGCCTGATTCGATCCGATGACGGATTCAGCTTTGCCCGCCCCGGCGCCTCCGAGATCCCGGAGGAAGAACCACTTGCCGGCGCGCGGCGCGTCTTGATGGACCAATCAGCCCGCAATGATGGGAGCTCGAATTACAAGCGATTCCGCGAGGAGCTTGGACTCTCTGAAGCTGAGACAAATCGACTCCAAACCCACCTGGCCGTTGAAGCCATACGCGCCCAACCGGTCTATTTCCTCCAGGGTACACTGGACATATTTCTGCACGTGTTCGTCGGCGAACCGATCAATTTGCGGCGGGAGGGATCAGACCTGGCTGAGGTGGACTGGGAGCGACCGATTCGACATCTCATCAATCCACCGCCGCCAAGGGGTGATCGAGCAACCGCCCAGCAGTTGCTGAGTCTCTGGGACCCTGCTCGCTGGGGGTTGGCCATTCCGACACTCTTCGTAACCGGAGTCCTTGCCGCGATCAGCGTGCGTAGATCGTCAGCGATCATCGTGCTTGCCGCCGTGGCCGTGGCGCCTCAGCTTCTTGGTGCGGCCATGGCCGGCTTCGCACTCAGGTTTCGTTACCCGTTCGATCCGCTCATCGTGATTGTCGCATGGTATGGCCTGAGCACAATAGCCCTCGTTACCTTTGCACGCGCCCGCGCTCGATTTCAGCGTTAAGCCATTACCTCGGAGTACTGCCGGCCGCGCACTTCCACCACGCTTACGCGTGCTAGACTCCCATCGACCCACGATAAGCAGTAGTCTGGAGAGTCGCACCGTGGCAACACATCCATCGGCACCTGAGCCAAGCCTACCGGACACAATTCGGGATCGCTCCGAATTTCTGAAATCTTATGTCGTCGTCGCGGAAGAGAAGGTAGCGGAGCCATTTCGCGGGCTCACGGCAGATGGCAACGTCATCCCCGGTCTTTTCCCAATCCAGGCCACCGGCCACTCCACAGCCCCAGTAGTCGAAGCCGCTCGAGTGTTGCTAAGCGAGCTTTCCAGTGAGCAGCGCGCCACTGCCCAATACCCAATAGACAGCGATCATTGGCGTCGCTGGAGCAATATTCACCCACCACTTCTCCGTCACGGAGTGTGCCTGGAACAAATGAGCTCAGCGCAGCGTCAACGCGTCTATGATCTGCTTGCCGCCGGATTGAGTGCCGCCGGGTATGACGCGGCCATCGGCGTCATGCGGCTCAATGAGACCGTTGGAGAGATGACCGGCCGCTTCGACGAGTATGGAGATCAGCGCTACTGGGTGAGCATCTTTGGAGAGCCGTCCGCGGATCAGCCTTGGGGCTGGCAGGTGGATGGGCATCATTTGAACCTGAACTACTTCGTACTTGGTGATCAGGTTGTACTCTCACCGCTCTTCCTGGGTTCCGAGCCGGTCTTTGCGGAGGCTGGAAAGTACGCCGGCACACGTGTCTTTCAGGCTGAGGAGGAACGCGGGCTTCGCCTTCTGCGCACGCTGAGCAACGAACAGCGCGGCCTTGCAATCATTGGAGACGAGCTGCCTCATGACGTCTTTGGAACCGCCTTTCGAGACAATCTGACGCTCTCTCCTCAGGGAATTTGTTATGACGAGCTAGACCCCCGTCAGCAAGCCGGGCTTCGTTCAGTCATTGAGACCTACGTACACCGCCTTCGTCCCGGGCATGCCGAAGTCCGGATGGATGAGGTTGCGAATCACTATTCAGAAACGCGCTTCGCCTGGATTGGCGAAACTAGCGAGGTCGGCGTTTTTTACTATCGCGTCCAGAGCCCGGTCATTCTGTTGGAATTCGATCATCAGCGCGGCGTTGCCTTCCGCGGGACTCCCGTGTCTAGAAATCACATCCACACCGTGCTTCGAACACCGAATGGAAATGACTATGGTCGCGACCTGCTCCGCCAGCATCACGAGCGCTTTCAGCACTAGCCACGCCCAGGTCCGAGTCGCATCCTGTGAGGATGCGGGTCGGTTCGGTGGTGACGGCCGATGCCGGTGGTGAGGAGCTCGCGAGAGGAACCGCTCGCTCACGGTCGCGTCTCGGATCTGGAGTCCACGGCCGCACCCGCTGATCAGGGACTCCGGAGAGGAACCGCACCCTGACGGGATGTGGTTCTGTAGTGATCGCTAATCGCTCAAGTCAAATGCTATTCCAAGTCCGCGCTCGCGAGCCCAGGATAATCCCCATTCGGCCACAAATAGGTCCTGCTGATACACGGGAGTCAGCTCATACAGGACAATATCCGTCGCCAATGTTCGCGGATTCACGCCATCAACAAGCACCGCGCCCAGCTCAATCACGTCCGACTTCCTGAGTGTTCCAGCCTGAATTCGCCGCGTATAGGGCTGTCGGGGCGAGGGGTCTTCAAACAAACCCTGCCAGGTCCCCACAACCACCCGACACTGGTCCACGAATTTCTCCGATGACTGATTGCCTGCCGTTGAGATGATGACCGCGCCGGGCTTCACCCAGGCGCTCTCAAGCAGCGGTTCACGGATGCCATCATGCGCTGGGGCCACAAGCGTGACCACGTCGGCATCCCGTGTCGCTGCCTCAGCGGAGCTCACCGCAACCACGGGGACATCCAGCCAGTCTGACATCTCCAGAGCGAAGGATTCACGGTGTGCCTGAGTGGGACTGAAGACCTGGATGCGCTGGAGGCCAGGGAATACACGCAGCATCGCCTGAACCTGCGTACGCGCCTGCCAGCCAGATCCCAGCATCCCCAGCACCTGTGTCTCGTGCTCAGCCAGTCGTTGCGCCGCTAGAGCGGCAATAGCGCCCACCCGGAGTGAGTTCAGAACGCCGTAGTCCATCAGCGCGCGAAGTTTCCGAGATTCGCCGTCAAAGAGCAGATAGCAGCGTGAATTCGGTGGATTGCCAAAGATGCGCATACCCGTGGGCGCATGTATTCCCGCGGCCAGACTCACTCGAAACGAGTTCATCCCGTGATCGTTGTCGCGCACGTCATCGGACAGTGCCGACTGACGCATGTCACCTCGATAGTGCGCAATGGTGGCTTGCTCCACCGCGCGGAGCGGACCATCGATTCCATCAAGGCTCTCTCGCAAGGGCTGAAAATCACTTGCGATAAGCAATAGTGCGCGCTCCGACACTGAATTCCTCCTGGTGAATCCCATCGTCTCATGTGGCATCGCAGCGAGCCTACCACAGAGCAAGATTGAGCAAAACTGGTCGTTTGTCCCCAGGTCCCCATTCAGGTACGGTAGTCTCTACCTGGCCCGTTGACGCGAGATTGCTTTATCCACTGCACCGGTCAGGATTCGGACGCGTGGAATCTGGATAACCCGCTTCCAACCTCACATTCACGCATGATTGGAGATCCACCATGGCAGATCGCATTCGACTCGGACTCATTGGTGCCGGCGGGTTCACCAAGAACCGGATACTCCCAAACTTCCAGAAACTCCCCGACATTGACGTCGTCGTGGTCTGTAATCGGCATCTGGAGAGCGCTGAACAAGTTGCCGAACAGTTCAACATCCCGGATGCCACGGATGACTATCGCACCGTACTGGAGCGCGCTGACGTGGACGCGGTCTTCATTGGCACGCCGCCGTATCTGCACAAGGAGGCAGTGCTCGGCGCATTGGACACTGGCAAGCATGTGCTCTGCCAAACACGCATTGCGCTCTCCCCTGAAGAGGCCCATGAGATGCATGAGGCGGCCCAGGCAGCCGCCAAGCGCGGGGTGAAAGCCATGCTGGCCCGCCCCGCCCCCTATGCGCGCTACCAGAAGTACGTGTCACACTTGATCGAGACCGGGTATTTTGGCGAGCTGCGACAGGTGATGAGCTATTGCATCTGGCCGAACTATGCAAACCGTGAGACACCCCGCGATTACCGGCAAACGCATGGAGTCTTCGGTCCGTATAACGCCATGCAGCTTGGCCTGTACTGGGACGTCATGTCACCCTGGGTGGGAACCGCACAGCGGGTGCTGGCCCACGGCCATACCTTCGTTACCGAGCGGCCCGAATCCCCGGGCGGACCGCTGGCACCTGTGGAAAAGCCCGATAGCATCACCGCCATTGCTGAGACTGATCGCGGAATCGTTGCATCCAATGTCCAGTGGTGGGCCGGCCTCTTTGGCACCAGCCGAGTGGAACTGTATGGCTCTGAGGCCACACTGGTGTACTTTAATCAGGACGACGCGCTGACGGGCGCACGCCTTGGTGACTCGCAACTCACGCCGCTTACCGTTCCACCAGAGATGGATGACCCTTGGCACGTGGAAGCCGACTTCGCGGCGCTCATTCGTGGCGACATTGACGAGGCCCCGTTCACGTTTCTGGACGGCATCCGGAACATGGAATATCTGAAGGCCGTAAACGAATCGATCACTCACGGCCGCTGGGCTCAGGTCGGATAGGCCGAAATATTCACCGTTGTACGGCGGGGTAGAAGGCGTCGGATGTGCCACCAATGAGAGTTCCGTCACTGCACATCAGAATGCAACCGCCCTCCAAAGCCACCCGTGCGTACGTGCATCGTGACCGGTGCAGTATCCGGGTGAGCGGCGTCTCCCGGTAGCGGGGCGGTCTTGTGCCCCGCGCTCTAGGTATCCCGGTAGAAGTGGCTCGTCTGGATTCCGGGGATATCTCGGGCGCGGGGCACAAGACCGACCCGCTACCGGGATCTCAGCGGTCGCCGCACGCGTTCCGTCACTGCGGCCTGACGCTTCATACCGTTGCTCGCCAATCGACCCTCGTTGCGATTCAGTGATAGGCTCCGCGCGCGCGACTCTTACGAAGCGCGAATGTGCCTGGGATTCAATGCCGCCTGGTTGAGATCCCTTGAGAGCTCTCCTGCCGCTTTGACCACAAGATCAATGACTCGCTGAAAGTGTGGCCGGGCCAAGCGCTGCGACGGCCCGGCCACCGTGAGCGCCGCCACCACTATGCCGCGCGCATCACGCACGGGCGCTGAGACGGAGCGAATGAGCATCTCCCGCTCTTGGTCGTTCACGGCGTAACCCAGTTCTCGAATCTCTTTGAGTGCAGCGCGGAATTGATCGGCATCGGTGATGGTCCTGGCCGAATGGCGTGGCAAACCATGCCGAATGAACCGTTCAATTTCCGGCTCCGGCCGCCAGGCCAACAGCACCTTCCCCGTAGCCGTACAATGCGCGGGGCCTCGTTCCCGCGGACCGTGGGTCACTCGGAGAGTCCGCGGACTCTCCACTCGCTGCACATAGACCACGTCCAAGTCATCCAGCACGCCCAGCAAAATCGTTTCATCGGTGAGTTTGCCAAGCTCCATCATGCGCGGTAGAGCGGGTCGGAGGTCAACCTCGCTCACGGCAACCTGCCCCAGCTCATACAGACCGAGTCCCAGCCGATACCGCGCCGAATGGGCATCGCGTCGTACCAGGCCTTCTGCCACAAGCATCGTCAGCAAGCGGTGCGTGTTGCCCTTGCTCAGCTCCAGCCGACGACTGATCTCTGATAGTCGGAGCTCCGGCTCAGCTTCGCTAAAGCATCGAAGAATCCGAATTCCCTCGGTGAGTGACGACATGCTCAGTGGCTCCCCTGGCCCGTGCTCTCGCACACGCCACATCGAATCTGAGTATGCACTTGTTCGAATATTCTGAACAATAGTTACCGCGGGCCAGGAAATGATCAGGTATGGTCAACGATTACACGAGTAACGAGTCAGGAGATTCCAGTGCTACGCGAGGACGAGAATCGGCGGCTAAATGAGACCGCCGCGGGCACGCCCATGGGTGAGCTGATGCGACGCTACTGGCAGCCGTTTGCAG
Organism: Chloroflexota bacterium; assembly: GCA_046154735.1. Classification (GTDB taxonomy): domain Bacteria; phylum Chloroflexota; class UBA6077; order UBA6077; family JACCZL01; genus CAVXYC01. The sequence continues at coordinate 3,207 of JBJXFJ010000458.1, read as the reverse complement.
CCGCTGGCGAGCTTGATCTGACGCCCATAAAACAAATCCGTCTCCTGAGTGAGGACCTGGTGGTCTATAAAGATCGGAGCGGCACCTACGGGCTGTTGGATCTACACTGCCCGCATCGCCGCGCCGATCTGAGCTACGGCATCCTGGAGCACGAGGGGCTGCGCTGCAACTATCATGGATGGCGCTTCGATGAATCCGGCCGATGCCTGGAACAGCCATTCGATGACATCGCCCACCCTGAGGTCAACTTCAAAGACAAGGTCCGCGTCAAGTCCTACCCCGTTGAAGAGCGCGGAGGATTACTGTGGGCCTATCTCGGCCCGTTGCCCGCGCCCATGGCGCCCAACTGGGGGCCATTCTCATGGGAAAACGGCATCGTGCAGATGGTGTTCACCGAGATCCCCTGTAACTGGTTTCAATGCCAGGAAAACTCCATAGACCCGGTTCACTTTGAGTGGCTCCACAGCTATTGGTCCTACGATCTCGCCGGACGAGACGGAAAGCCCGCTCCTAAGCATCTAAAGGTTGGGTTTGATGAATTCGAGTATGGATTTGTCTACCGTCGGGTTCAAGAGGGCTTTGACGAGACTCATCCCCTGTGGACCGTGGGCCGCACCTGTCTCTGGCCAAACGCGCTCTACACCGGGGACCATTTTGAGTGGCGCGTGCCCGTAGACGACAACACCACCTTGAGCGTGGGCTGGTTTTTTGACGCGGTTGCGCCAGGCCATGAGCTCCCGACAGACCAGCGCTACTTCCACTGGAGCTCCCCGCTGAAAGATCCAATCACTGGACGCTGGATCAACTCCCACGTGATGAACCAGGACTTCATTGCCTGGGTCGGCCAGGGTGCCTGTGCCGATCGCACGTTGGAGCATTTGAGCCCCAGTGACCGAGGCCTCATTATGATGCGTCAGAAAATGTTCGAGCAGATGGATGTCGTTGCCCGTGGTGAAGATCCCAAATGCACGTTCCGCGCTGGCATCGCACCGAACGTTCAGGAGCTCCCCCATCCAAACGCAACCACTGGTAACGGCTCACCAAATCGAGAGATCCGCTTCCCCTTCCTCGCCGGTCAACCACCCGAGATCGAGGCCGTCTACCGCAAGGTGAAGGAAACTTGGCTTGAGGCGCGCGAGCCGGCCATCGCCTGACAACGGCACGTCAGCGGGCGAAGTGCAAAGTGCGAAGTGCAAAGTGCGAAGTGCGAAGTGCGAAGTGCGAAGTGCAAAAACGCAGTCTCCTATCTGGCAGACTCGGTGTCAAACCAAGACGGTCAGAACTTTTTGCCTTTTGCACTTTGCCTTTTGCACTTAGCACCCATCGCTAGCAACCTCGATCACCCTCCGGCGAGATCGGACAGCTCCAGTCCAGCCCTTCGGAGCGCCGCGTCGAAGAAGACCTGCCCGCGACGAACACCGCTGGCTTGAAGCGCGCCTCGGCCGGCCGTAAGCTGACGCGGAATCGCTTGCAGCACCTCGGGACGAATCTCCTGATTGGGACCAATCATCGCGTCCGAGGCCATTTGAATCTCACAGGCACGCTGAAGCCGCCAGTAGTCTTCAAACACGGCTGGGACATTCGGGCCCACAACGACGAGCCCGTGATTTCGCAGGATGAGGATGCGCCGATTGCCGAGATTCTCCGCGAGTCGCGAACGCTCGTCTAGATCAACCGAGATGCCCTCAAATTCGTGATAGCCAACGTCGCCCACGAACTCAGCGCTGTAAAAGTTGTCATGGCGCAATCCCTCAGCTTTACAGGCCACGGCCATGCCGGCTGTGGTGTGCGTGTGTACCACGCAGTGGGCATCATGGCGAACCGCGTGAATGGCGCCGTGGATGACAAAGCCAGCGAGATTCACGGGATTCTCAGAGCCGTCTAACACGTTACCCGCGAGATCAATCTTGACCAGATTCTGGGCCGTCACCTCGGAATAATTCAGCCCGTACGGGTTAATCAGAAAATGCGGCTCCGCCCCGGGAACGCGGAGGGTGATGTGGTTGTAGATCATCTCCGTCCAGCCCTGAGCATCAACGAGACGGTAAAACGCGGCCAGCTCAAGCCGAAGCTGCCACTCCTCGGCGGAGACACCGTGTGCTCTCAACGACTGTGGAACTAGCAAATCAAGCGTTGCCATGGTTGGCCTCCCAGGACCAGGTGTGATGCTCTGAAAAGCGAGACGCCCTCCGCCAGGAAATCCGGCGGAGGGCAGTGAGACGTTGCGAGGTGAATCGTACCTAGCCGAGCGTTCGGCCGAAGAACTCGAACACCTTGCTCCAGCCATCCATCGCCTGCTGCTGCCGATAGTTCGGCCGATCGTAGTAGAAGAAGCCGTGACCGGCGCCATCATATCGGTGGAACTCGTACTGCTTCCCGTGGGTCTTGAGCGCTTCCTCCAGCGTATTCACCTGCTCAGGCGTAGGCGACTGATCCTCGTTACCGAAGATCCCGAGCACTGGGCAATTGAGCTGCGCCGTGTAATCAATGGGCGCCACCGGCTGCTGAGGCGTGAGCTCATCCGCATTCGCGGTCACACGTCCGCCCCAGAGATTGGCAATGGCATCGAATTTCTGCGTGCGGGCAGCCGTCAAGTACGAATTCCGACCACCGGAACATGTGCCAATGATGCCAACCTTGCCACTGGCATTCGGCAGCGCGCGAATGAAATCAAGCGCGCCTTCGCAGTCGCCCACAACGCTGTCATCGGCCACCCCGCCTTCGCCGCGGATCTTTGCCGTCACGTCATCGGGCTTCCCCGTACCCGCGCGAACATAAAGGTCAGGGCAGACGGTGATGTACCCATGGTGGGCAAAGCGGCGGGCAGTCTCGCGGTAGAACTCATCCCAGCCGGGCATATGGTGAATAAGCACAATGCCCGGGAACGGCCCGGCGCCAAGCGGTCGCGCGACATAGGCGGTGACGTAGTCACCGTTATAGCCCTTGATCTTCGTTGTCTCGGCAATCTGGCCCTGGTATGAGCCAGTGTCAAAATCATTCCACTGCATTGCAATTCCCTCCGCACTCCAACGTGACTCTCTGAAGATGACTCAGGACGCCGCTCTCTGTCAAGCCCAGAATTGACCGCGTAAGAGTTCAGAAATCGATGGATGAGTTGGTGCCGCAGACGTGTGCGCGCCAGCGCTGTGGAGTGCGGCGTGCGGGAGCGCCGCTTTCGTTATCCCCCGGACGAGGTCGAGCTCAGCT
>JBJXFJ010000455.1:0-25007 GCA_046154735.1 Chloroflexota bacterium | reverse complement strand
GCGTTTCCAGCACCACCTGCCCATTCTCCGTCAGGCGCGCCCCGGTCAATCCCTCGTAGACCAACCCGATCCGGCTTGGGTCCGCCCCCGGCGCCACCACAAACGCGTACTTCAGATCCCGCCCCTCAGCCGTGTACACCGCGTCGATCCCAGGCCACGCCTCCCGATACACCACCTGCCCGTACGTTGGCACCCCGGTGATCCACTCCTCCGGGGACCCCCGGAAGTAGCTGACGATCCCTTCCTGCCGGTCGCGGGCTTCCGGCCGGCTCGCCGGGGCGGCCTCCCGAAAGTGGCTACGCACCGCCCAGCGACTGGACCGCGACTCCGACGGCGCCTCGTCACCGGTCCCCACCCGGCGGGGATCCGGTCGGGCCGGCGGGAGCCCGGCCTCGCGCTGCCCGACCGCCCAGGCCACCTCGGCCGCCTCGTTCGCCACACGGTCCTCGGTGATGCGGCCGTGGAGCAGGTGGGTGACGCCGGCATCGGTGAAGGAGCTCTGCATCTTCCCCCGGTGCGTGGCAAACGCCACCCGCTCGTCCATCTGGCCGTGATTGGCTTGAAAGGTCATCGGGATCTGGCCGTAGCTCGCCAGCGTGACGGGTGCGCGCGCCACCGGCAGCGCCGCCATCGGGATGTCCGGACCGCGCCCCAGGGGCAGGCGCCCCGCACCGGCCGGCAGGCAGCCCGGCAAGATCAGCACACTCGCGATCAGCCCGCGAAGCAGGCCATTCATTCCCCCACGCATGTTCGCCCCCTGACCCCTGGACATCCCAGCCATGCATGATAGCCCAGACGACCCGCTGCTCGGGGCTTGGTGTGGTACCCGGTGGGGGCGACCGGGACTTTCTCCTGGCCCCCCTCCGGCCACCCTGCGACCGCCCCTGGGACCGCTGCCATCCCTGGCGGCCCGGCCCCTGAGGGCCGCCTCGCGATATCCCCACCAGCTTCCGGGATACCGGAGCGCGCGTCGAGGGCTGAAATGCCCGGTAGCACGGCGGTCTTGTGCCCCGCGCCCAAGGAATCACCAAGCACCCTGTTTCCGTCGGGGTTGCGGGCATCCTCGGGCGCGGGGCACAAGACCGCCGCGCTACTGAGGATGATTGATGTCGACGCGCGCGTTCCGTCACTCCACATCCGAACGCACCACCGGCCTAGGACGCCCTTCGAGCCACCAGGGCGAACATGCCATATGCCTGGTGAATAATCTGTGTCAGGGGAAGCTTTTGGTCCCGCGGGCTCTTTACCAGAGCGCCTCAGAGGCGATCCGCGCGCCCTCGGCCATGGCCTCGAATTTGGCGTAGACGACTCGTTCATCCACGCGATTGCGGCCGATGAACGTGCCAAAGCCGCAGTCTGATCCGGCGATCACGTTCTCTCGACCAACTAACTGGGCGTAATTCTGGATGCGCTGAGCAATGAGCTCTGGATGCTCAACATAATTGGTCGTTGAGTCCAAGACACCCGGGATGATGAGTTTGCCATCGGGCAGCTTCACGTCTTCAAAGAGTGTCCATTCATGTCCGTGCCGGGGATTGGCCGCCTCAAATGAGATGGCGTTTGGGCGCGCGGTAAAGACGATATCCAGGATGTCGGCCAGCGGAATATCGCGCCGGTGCGGCCCCTCGTAGTTGCCCCAGCAGAGGTGGATACGCATCTGATCAGACGGAATGTTGGCCACCGCGCGGTTCAATGCTTCCACTTGGAGGCGAATGCGATTCCGAAACTCCTCAAGTGTCATCTGCGCAAAGATTCCACCGGTGCGAGACATTGCCAGATCGGGGCAATCAAGCTGCAAGATGAAGCCAGCCTGGGCAATGGCTTCGTATTCCGGTCGCATGGCGTCAGCTAGGGCGTCCAGGTAAGCCTCAATGGTGGGATAGTACTGATTCTGGAGGAAGAGAGCGATGACCCCAGGCGACGCGGCGGTCATGAATGCCTCCGCCGGACGAGCGCTACCAAGTGCATCAAGCGCGGCATTGAGATTGGCAATATCCCGCTGAACCGCCTGAGGGTCAGCCAGAGTGACCGGGCCGGTACACGCCGGCGTGCGGCGATTCTTGCGGTAAGGGTCGTCATTCAGACGCTCGTAGTACTCGGGAAACTCGTCAGCTTCGGCCTGCCGACGCACTCCTTGCCCTTCGCCATCAAACCCTGTGAGACGATCCTTTACATAATTGGAGTAGCCTGGCTTTCCCGCCTCGCCATCGCTCACGATATCCACCCCAGCATCCACCTGCCGGCGGACGATTTCGGCGGTTGCGGTGCGGATGCGGTCGGTGAGCGCCGACTCTGCTACAGGCTCGCCACTTTCTTTCGAGTAGACGAGCTGGACGAGATCATCGGGCCGCGGCAAGCTGCCGGTGTGCGTGGTGAGAATGCGCTCGGTGCTGCGTTTCCCTGCTTTCCTCCAGAGGTGATGAGTTCGTTGACGGGTGCACCCAGCGTGGGCGGTGAGCTCAAACAATTTGTCACGTGCGTCACTGAATTAGACGCTGGCGAGTGCCGGAATGACGCCTTCAGAAAAGAGCTGCAACGGCTCAACATCGAACCAGTCCGGCGTACGGTAAATGACGTACTGACAGCCCGCGCGGGCATACTGAGCCAGGTAATCGATGATGACATCAGGCGTCCCCATGACCGTGCTGGCTGGAAGGATCTCGCCCAAGCGGGCCTTCTTGGCGGCCAGCTCATGCTCGGTCTCGCCAATGAGCAGGGTGGTGTAGATGCTCCGCGTAACATCGTCATACGGTTGGTCAAGCCGCTCACAATGCTCTTTGAGTATTCCAAAGAGACGCTCCACGTCACTTGGCGAGCCCATCACGTTGCACATCTGCCCGTATTGAGCCACGAGTCGAAGGGTCACTTTCTCGCCGCTACCGGCAATCATGATTGGGGGATGTGGCTGCTGGAGCGGTAGGGGACTGTCCTTCACGGAGTCAAGGGAGTAATGGGCTCCCCGGAAGGTGGACGGCCGCTCGGTCCAGAGTGCGCGTACAACCTGCAGCGCTTCCTCCAGCCGTCTGAGCCGGGTAGGACCGTCTTCAAACGCGCCCCAGCCGTAGGCCTCGTACTCTCGCTTGTGCCATGCTGCCCCCAGGCCGAGGATGGAGCGGCCGCGACTGATGTGATCCAAGGTGGTGGCCATCTTGGTGACGAGTGCAGGGTTCCGATACGGGACACCAAGCACAAGCTGGCCCAGACGAACTCGGTTGGTGAGCGCGGCAATGGCGCCGAGCGTGGTGAAGCACTCCAGCACTGGCTCTGGAATCGGATGCGCGGCATAGCCGCCCTCGTAGAGAAAGTGATCGTAGAGCCAGAGTGAATCGAAAGCGGTGGCATCCACCGCCCGCGCGGCGCGCTCCACCGAGTCCCAGGGACTAGCGGCAGAGCCGGCGTGATAGGGATTGAGCTGGATTCCGAAGTGCACGGTCTACTCCCGAGCGTGAGTGTCAGGCGCCAAGCTCGTTCCGAACGATGTTCGCGGCCACTACCATGGCGCGGAGTTTTCCATCGGCAATATCGCGCGGGAGGTATTTCATGCCACAATCCGGGGCCAGAACTAGCCGTTCTGGTGAGATAAACTGCAGAGCTGCCCGGATACGGTCAGCCACAATCTCGGGAGTTTCCACCTCCGGGTTGCCGAGATCCAGGACGCCCAGGATGATGATCTTGTCTGGGACGCTCCGTAAGATCGAGAGGTCAAGCTGTGGCTGGGCCGCCTCAATGGAGAGCTGGTCCACGGCGCTATCATTCAGCTCGGCCAGAAACGGGTAGGCCTGCAAGCGGTTATGCACAATGTGCGCGTAGCCAAAGCAGCTATGGAGCGCCGTGGTGCCCTGAACTCCGTCCAATGCGCGATTGATGGCCTTTAGCGCATAGTTGCGCGCTTGCTCGGGCCGCGCTTGCAGATAGGGCTCATCAAGCTGCACTACGTCAGCGCCGGCAACAAAGAGATCTTTGATCTCCTCATTGATAGCGGCGGCCACATCCATCGCCCAGGCTTCAACATCCGCGTAGTAATCGTTCTGGGCTTGCTGCGTCACGGTGAACGGACCGGGCAAGGTGATCTTTACCTGACGGTCAGTATTGGCCCGAAGAAACTCCAGATCGCGCACCTCGATTTGGCGAGTCCGCCGGATTGGGCCGACAACCCTTGGGACGGGATTGGGATGACCGGTGCGATCGATCGCAGTTCCCGGGTTTTCAGGGTCCAGCCCCGAAAATGCGTTGGCTAATCGATTGGAGTAGCTTTCGCGCCGAATCTCTCCATCGCTCACGATGTCAATACCAGCACGCTCCATCGCGCGGATGGCCAGTATCGTTGCATCATCCTGGGCTTGCTCCAGGTAGGCCTCCGCTACTCTCCAGACCTCCCGGGCACGCACTCGAGGGGGAAGCCGGCTTCCAAGGTTTTCTCGATCCACGAGCCAATCAGGCTGCGGGTAACTGCCAACCACGGTAGTGGGGAGAAGCTGAGGCATCCGAGCTCCAACAGTGCGCATATCGATGCGCAGTATAGCCCCTGATGTGGGTGTGACCGAAACTTGTGCAGGCCCGGGATCGGGAGTGCGGTGTGCAAGAGCGCCGCTTTACTTATCCCCTGGACTGGGTTGGGGAACATCCAAAGCGGCGCTCCCGCATGCTGCACTCCAAGAATCGGGCGCACAACATCCGGTCCGCCGCAGCCTGCTGGCGGAATGGTGGAGCACTTCTCCGGCGAGCTTGATGCTCACCTCCACGAGGAAGCATGTGCCACAGCGATTCGAGACGAACCAGCACCGTGGCATGGCTCATGCTTTCATCTGCACATAAGCCCAGACGGGGCACACTCAGCCAGGGTTTGATATGCCGCACAGGAACGAGTCCGAATCGCTCCGAATTTGCGAGACACCAAGCGGTCTCCTCATTCGAATGACGCTTGAGCCCTGCGCCGCCGATGGTCTTCGTGTACTGTGCCGTGGAACGACGTTGATCATTTCAGGCCAGGGCGATGACGAGGTACGCTCGATTCGGCTGCCGCGGCCGGTCAAGGCGCGGGGGATTTCCGCGCGCACGGATCATGGTGTTCTGTTCATCCACGTGCTACTTGAACGAAGCTTACTGCCCAGTTGGCAAGCCAACTCGCCGGTATCGGCCAGGCGAGCTAGCCATGCCTTGACAGCTCAGCCTGAAGGCCCCTCGCCGTCTCCGCGCAAACCGGTGCATGAACGCTGATTATTCAGCGACTGATCGCATCAGCGTAATGAGCTCGCGCTTGAGCTCAAATCCAACGCCCGGCACATCGGGGAGCCGAACGTAACCATCCTCAATGGGGATCGTATCCGCGAACCCACCAAACGGTTGAAAGATACCCGGATATGATTCATTTCCACCCAGCCCGAGTCCCGCGGCAATGTTGAGCGACATCTGGTGCCCGCCGTGGGGCACCACCTGCCGCCAGGACCAGCCGTGTTCGGTGAGTTCGTTCAGCGTGCGTAGGTATTCCACAAGACCGTAGCTTAAGGCGCAATCAAATTGCAGCACATCTTGATCCGGCCGCATGCCTCCGTAGCGCAACAAGTTGCGCGCGTCCTGGTGGGAGAAGAGGTTCTCGCCCGTGGCGAGAGCTGGTCCGTACACCTTGGCCACGTGTGCCTGGAGCTGATAATCCAGTGGATCCCCCGCCTCTTCATACCAACGCAGATTGTACGGAGCGAGGTTTTTCGCATACGTGATGGCGGTGGGTTCATCAAAGCGGCCATTCGCGTCCACGCAGAGGCGTTGACCATCACCCCCGACAACGGTGAGCGCGGCTTCGATGCGCCGAATGTCCTCGTCTAGCGGCGCTCCTCCGATTTTCATCTTCACCGTCTGATAACCGAGGTCCACGTAGCCCCGTAGCTCAGCCATCAATGCCGTGAGGTCCTTGCCTGGTGAGTAGTAGCCGCCGGCCGCGTAGACCCAGACACGGTCATCCACCTGCCCCTGACGATACCGCTCGGCAAGGACCTGATAGAGCGGCTTCTCCTCAATCTTTGCAACCGCGTCCCAGACTGCCATATCCACCGTTCCCACGGCCACGGACCGCTCACCGTGACCACCGGGCTTCTCATTGGCCATCATGATCTGCCAGATGCGATGTGGGTCAAGGTTGTGGCCAGAGTCATCGAGCAAATCGGTTGGGGAGGCCTCCATGATGCGTGGAATCATGCGCTCACGGAGAATGCCGTTGGCGGCGTATCGACCATTGGAGTTGAAGCCGTAACCGACCACATGACGACCATTCTTGATCACATTGGTGACCACGGCTACAACGGTAGCGGTCATCTTGGTGAAGTCTATGTACGCGTTCCGAATTTCCCCGCGCATTGGCGCCACGATCTCGCGGATTGCTTCAATGCGGATGGAGGGTTGGCTAATGGATGCCATGGTGATTGTCTGACTCCAAACCAGGTGTACCTGCCGGCCTCGGATGATGCCGTGAATTGGGGAAATTGGCAACGCCCGTACGCCGGGAGAATGGTCGCGGTGCCCGTGTCGGTTACACTAGTGCTCTGTCAAACGAGGTCTGTGGGGCTCTTCCGCTACCGGTGGTGTCGGACATCTTGCCCGACAGTGACGAACCGACTGCTCGGCGACGAGCAGAAGCGCTCCATACTGTCGGGCAAGATGCCCAACACCACCGATGACCTCCACCCGACAATTCTTGATTGACAGGGTACTGGCCGACTGCACGTGACGTTTGCCCAATTGCCGCCTGAGCTCAAACCACTCCACCGTCCCCTGCTGTTGCTGGTGGCTGTCACCTTCTTTGGAACCGCGGGGTATGTGTTGTTTGAAGGGTGGCCCGTCTTTGACGCTCTGTACATGACAGTCATGACACTCACGACCGTGGGCTACGGCGAGGTGCGGCCGCTATCTCAGGTTGGTCGTGCCTTCACGATGATTTTGATGATGGGCGGCATTGGCGGGGTGCTGTACACGCTGACCACGGTGATGCAGTACGTGATCGAAGGCCAATTGGGCCAGATGTTGGAGAGGCGAAAGATGGAGCGGCGATTACTTGCGACACGAGACCACTTCATTCTCTGTGGCTATGGTCGGGTGGGCCGCCAGATTGCTCAGGACCTGGGCCGCGAGGGGGCTACGCTGGTTGTGATTGACATGAATCCAGCATCGCTAGAGGAAGCCGAGCGAGATGGGCACATCGTGGTGGTGGGCGACGCCGGCAGCGATGATATCCTGCGTCATGCCGGAATCGAACGGGCTCGGGGCTTGATTACCGCGGTGGATAGTGATGCGGATAATATCTTCGTCACGCTATCCGCGCGGGCGTTGAACCCTTCTTTGCTGATTGTCGCGCGGGCCAGTACGGATGAGGCGGCTTCAAAGCTGAAACGAGCAGGAGCTGACCGAGTGGTATCGCCGTACTCCATTGGAGGGCGCCGCATGGCGCTGCTGGCGATGCGGCCGCTGGCCGTGGAGTTCGTGGATTCGGTTCTGCATTCCCAGGGGGTTGAGCTACTCCTGGAAGAGATCGAAGTGCAGCCCGGATCGCCGTTAGTGGGGGCCTCACTGGATCAACTCCGAGCGCAATGTCCGGGGCTAGTGATCCTGGCAATTAAGCGCGATTCCTCCTTGACTCCAAATCCTCCCCCGGATCTGCATGTGGCGGCCGGCGATGAAATTCTGGTGATGGGCACGAAAATGGACCTGGCCAAGCTCGAGACCGCGGCGTAGGTCTACGTTGGTTGGCCCTCGCGCGATTCAGGCCGCAGCGCGCTCCTCCAACGGTCAGAGCTCAGCGTGGCCCGTGGCGGTGTTTTTACCGGTTGTAATCGCCTTAATTGCCCTGGGTTTACGCTGGCCTTACCTGGCTATTCTCCCACGCTTCACGGATGAGACCCTCGAAGTGCTGCACAGTCTGGCCATCGCTCGCGGGGAGCACCTGCCGCTTACCAACTATGACAGTTATTATGGCGCGCTGTTTAATTATCTCATCGCGCTTCCACTGGCTCTCCTTGGTCCCCATCCGCTACTTCCTCGGCTCACGGTGATGGTTCTCGGGGCGGCTACGATTGTGCCCACGTATCTGCTTGGCGCTCAGGTCGGTAACCGTGCGGTAGGCGCAATTGCGGCGCTGCTCGTTGCCACATCTAGTGCCCATATTGCCGTAAACAGCCATATTGCCTGGAGTAACTGCCTGACTCCTCTTTTCACCACACTCGGGTTCTGGCTGCTTGCCCGCGCGCAGATGCGGTCAAGCGGCCCGGCGCTGTCCGGGGCGGGGCTGGCATTTGGTCTCGCTCTGCAAACGCACCCCGCGGTTGTGGCTTTTGCACCGGCTGTCGGACTGCTGCTATTCACGCGGGGTATGCGCGTCATTCATTGGCGATGGCTTGGTTTCAGCGTGCTCGCGTTCGCAATTGGGTACGGCAACATGATTGCCTACAACCTGGCGAGTGATTTTGATTCCATCCGCAGCGCGCAGCGCATGAGCAGTGAGTACGCACAGGCCGATGACGCCGACATAGGAGCTCAAACAGGCGCGGCAATGCTCTTGCTGCTGGCCCGACTGGTTGGCGGCGCGGTGGACCAACGCTCTGATGCCTTGAGTTACCTGCTTGATCCCGGGGTGATCCTCGGCGGAATCGCATGTGTTGTGGGGCTCGCGCTATTGTGGCGCCGAGGGATGGTCCTCCCGGCGCTCGCTCTCGCCGCGTTTCTTCTCTTGCTCCCATTGGTCAATACCAAGTTTCGTACCCTGGTGACGATTCGATACCTGATGCCGGCGTATCCTCTACTGGCCGTTGCCATCGGGGTGGCGATTGACGCCGGTGCCCGCCGACTCAGAGGGCGCTCGACGCATTTCCGAGCGATCGTCGTAGGTCTTTTCGTGGTGGCAATGGTGGTGCCTCAGCTCTCGTCGCTCCATCGCCACTATGATCGACTGCTGCGCACGGGCGATACAAATGAACGCATCCTACGGTTGGCCGATGTGATCGGCCAATCGCGCCGTCTCAAAGAGATGGTCATCCTCGATGAAGGCATGGGCAGTGAGTTGCCGGGAACAGGTGTGACCGAGATCCGAGGATTCCGCTACCTTCTAACAATGTCCGGTGCTTCCCACAGTGCTGTTCGGATCACGCCACGACGCCTAGAGGACGTGCTGCAGACTGAGCCCAGTGTGATAGCGGTGATCCATGCGCGGGACGCGGAACAAGTTGAGCGGAGGCTCAGTCTCCAACCTCTTGAAGCGCGCGCCCGGGCCGTCACCGGCCGGGGCAGCGATTACCAGGCATACCGCGTTGAGCGTTAGCGGCGTCTTCCAGTTGCGCCCGGGCCCTAGGGAGTGCGGCGTGCGAGAGTGCCGCTTTGGGTTGTCCCCCAGCCGAGTCCGGGGGATATCGAAAGCGGCGCTCCCGTACGCCGCATTTCAAATTACTGTGGTGCAACGCATGTCAAGCTCAGGGCGCTAATGCAGCGTCAAGTTGCATTGGCCGCGGTGCTCATTATGGTCGGCAATATCGTCAGCCGATTGCTTGGCCTGGTCCGCGAGCAGGTGATGGCCTGGCTCTTTGGCGCCACGGGGGCCACGGACGCGTTTGTCGCGGCCTCCGCCGTCCCCATGATTCTGTACGACCTGCTCATTGGTGGGGCAATCAGTGCTGCGCTGGTGCCAGTGCTCGTGGATCAGACGCGGGATGAGGAGCGCCTGAGCGAGGTGGTGAGTGCCCTGCTGACGCTTTCTGGAGCGCTCCTGCTTGTTGTGACGCTGGTGCTGATGCTTCTGGCCCCAGCGATCATGGCTGTACTGGGTGGTGGTTTTGATGCCCCGCAGCGCGAACAGTCCGTCACGATGGTCCGCGTGATGTTGGTGGCGGTGGTGTTCCAGGGTCTGGCCGGAGTGCTCATGGCAGTCCTCTATGCACAACAGCGGTTCGCTTCACCCTCATTTGCACCCGCGCTGTACAACGGCGCGATCATCCTTGCCGCGGTCGGACTTCATCCGTTTCTGGGCGTTGAGTCACTGGTGGCGGGAGTAGTCCTGGGCGCGGCTTTGCAGCTTGCGCTGCAGCTGTACAGTGTCGGGCGCCTGCGCTATCGTCTAACGCTCGGTTTTGATCGGCCGGAGGTCCGGACGGCACTCCGTTTGTATGCTCCGGTTGCCGCGGGAATGGTGGTGACGATTGTCGGCATCATCATCGACCGCTACCTGGCGTCGTTGCTCGATGATGGGAGCATGACCATCATGAGCTACGCGACGCGGCTGATTCAGTTTCCGCTCGGCCTAGTTGGCGTCGCCCTATCCTCAGCCATCTTGCCAACACTCTCGAGTCTTGCGGGAGCCACTGCTGATGACCGCGAGACGGGGCTACCCAATTATCGACAGGCACTGGTCTCCGGGATTCGAGTCGTGTTCTTCCTGATGGCGCCCGCCCTCGTTGCCATCGTTACTCTCGGTGACCCAATTGTAGAGCTGGTCTTTCAGCGAGGCCAATTCACGGACGCGGACACGGGCCGAACAGTGCTGGCATTGCTCGCGTATGCGCCTCAGCTTCCCTTTACAGCGATGGATCAACTCCTAATCGTGGCGTTCTATGCGCGCAAGGACACACGGACGCCGGTGATCGTGGGTGTTGGCACCGTGCTGGTATATCTCGGCTCCGCTCTGGTGTTGCTCCAGCCCCTGGGGGTGGTGGGGCTAGCCCTGGCCAATGCGATTCAGAATACTACGCACGGAATCATCCTGCTCGTGCTCATGCAACGCACGGTGGGCGGTGTGATTACACGAGAGCTCGGAATGTTCGTGCTGCGACTTGTTGCCGCGGCATGCGGAATGGCGAGCATGCAAGTGCTCGGTCGTGGGCTTCTGACTGATGCATCCCCGATGTCAACGCTTCTTCTCCTGGGCGTTGCTGGAGGTCTGGTCTACATCTTGCTGTGTTTGGCGCTGAGGGTGCGTGAGCCCAGAATGATGGTAAGCATACTTCGGCGACGGGTAGACGCAACCGGCAATTCGGTCTAGTTCCGCACGGCTCTTACCGGAGCGACGGCCACCCCCGGGCTGATCATAGGCTTGAGCACAGTGAGCTCGCTGGGTCGGTGAATTGCCGAGTTTGGATTGACGGTGTGCACGATTCGGAGTCGTAATGAGTTCGTGACATCGATTCTCTGCGCCGAAACATGATTGTGATGCGTGGGCGCGCATACTCGCGTCTGGAATGCCGTGCCCTTATCTGCGCCGACTTGATACACAACGAACCGACAAAGCGACGGATGAGCAATTTGGTTGCGGTGCGCGGCCCGCACCAGAATCAGAACTGCCGCTGGACGTCTCAACGCAGAAATTTCTCTGCAATGATGATGAGCTCTTTCCATTTTGCCGCCAGTATCGGCGTGCAGAGTCAGCGCCGGTCCAGGAATCGTCACACGGAACTACCATGAACGTTGTTTCGGTCATAGCCCGCCCAGCGCCCACCCGCGGACAGACCTCGGGCTAGACTCAGTTCAACTGTCCAGTGTGCTAGCGTATTCGAGCGGCGCCGTCTGCTGAAATCGGCGATGCTTCGCCTGCGGCAGTCATCACGCCTGGCAGAGCCAGATCATTCTGCGTGGTGCGTCCCTGAGTGTCACGCAGTTTCACAAACATTCGCGGGCTCGGGTTCGCAATCGTCCTCAGAGGGGCGAATGGTTCCCAGTCGGCTCCAGCGAAATCGGGGCTCGTTGCAATCTGCATATCTACCGCGCGGCCCATAAACTCGCCTTGACCCTGTGGCGAACAGAGCTCATTTGTGAACGCAAGATCAACCGAGATTCCGGCCCTGCCAACCGTGGCAAATGTCGGCAAGACGTTAGGTCGACAGCCAAAGTTCATAACCCAGAATTGACCGTAGGGACCGCCCTGAACGTACGCCGCGCCGACTTCCCGCCACGTGTGGCGGAGCAGCACGCCGGCGTGCTGCTGATGCGTAAGGAGCCATTCCATGGCGGCCTCCACGGTGGGACGGGCAGAGATGGTTTCAATCACCAGCCAAGCGGAGCGGGGCGGTGTGGTGTAGCCGTGCTTGGCCGCTCGGTCGCGCGGATTCTGTCCCTCGGGATTCGTGTGCTCCATATAGCCACGCCGAGCCATATCCTCCGCGTGTGCCTGGGATGCACGTGCGAGCTCATCATTCCAGGCCAGAGGATTTAGTCCACGTGAGACCCGCGCCTCATTCAGCATTTGGAACATGCGAATTTGTGGGCCAGACTGAGCTGCTTCTGGGGCCGCGTACACCAGACGACTGGTGGCCGCCGGCTCCGTCGGGCCGCTACCAACCGATTTGAGGTATTGAGCGTTTGACCAGCCGCTTGCCCGCGATGACTTCACGGGATACCAGGTGGCGCTGCCGCTCTCCAGGGGGGCGCCGGTAATCTCAACCTGCTCGCCGTCCCGCAGAGTGGTAAGCGCAGGGTTGGTCTGGCCCGGCCCGGAGCGTACTCGGAGCCCACTGCCATCGGTGCCGCTCACTATGGCGGTGGCACCGGCCGCCAGTCCCTCAGCACCCAGTGCAGCCGGGGGAGTGATTAGGAGCAGTACTGTGCCAAGAACGAATAGAGCGAGAGGACGAACGCGGAGTGGCGATTGCATGGATTCCATTCCTCGTGGCCGCGGGCACGCCATACGTATCGTGTGTAAATCCTGAATTCGTCGTCCCTGGACCTAACCAGAGACATAAAAAACCAGAGAACAAGCCTCTGGCCAACGCTCGTCGACCGATGCTACCCCTCTCTTGTGTGCACCACCATAGGTGCCATGGCCTACGGAGTTAGCTGTCGGGTTCGGTCAAAGAGATAAGCCCGTCGTGCTTCGGATGTCGTTCATCCTGACACGATTCACCCCAGTAAGTGGTTCCCCCGTTCTCTCACACAATGAGAGACTCGGCCGTATTGAAGTAGGATCGCCCCTGGAATTTGAATGTTCGCCCCATTCTCGGAGCGACCGTCTCAGTCTAAGGAAACAGCCAATCTGAGATCAAGGCGACATAATTCTGTCTGCCGCGGTACATTCGGGTACGGAGTGCCCCTCGTTCTGGGTACACTCGTCGCCATGATTGTGAGAAAAGAGGCCGCGTTCAATGCTTGATCAGGATCACCCCGCTCGGTACGACGTCCGTACCCAGGATGTGGAGTATTTGCGGGTCGGTAAGCTCGCATTGCTGGCAACCATTTACGTTCCGGTGGGGGTGGATGGAGCCCCCGCGATGGTGGATGTGCATGGCGGCGCCTGGACCACGGGGGATCGGAGTGGCGACCGCAATGTGTCCCACGGCCTGGCTGAGCGTGGCGTGGTGGTCATGTCGCCAGATTTTCGGGTCGCGCCGGAGCATCCCTATCCGGCGCAGGTGCAAGATGTGCACGCGGCAGTTCGCTGGCTCAAGTCGCATGCAGTTGACCTGGGGGCCGATCCAACTCGCGTGGGCGCCTTCGGCTCATCAAGTGGTGGGCACACGGCCATGCTCGTGGCGATGCGTCCGAACGATCCGCGGTATGCCGTGCACGCCGGAGATGGGTTGGCTGACGATGCGCAGCTCAGCTATGTGATTGGCGGTTGGTCCATTATGGACCCGTATTCACGCTACTTCTTCGCCATTGAGACCGGCCGGCAGGATTTGATTACCCGGACTCAGGGCTATTTCCCTGATCAGGACTGCATGCGGGAAGGGAATCCGCAAATGATCCTTGATCGTGGTGAGCCAGCCGAACTGCCGCGACTGCTCCTCATTCAAGGAAGCGCCGACACGAACATTCCGATGGCGCTCACCCTCAAGTTCGCCGCAAGCTACATTGCTCGTGGTGGCAATGCCCGACTGGAGCAATTTCCCGGCATGCCACACAATTTCTGCACAGAGCTGCGCCCCGAGACCACCCGAGCCATTGAGCTCATGCGGCAGTTTATTGATTAGAGGCGAGAGGCGAGAGGCGAGAGGCGAGAGTGGGCCTCTCACCTCTCCCCATCTACGCTCTAACCCTTGGTCTGAAGCGAATGGTAGCGGAACTTCACCCGCGCCTCGCGCAGGGAGGTGCCTTTCAGCACTTCTTCCTCAATTGCCTTCTCAGCAGATTCAATCTCGAGTGCAATCTTGAGTACTTCCTCGGCACGAGTCCACGGAATTACCACGATACCGTCAGCATCACCAACGATGAGGTCGCCTGGGCGGACCTGCACGTCATTGAGTCCAACAGGAACGTTGACGTCTTCAACCTCAACGCGATCCTTACCGGTGCGCATCGTATGGCTCCGGCTGTACATCGGGTAATTCACTTCGAGGGCTCTGGCTACGTCACGACAGACTCCGTCGATGACCGTTCCGGCCACACCCCGCTGCCGCGCGGTGAGCGTCAGAATATCTCCCCACACGGTCGCATCAAGTCGGCCGCCGTTGTCGAGGACAACCACATCGCCGGCGGGCACGTCATCGATATAGTCGCCCACGGTCCCCTTCTCGATGTAACCGATAGGACGATAGCGGAGCGTAAAAGCCCGGCCGCACAGCTTAAAGGTGGGGCTGAGCGGCTTAATGCCGAGAGCCACGCCGTGAATGCCAACTCGGTCGATTGCATCGGACACGGCCGCGGTAGGGAGACGCTTGTATTCCTCAATGATCGGATCGGCCATCAATGTGCTCCTGTCATTTGTTCGTAGTTTGTGCCCATTACTTCTACCACGGATTTTCCAGCCTGTACGTCGCGGGTCATGGCCGCTTCGCGGGCAGCCATGGACTCCGCCTCGTTCACAATTTCTTCGGCTCTCGCCTTCGGTAAGATAACCACGCCACTACCGTCCGCAAAGGCGATGTCGCCCGGCGTCACAGAGATGCGCCCGAGGCTGATTGGAATGTTGAAGTCTTCCTCAACGATCCGCCCGCGAGCGGTGACCGGAACGGCACATTTGGCATAAACCGGGAACCGTATCTCGTGGCTCTCGTCCAGGTCTCGGATCGCGCCGTCACAGATGACTCCCGCGACACCCTTTACCTTGGCTGCCTGCGAGAGGATTCCTCCCCAACCGGCCGCGTAGTCACGTCCGGCGTGGTCAATCACAATAATATCGCCCGGTTTGGATGCTTCAACCGCGGCGGTGCAGAGATGTCGAATGGGTGGCTCATCTCCCTTGGTCTTGAGCTTCACCGTAACCACGGGCCCAGCAATCTTTGGGCAATGCCACATTGGCTGCAAACCAATGACGGCGCCATTGATCCCGAGTTTGTCCAGTGTGTCTGAGACGACGCAGGTGTCGAGTTTAAGCAGACGCTCCGCGAGTTGTTCGGTCGTGGCTGCCATACGTCCTCCTGAGTGAGTAGTGGCGAGTGACGAATCTCGCTTGCGCAGTATAGCCTGGGAGCGAACGTGACGAGCCAATGCGTCGCACGCACTCATGAACCGCTGCTCGCCACTCAATGGGCTCTCGCCCGGCTGCGTCTGGCGGGGGGGGGGCAGCGCGACCCTGGCTCGCCACCTTGGCAAGTAATTAGCAGTCGGTTGAAAGCTGAGCCACCTGGTAATATCCGTAACCGGTTCTGGTTTCAAACGTCTAACTAAGGGATCCTGATTCAGGCTCAGTGATTGCGCCTCTGCTGGGCCACTCTCGGATAGAAACTGGTTGGCTGCTCGAGGCATGGTCGTGTCCATTACCTGCATTGCGCTTATGAACAATCGACGGGCGGAAGCCGGGCCCTGGCTCGGGCTCTGGAACGTGTCACCGTAATGTCCGGTCAAGTTGAACTGATTCCGTGGGCGGAGACGGCCGACGAGCTTGAAGCGGGCTTTCGCCAGGCACCCACGGTGGGTACCCGGAAGCGATTTCAGGTGCTCTGGCTGGTACGCTCGGGGAGCTCAGTGCGTGGCGCGTCTCGGCTCGCTGGAGTCGGTGAGCGGACGGGGAGTCGTTGGCTGGCCTGGTATCGCGACGGTGGCCTTGCTTCCGTGCTGAGTCGGGAACCGGGCCGCACCTCCAGAGGGCGGCCGCCCCGGCTGACGCCCGCTCAGCGGGCGGAGGTGGCCCGGGCGGTGTCCGAGCGAGAAATTACCGGCTACCACGCGGCGCGCGAGTGGCTCAAGTGGCGATTTGGTGTGGACTACTCATATCATGGGATTTACGCATTGCTTCATCGCCTCGGTGTCCACCCCGAGGCTGCCAATCCTGACGTGGCTTCGGCTCCAAGGGGCTGCACCGATGATGAGTCGATCCCCGGGACTGACCCGCGCTGATACCCTCAAGCCACTGCTGCCGCCGACATAACCGATCTTAGTCGGGTATCTCGGGCGCACCGATCCGATGAGTCGATTCGAGATTCGGGCACTGAATCGCGACGTCCTCGCGTGATCTCCGGGTTTGCCGCACTCGATTGAACACGGGTCCCCACGGATTGTGGACACTCCCTGCGCGTGCGTCGCCTGAATTGGTGCGCTACACTCGGTTGAACGTAATGGAAGGGAGCACGAAGTGCTGACGAAAGAAGCCAATGATCGGCTCACCCGGGTGGGCCCAGGAACGCCGGGCGGAAATCTGCTGCGACGCTACTGGTGGCCGGTGGCTACGTATGCTGAGCTGGCCAAAGAGCCCGTATTGCCGGTGAAGCTGCTGGGTGAGAACCTTGCCCTTTACCGTTCACCAAACGGCGAGCTGGGGTTGGTTGCAGAGCGCTGCCCGCATCGCGGCGCCAGCATGGTGTACGGGATTCCCGAGGATGGTGGCCTACGCTGCCCATACCATGGGTGGAAGTTTTCTGATGAGGGCGTTTGCCTGGAGCAGCCAGCGGAGCCGGAGGACAGCACCTTCAAGCATCGCGTGAGGATTCCGGCGTACCCTGTCCAGGAGATGGGTGGCCTCATCTGGACGTACCTTGGCCCATCGCCGGCGCCGCTACTGCCGCGCTTCGACCTTTTTGTCCATCCAGAGGTGGAGCGCGACATTGGGATCACAACGATTCCCTGCAACTGGCTCCAGGCGATGGAGAACTCGATGGATTCGCACCACCTTGAGTGGTTGCATATGTACTACACAAACTATGTGCTGCAGCGAAAAGGCAGCGCGGATCGACTCCCTGTTCGGCATCACATGAAAGCCGAGTATGACGTGTTCGAATACGGGATCTCCAAGCGCCGCCTCTGGGAGGGCGAGGCCGAGGAGAACAACGATGAGTGGAATGTGGGCCATCCAATCATTTTTCCGCATACGTTAGCCGTGGGCTCCTCGAGCTTCAACCCACAGTTTCAAATACGTGTGCCTATGGATGATGTGACCACGCTGCATTACTGGTATATGTGCAAGCCACTTCCCGCGGGCTCCGTGCCTCAGCCAGTGGAAGACATCAAAGTCTGGCAGAACCCCTACAAGCATGAAGACGGGAAGTTTGTGGTGGATACCGTAAACGGCCAGGACATGATGGTCTGGATCACTCAGGGTGCAATCTCGGATCGCACCACGGAGCGGCTCGGATCGTCTGACAAGGGTGTGATTCTCTATCGCAGCCTCATCATGTCGGAGATTGAGAAGGTGGAGAACGGCCTCGACCCCATGGGCGTGGTCCGTGACCCGGCGAAGAATGAGCCGTGGATCGCTCTGCCGCGTGAGGGAAGCCTCGGTTATAACGTCCGATCCCAGGACGTGCCGGCCGCGGTCAAGCAAGAATACGGTCGCGCCTAACCCGGGCACGATACATTGGCAGCCGTCGGAATTCAGGAAGTGCCGTGGGGTGCGGATGGCCGCAGGACCGCTTCCAGGATTCTGACGGCCTTCACGCCCGCAGCGTGAAGGTTCAGAGCGTTGAAGGCGATGAGGGTGGAGAAAGCCAAGTCGCCGGCACTCGTTGTTGATGCTTGCCCACATTTGAGTGCAAAGTGACTGAGTTGGGCAGGGTTGACTTCAGCTATTGAGCGTTTCCAGCACCTGTTGTGCCAACTTCCAGGCGTCCTTCACCAGCGTATCGCTGAGGAATCCGCGGCGGTGCGCGCGCTCGAGATCATCCTCATCCACTATCCGCGGCGCCTCACCCGGCATGTGCAGCACATCCAGCTCCAGGTCAATGTAACGCACGCGTCCCGGGTATAGCTCAGCCTCGGTCGCGAGGTTGTAAAGATCGCCTAGGTGGAGGCCATTCGCGCGAAAATAGCGACGCACACAGATTCCGCTGCCGACCTCAATATCGAGACGTCCGTAGTCACCCTGCAACCGTGGCACATCTAAGGAATCATAGAGTCCGCCCGGGGAAAATCGGCGGTTGAGTTGAAGATAGCGGCCGTCAAATGACGCGAGATGTCCGCCCAGATCGTACCATTGTCCAGCCGGCTTCACGTGCTCCACGACAATCCGTTCGTTGCTGATGAAGTGGCGCTCCACCATCTGCGCTCGGAGCCACGTGCTCACGGCATCGAGTTGATCCGGTGATGCCTCGAGGTCAGCCTCTGCCACATCCACGGCGCGCGAGTCGATCGTCTTCAGGTGATGATGCTGGTAAACGGTTGGCAGAACCTCCCGTCGAATGAGATCCAGCTCATCCTTCACGGAAGCTGGGAACTCAACTGACCAGTACCGACGTCCGTCATACTCCGGCCGCACCACGGCGCGCGGGAATGTTGTCTGGAGTACATCGATGAGCGCCGCGACGACCGTTTCTGCGCCGTCAAGGGTCACACCCTGTCTATCGCGTCGATCGGCAATCTGCACCGCGGCAGCCTGCTGAGTGGGTGCTAACCGCAGCCGGGATTCGATGATGGGCGACGGGTTCGCAATGGGTGCGCCTTGCTCTGCGCAGAGCCGGGTCAACGCCGTGGCGTAGATACCCCGGATACGGGTCGCGGGAAGTGCCATGAGTTTTTGGCTTAGCGGCGTCCCTCGTTGGGACTGGTCGCCTCCTCCTTGGGACGCAGGTCCAGAATCCGCTGGGCTTTGAACGTCGTGCGTTCGAGCGTGCCGAAGTGCTCCAACCGAATCTCCGGGGTCACCAGTAGCTCCTCACGCAGCGCGCTGCGCAGCCGACCGAGCACGGCTTCGTCTGCACCGTCGTTGATCTCCGCGACGACGGTGCAGCGATCGGTGCCCACGTGCTCATCACGGGTCAACTCGATGCGGAATTCGTCCGAGAGCTCAACAAATGATCGAACAACCTTTTCCACCTGGACGGGGTAGAACTTGGCCCCGCGATAGATCACGAGATCGTCATGGCGGCCCATGATCCCGCCTACCGAGCGGCCATGGGTGCGACCGCAGGCGCATAGTTGCGAAGTGTAGCGGGCGTAATCATTGGTCCAGTAACGGAGCATGGGCGTGGCTTCTCGGCTGAGATGGGTGATCACGACCACACCAATCTCTCCTTCAGCACATGGCTCCATTGAGTCTGGGTTGATGATCTCGATAAGGTGATGATCCTCAGCCCAATGGATGCCGGCCTTGGCCACGCATTCCGAGGCGAACGTGGGGCCAATCTCGGCCAGCCCATAGTAATCGTACGCATCAATGCCCAGGCCACGCTCGATCTTGCCGCGAGTTGAATGATTCTCGGTGCCCGCCTCGCCTCCGAAGCAGCCCATGGCGAGGGCAGTGGCATCAGGATTGATGCCTCGCTCGCGCAGGGCCTCGGCAATATGGAGCGCGTAGGACGGCGTGGCCAGTAACACGGTGGAACCGGCCAGGAGATAATCGATCTGCCGGTTGGTGAGCGCCGCGCCAATGGGGATCACAAAGCATCCAATCCGCTTGGCGGCGTAATGGACGGACATGCCTGCCACCCAGAGTCCATACGAGAACGCGTTCTGGACAATGTCGCCGGGGCGCACACCAAAGGACCACATGGTTCGAGCGGTGAACTGGGTAATGTTCTCGCAGTCTGCTTCGGACCAGATGGTGCTTACGGGGACACCAGTGGTGCCGGTGGAAGGATGGAGCTCACGCCAGTTTGCCTGTACGCCCACGGCGTATCGGCCGTAGGGGGGATGGGCAAGCTGCTCGTCGCGGAGCTCCTGCTTGGTCACAATTGGGATCCGGCGCACGTCATCCAGAGACTGGATATCGGACGGCGCCACCCCGGCAGCCTCGAGCCGCTCGCGATAAAACGCTGAGCTATCCCAGCAGCGCTGGACCTGCCACTGCAGTTTGTGAAGCTGTACCGTGGCCAGTTCATCGCGGCCGATCGTCTCAATCGTGGGATCCCAGTAATCCGCGCGCGGGTCGATCATTGTGACTCCGTCAATTCAAAGTGAAAAGTGCAAAATGCAAAGGGCAAAATGATCCGCCGGCGAATCTCGTGGACACTTTTGCAGCCTGCAATTTGCACTTCTACTCGATGCCGGCCATGGTCTTGGCGTAGGCCATGGTGGCCTTGGCATTGTAGTTCCGCAGCGCCGTGAGCTTCTCGGCTTCAATGGAGCCCTCGGCATGCACGGCTAGGACTTCCTGGTAGCCGCCAAAATCGGAGGCGGTAAGGTCCGCCAGGACATTCATGGCTCGGAGGCGGGTTTCAGCACTGACCTCGCCGGCACCGAAATACTTCTCAATATAGCCTCGTGTTTCCGGACTGTGGAGATCCTCGGAGCTAGGACCGGTGACGAGGAGCCCTCCGGCGATGTCCTGCGCCCAACTCACGGCCTGGTGGTAGCCGCTGGCAAAGTGCAATTTTGCCAGGTTCACGAGCATGGGGTCAGGGACCGCTAGTCCGGGCGCTTTCATGTGGCAGCGCGCGGCGGCGGCGTGTGTGAGCGCGCGCAGGGTTTCGGCGTACGCCACCAGTCGAGCAAGCTTGTCGCGGATATGGCTCACCCGAGTCAGCCCATTGTATTCGGCCAGGAGGAAGGCCGAGCCAACCAGGAGATCCACCAGCGGCAGCTTATACGAAATGGCTGTGAAGCGGTGAAACTCAACGAAATCCACGGCGACGGGGCCAGCAAACTGCCACTCACCCGCGAGGAAGACGCGTTCATTGGGGACGAACACGTTTTCAAACACCGTCAGCGTCTCGAACATCTTCCGTCCGGAGGAAAGCGGCCGCTCAAAACTGTCACGTGGACCGGTCCCATGGGGGCTTGCCAGGAGTGTCACTCCGGGGGTGTCCGGTGTCACCGCGAAGGCTACGGCGTAATCCGCGTCACGCTCGGCCATTGCGCGCGTTGGGAGCACGATGATCTCATTGGAGTTCACGGAGACCGACGTGTGGACCTTGGCGCCGGAGACGACGATGCCATCCGACCGCCGCTCCACGATGCGTACATAGTAGTCAGGATGGGCTTGGTCTGACGGGCCGCGTGACCGGTCGCCTTTGACATCCGTTTGAGCTACTGCGAGGGCGAGATCCTGATCGCGACAACGCACGTAGTATTTCTGCACCCGCGGCAAGTAGTCTGTGCCTAGTGCATCATCCATGGCTTTCGTTGCCAGGTGGAGACCGAAGATCGCATCTGTTCCAATCTCCTTTATGAGGACCACCAGAGTTCGCCCTTCCCGGGTGGCGGATTCGATGAGCGCACTTCGTTTCAACAGATCGTCTGCTGATGTGGGAAGATGGTAGTAACGACTGTAAGCGCTGAGACCCGAGTCTACAACGGCGAGATCGCGGTGGTCAGGGTTTTCGGCCATATCAAAGTCGATCGTTGCATGAGCAACGGCCTCGGCCATGGCGGGATGGGTGGTGACATCTTCCACCGGCTGCCCGCGAAAGAAGACTCGTCTCTTGTCCTGTAAACTCGCCCGGTACTCATTGGATGTGCGCAGGGGCATGCGTTGCATTCTCCAGAAGCGGCCATAAACGTTGAGAGCTCAAAGACTACTATCTCCGCCTGCTTCTCGCGCGTCAAGTGCAGGGCTCGTCCTGAAGGTCGCTTGGGGCCTGTGACTGACGCGATTGAGCTGCAGGGAATTCAATGCTTCGGCCATCATGGCGTGCTCGCTGAAGAGCGGCGGCTGGGGCAGGCTTTCGTTGTGGATGTCTCGCTCCACCTTGACCTTCGCCCGTCCGCGACGGCAGATGATCTCACTCAGGGAGTTGATTACGCGTCAGTCATTCGAATGGTGCGTGAAATGGTTGAGGGTGAACCCAGCAATCTCATTGAATCGGTGGCTGAGAACATCGCCCAGGCGCTTCTCCGGGAGTTTCCCCTTGTGCACGACCTTGACGTCTGTGTGCATAAGCCAAATGCGCCAATTGGAGGCCCACCGGTTGGCGATATTGCGGCACGAATATCGAGAGCGCGCCTGGACTAAGATGCACGAGAAGATGCGAGCATTTGTGTCACCCGCGTATGGTTTGGGAATTGCGATGCGATTCACCTTCGTCGTACTATCCCATGTGCATTACGGGTGCTCCGAGCCTTGCTGTAGTGTTATTGGTGAGCAGCGCGTGAGGTCCTTGGTTTGAATCGCGATTTCCAGTTCTCTGCTTCTGGACTGAGCAGCCTCCGGGCCGTACTCACCTCCCCCAGTCGGTATATTGGCGTGAATGCGCTGGTGGCTGTTGCCGCGCTCATTCTGCTGCTCGTGGGCTTCCAGCTTGCGTATGCCGGTCGTATTTTCCCGGGTGTTCGCGTGATGGGCGCAGACGTGAGCGGGCAGACGCCTGAACAGGCCCGGGGTGCGCTCGCCCAGATGCTGCAAGCCTATGAATCGCGATCCATCGTGCTTCGGTTTCAGAGTCTCGAGTGGTCACGTACGGGCGGCGAATTCGGTCTCAAGCGCGAAGTGGATCCGCTGGTTGACATCGCGTATGCGATTGGGCGGGAGGGGAATCTCCTTTCGCAGCTCATTCAGCAGATTTCTCTCTGGCGGACCGGCCGGAATCTAGACCCCGTGGGCTCCCTGTATGATCCGATCACGGCTCGCGCCTATCTGGAGGAGCTGGGCGGTCAGGTCAATCGGCCAGTAGTCGACGCACGCCTCGAGATCCGACCGGATGGAACGATTGACCAGCAAGCATCCCAGATAGGCCGACAGCTTGATGTTGACGTGTCCTGGCAGCGGCTCAGCGAGGCGCTAACTCACCCCGGCCCGCAAACCGTTGAACTGGCAGTGAACCAAGTGGCACCTCGCATTGGCGACGATATGATTTTGGACGCGAGGAACCTGGCCGTTCAGGTCCTGGGATCGCCCTTGACACTTCGCTTCCTCAATCAGCAGTGGCAGCTTGACTCGCGCGCGCTGGTGAAGACGCTTAAGGTGGACACGAGTCCGGATGGTCGCGTCACCATATCCGCTGACCGAGGCGCCATCGAGAAGCTCACCGAGCAGATTGCCACGGAGATCGACCAGGAGCCACAAGATGCACGCTTTAGTTGGGCTGGTGGCGCGCTGGACGTGCTGCGTGACTCTAAGGATGGGCAGAAGCTGGATAGGCCGGCCACGGTCAATCTGCTAACGGCTCAGCTTATGGGCCCGGAGCGGGTGCTGACCCTGCCGGTCTCGGTGACGCCCGCCGCGGTCCGTGTGGAAGACAAGGCCCGTATGGGCATTACCACGCTGATTGAGAGCGCGCGAACGAACTTTGCCGGCGGTCTCCCCCCTAAGCGACACAACATTCAGCTTGCAGCGTCACGCTTAAACGGCGCGGTGGTTCCCCCCGGCGGCATGTTTTCGTTCAACAAGGAGGTTGGATCCACCAGCCTGGATGCCGGTTACCAGGTCGGCTGGGGCATTGCCTCCTCGTCATCGGGGCATCGCACGGTTCCCTCAGTAGCTGGCGGCATCTGCCAGGTGGCGACCACGCTATTTCAAGCAGTCTTCTGGTCTGGCTATCAGATTGAGGAGAGAAACTGGCATCTCTACTGGATACCGTCCTATACCTCGCGCAATATCGTTGGTCTCGATGCCACGGTGGACGAGGATTCTGGACTGGATTTCAAGTTTGTGAACACGACACAACACTACATTCTCGTTCAATCCTGGATTGATGCTTCTTTGAACGTCAACTTCGCGTTGTACGGAACGCCGCCTCCCTGGACCGTCAAGATTGAGGCGCTCCCCAAGACTGATGTGGTGGACCCGGAACCCGGCACCTTGATTCAGGAAGAGCCAACGTTGCCGAAGGGCCAGCGCATTGCGGTGGAAGGTGCCCAGGCAGGTTTTGCCTCCACGGTGGTGCGCAGAGTGATTCCTACTGAAGGCGCGGAGCGAACGCTGCGAATGACTAGTCGTTATCGACCCGCGCGGAATGTCATTATGGTGGGTACCGGTGGCGCGCCACCCAGTGCGCCGCGTACGGAAGGCGGTAATACACCGGCTACTGGCGTGGTCACCAACGGTTCCACCCAGGCCCAG
Source organism: Chloroflexota bacterium (assembly GCA_046154735.1). Lineage (GTDB taxonomy): Bacteria > Chloroflexota > UBA6077 > UBA6077 > JACCZL01 > CAVXYC01. Next base: position 742 of record JBJXFJ010000455.1, on the reverse strand, counting down.
CCAACTGTGCGGCCGGCTCAGGCCACCGCGTTGCCCTCTTCTGTGCCAACGAAGCCCGCTGTCCCGACAGCGCAGGCAACGTCGCCGGCAAAGCCTACCGCCGCGATCGCGGCGCCCACAACAGCGCCTGCCAAACCGACCGCCGCGGAGATTGTTCCGACTCCCGCACCGGCCAAGCCCACGTCACCTCCCGCGGCCTCCAAGCCTACATCAGCCGCGGCCCCGGCAACTCCAACAAACCGCCCCCGTTAAGCCCAAAGGCCTAACCTTCAGGCAATGGTCTGCCGCGCCCGGTCCTTCGGTGACTGGCGAGGCCCGGAGTGAACCTAAGAAATTAGTCGCGTGCCGATCGGGACGACGTCCTCAAATCATGTCAGGTGACCCGTAGCCATGTCGTGCAAGCTCTGTTGCGGCCATTCGGCAGAGCTCACAGGGTGCGATCGCAGGCGACAGGGACCCACTACTGGATGGATCGTCAAGCATTTTCTGGACGGCGCAGAGCGGTAGCCCTACCACGTTGGGGAAACAACCCTGAATGGCACGCACGGGTCTGAGCTCTGGGTCTTGAATCGCATATCCTCCCGCCTTGTCGAAGGGCTCACCCCGTGCGATTGATTGCTCAATCTCCGCCGCGTCAAGCTCCCGCATGTGAACGGCTGTCGTGACCCAGCCAACGTTGACAGCCAGCTCCCCTGAACGGCCGGCTAGGGTGACACCCAAGGCGGTGATCACCGTATGCACC
>JBJXFJ010000434.1:0-12749 GCA_046154735.1 Chloroflexota bacterium | reverse complement strand
AGTCGAGGGCCGCGTGTTTTCCGAGGTCGAGCTCACGTAGGCGTTCAACCACCGATTCGTACGACACGCTGGATCGCCTCACCCAGGTGGGGGCTCAGGATTATACCAACGGCCTCAACGGCAACCGCCTCACACGGGGCGCGGATACCTTCTGCTATGACCAGGCCAACCGCCTCACCCAGGCGGTTATCAGCGGCGGCTCGACCACGAACTATGCGTATGATGGGGATGGCAAGCGGCTGTGCAGCAGCACCCCGTGCACGAATACAGAGTATATCTACGATGTCAACCGCGGCCTGCCGGTGCTGCTTCGGGACGGGGCACCCAGCGGCACAACTGGGGTCTGAGCTGACCTCCATGGCGAGTGGCTCCAGGAGTGCCGTGCATCACCAGCAACAACCGCGGTTCGACTCGCGCCGATTGCGGTCGTGCGGGTCGAACGCAGCGTTCTGACGGACAAGTTCGAGATCCCCAGGCCGGTGGGGTGCTGTACTCCCCATTCCTTCATCGAGGTCGCGGCAAGTCTCCATTCCCCCGCGATATACTTCTACGAGTTGGCGGCAAGGATGGATTGTGGCGAGCATTGAGGTCTCCCCCGACGTGCGGGCTCAGCTCGAAGCAGACGCGGCGCGTGAGTCGCGTACCGTTGACGAGCTGGTGGATCGGCTCCTGCGCGAGTACCTGCGAACGCGACAACGCCAAAAGATCGCGCGGGAGACCGAGGCGTTCAACCGGCTCCATCCCGCGCTCGTTCAGACTCACCTTGGCACATGGGTGGCGATTCACGAGGGGCAGCTCGTGGACACTGACGGGGACCTGGCGGCGCTGTATGCACGTATGCGCGGGCGGTTCGGCCGAACGTCCGTCCTGCTTCGACAAGTGGAGACACCGGTGGACAGGGACCTGCGCCAAGCAACACCGCGAACTGATTACCGCGCCGTATGACCGCCACATACGATACGAGCTATGTTCCAGCCGCGCCCGTTGCCGAGTTTCGCTTGGCCCCGCCCGGCCAGATGATGGCTTCAGGCCCGCACGTGGGGCTCATCGACACGGGAGCGGACATCTGCATTGTTCCTTACTTTCTGGTGGAGAGCCTAGAGATTGAGATCGATAGTCAGCGGAATCTTCGGGCGTACGATGGGTCTCGTCGGCCCGTGGATATCTACGTGGTCGACATCGAGATCGCGCAGCTGCGACTACCGGCCATTGAGCTCGTTGCCGTTGAGGTGATGGATGAGGCCATCATCGGTCGGAACGTGCTGAACCGCTTGCGGATCAGCCTGGATGGACCAACGGCCGTGATCGAGATCCGCGCGTAGCGGCGAAGCTCTGGCTCGAGCCGGAGCTTGGGTCGCAGTGAATCAGGGACTCAGTGGCCCAGAGATCGGCCGCTGCCGACGAATCGTGGAGGAGCATGCCGATGACATCCTCGCCGCACGCCAGGGCTTGGACTGTTCGGTCTACCCCGGATGTTTACCGGTCTCGGCGCCACGGTCATCCTGAGCGAAGCGAAGGATCTTCCCCACCGTCGTCCAGGATTTCTTCAGGAATGCTACTTCGCTGCTCGCAGGATAAACCCCGCCGGTGGTAGATGAATTACGCCGGGGCCTCAGCCAGACTCGTGCGATAGCGCGGTGAGTGACCAAGTCCATTACTCCGTGTCTCCGCGTCTCTGTGTTTCATGTTCATCGAAACGTGAACAGGCTCCATCAGTGGATTGAATGATCGGCTAGAATCCTGCAGTGAATCTGGTGGGAGGATGGCGCCGCGTGTCCGGGAGGCTGGACCTGCTGAGGCGCGCGGGGGATGATGGGATCTCGGCTGGCTGATGTTGGTGAATTTGGGTTGATCGAACGTATCGCCCGGATCCTCGAACCGCTCAACAGCACGGCGCACCTGGGCGATCGACTCGCGTTGACCATTGGTGACGATGGCGCCCTCTGGCAGGGGCCACGCCAGGGCTTTCAGGCAATCACCACTGATGCATTGATCGAGGGTGTGCACTTTGACCGGCTGACCACGTCCTGGACCGACCTTGGTTGGAAGTCGCTCGCCGTGAATCTGAGTGACGTGGGTGCCATGGGGGCCCAGCCTGAGCTCGCCGTGCTTTCATTGGGCTTGCCCAAGCACACCGAGATTGAGGAGGTTGAGGCGTTCTATCATGGCCTGGTGGAATGCGCCTCCCGCTGGCACGTGGCCATCGTGGGCGGAGATATAGTCTCCTCACCGATACTCTCGATCAATGTGACGGCGGTTGGCACCTGCAGGGCCGGGCAGCTCCGCCGTTCGCTGGGATCTCCCGGTGATCTGTTGGCCGTCACGGGCTGGCTTGGGCGCTCTGGTGGAGGCTTGCGCTTGCTGGAGCATGGGGCTTCGGCGGGCTTGGTTCTGGGGAACGCGGGTGAGCTCATCCAAGCCCACGTGCGCCCCCAGCCGCGCATCGACGAAGCTGCATGCCTGGTTGAAGCGGGCGTGCGGTGTGCTATGGATGTGAGCGACGGCCTGCGCGGTGACACTGCCCACATCTGCGAGCAATCAGCGTGCGAGGCGGAGATTCAGACACACCGAATCCCTCTGCATGCGGCTCTCCTCGAGCAGTTTGGAGCCGCTGATGCGCTACTGCTCGCGCTTGACGGCGGAGAAGATTATGAGCTACTCTGCGCCGGCTCGGAATCGGCAATCCAGCATGCCGCGGCGCTCATGCTGGAGCGCACGGGGACGACCTTAACAGTCATTGGCAGACTCACCGAGTCGCGTGGCAATGCGAATCGAGTCACGCTCCTTGATGCTCAAGGCTCGCCCACTGACGTGGCTTCGGCATCGTGGGACCATTTCCGCCGTGGCTGATGCGCACAATTCTGTTCTGATGCTGAGTGATTCAGCCGAGGTGACACGCGCCTTTGGGCGCGCGATTGGCGCGGCGCTCGCGCCGGGCGAGCTGGTGCTGCTTGAAGGCCCGTTTGGCGCGGGCAAGACGGTGCTCGTACAGGGCATGGCTGAGGGGCTCGGTATTGATGATCCGGTCACCAGTCCGTCCTTCGTGCTCATGGTGGAGCATGAAGGAGCCAGGCGGCTCGTCCATGTGGACTTCTTTCGAATCGAGCGTGCTGACACCGCTTTGATTGCGAGTATCGAAGAGTATCTTGATGCCGGTTGGATTGTAGCCATTGAGTGGCCCGACTGGCTGCCGAGATCGCTGGCGGGCGAGGCAACGATTGTCCGAATCGAATCGCTTGCCGAACACCATCGGCGCATCACTGTCCACTCACGCTCCCAGACCGTGATGTCAAGCGTGCGATCGTATCCCAATCCTCCCCTGGTCAGGCCTGGCACATGAGCCCGATATTGCTGGCCATTGATACGGCTACCGGCTGGTCCGGGATTGCGCTGTATGACGGCAATCTTCTTGGAGAGCTAAACTGGCGGGCCGGTCGTCAACACACCGAACAGCTGCTGCCCATGATAGAGCGCATGCTTGATCTCGCGGGGATAGAGCGAGAGTCGCTTCAGGCGGTAGGCGTGGCTCGCGGGCCGGGCTCCTACACTGGGGTTCGGGTGGGTATCACGGTGGCCCGCGTGCTTGCGTTTGCCCTGGGCATCCCGTCAGTCGGCGTTGATGCCCTGGATGTCACAGCCTATGCGCATCGGGACCACGGCCTGCCGGTGCGGGCATTTCTGGACGCGGGCAGGCGCCGGTACGCCACGGCGCTGTACCTTCCAACGCGTGCAGGATTGGAACGCACGGGAACGCTACAATCCGTAAGTGAAGACCAAATGGATGGACTTATCACGAGTGCTACGGTATGTTGCGGTGAATTGAGCGACGCGGCTCTGGAGGCGCTTGCCGCAAGCGCCGGGGAAGCCGCTGTATTTCCAACTCCAGCGACGACGGTGCGCCGCTCAGCAGTTCTGGCTGAGATAGCCTGGCGGCAGTGGCAGACCGGTGGCTCAGAGGAATTTGATACAACGCCAATTTACATCACACAGAATCAGGCGTGAGAGGCGGGCTTGGCATTCTCGATTGAGCCCATGCAGGTGGAGCACATTGCCGCGGTCATGGCCGTGGAGCGGTTGAGCTTTCCCGTTCCCTGGCCTGCGAGCGCGTATAAGAAGGAGATTCAGAGCAATCGCCTGGCTCACTATTTCGTGGCGCGCCAGGTGGATGATGACGGTGCGCCGGTCATCGCACTGCCTGATGATGACGTGGGCCGAGCCACCAATGGGAATGGTGATGGCATTCTCGGGCGGCTGGCCCGTTGGATCGTGCAAGATCCAACCCCCAGGGTGCCTGATGATGTATCCCAGGCGCAGGAAGCGCGCAGCGTCATGGGGTATGCCGGGATGTGGATCCTTGCCGGTTCTGATGCCCACATCACCACCATCGCCGTTCACCCGCTCTTTCGAGGGCGCGGTATTGGCGAGCTCCTGCTCATCCGATGTATTGAGCGGGCGCTCGTGACGCAGGCTGAGCGGATGACACTTGAGGTGCGCGTATCCAACAGCGTGGCCAAGCGGCTGTACGAAAAGTACCGCTTTGAGATTCAAGGGCGGCGTCCCCGGTATTACAGTGACAACGGCGAGGACGCTGAGATCATGACGACGCCCTTAATTGACACTCCGACGTACCGAGCTTTGCTGGCCCAGAACAGCGCGGAAGTGGAGGCGAGACTTGTCCGCGAGAAATGATGATCTGCTCGTTCTGATCGATGGGCATGCGCTCGTCCACCGCGCCTTTCACGCAATTCCAGAACTGACCAGTCCCAGCGGAGAGCTGGTCAACGCGGTCTTCGGGTTTGCCTCCATGCTCGTGAAAGTGTGCGCAGACCTCAAGCCGCGTTACCTTGAGGCGGCCTTTGACACGCCCGTCAAGACGTTTCGGCATACCGAGTATGACGACTACAAGGCGACCCGGGCGGCGAGTCCAGACGGTTTGCGCGGTCAGTTTCCACGCATCTATGAGCTGCTCGAGACGCTGGCCGTTCCAGTCGTCCGTGCGGACGGGTTTGAAGCGGATGACGTTCTGGGCACCCTCGCGCGCCAGGCTGTGGCGGAGGGCCGGGATGTAGTCATTCTCACCGGCGATACGGATGCGCTGCAGCTCGTGGGACCGCACGTGCGAGTGCTGACCTCGCGCCGCGGCTTCTCTGATACGGTCATGTATGACGAGCAAGCTGTGCGTGAGCGCTATGCCCTGGAGCCATCACAGATTGCGGATTATAAGGCCCTTACCGGTGATACCTCAGACAACATACCCGGGGTTCCTGGCATCGGTCCAAAGGGCGCGGCCAAGCTGCTTCAGCAGTATGGTAACGTGGGCGGAATTCTTGCTCATCTTGACGAGCTTCCGGAGAAGCAGCGGTTGCTCTTTGAGAAGTACGGCGAGCAGCTCACCAAATCCAAGTGGCTGGCTACGATCGTTTGTGACGTGCCCGTGCAGCTTGATCTCGCCTCGGCTGAATTCCGCCAATTCGATCGCGCGCGAGTTGGTTCACTCCTCCGCGAGCTGAGTTTTAGAACGCTGATTGACCGCTTCGAGCAGCTTTTTGATGGCGTGGACGGGAAGTTAGGCGGTGGAAATTCTCCCCAGCTCGGCCTCTTTGATACGGGCAATGCGCCCGCTCCGGAATCCGATGATGACACCGAGTCGAGCGCGCCATCGATAGCCCGAGATCTGGAGAGTATTCGTGAGCTTGTTTCCCGGGCTCAGGGCAGTGCCTCGCTCGTCATCGATCTCCGCCTGGATGGCAAGCATCCCACGCGGTCATCCATTGTAGGTCTGTGTATTGCAATCTCACCGACTGATGTGACGTATGTGCCCATCGGCCACACGGACGCGGGTTCAACGCATGCCCGGGATTGCCTGGACGCACTGCGCCCACTTCTGGAGGCAGATACGCCGCTCAAGGTGATGCACGATGCCAAGCCGGCCATGGAGGCGTTGCGCGCCGCGGGAATCGAGCTCCGTGGCCTGGCCTTTGACACCATGATCGCGGCATTCCTCCTGGAGAGCGGCCAGCGCTCCGTGGACCTGGGGGCGTTGGCATTCTCAAAGCTCCAGGCGCAACTCCCCACGCTCACTTCGCTCCTCGGTACCGGCCGATCCGCGCGCAAACTGTCTGAAGTCTCGCCAACGGAAGCGGCCACGCACTGTTGTCTCGAAGCCGGTGTGATCGCGCGGCTAGAGCCCGCGCTGCGCGGTGAGCTGGAGCGGGACGGACTGGCAGCGCTGTTTCAGGATATAGAGCTCCCACTGGAGGGCGTGCTGGCGCGCATGGAGACGGCCGGGGTGGCGATCAATGTGCCCGCCCTCAAAGAGATGAGCCGCACTCTCCACCAGCGCCTGGGTGAGCTGGAGACGGCCATTGAGCAGGCTGTTGGCCACGCGTTCAATTTCAACTCGCCACAACAGCTTTCGCAAGTGCTCTACGATGAATTGAAGCTGCCGGGTGGGAAAAAGACTAAGAGCGGCCATGGGTCCACGGATGCCGGGGTACTGGAAGGTTTGCGTGGCGCGCACCCTGTCATTGAGCTGATCCTGGAGCACCGCCAGCTTGGCAAGCTCAAGTCCACGTATGTGGATGCTTTGCCGGCGCTCTGCGATCCAGCGACCGGGCGCGTTCACACCACCTTCAATCAGACGGGCTCGCGGACGGGCCGCCTGTCCTCATCTGAGCCTAATCTGCAGAACATTCCCATTCGCACCGAGCTCGGCCGCCAGGTGCGCCGCACGTTTGTCACCGAGTCGGCAGATCGCGTGCTGCTAAGCGCGGATTACAGTCAGATTGAGCTGCGTGTTCTGGCCCACGTGACACGGGATGCCCGACTCGTGGAGGCATTTGAGAACAATGAAGATATCCACGCCGCAACCGCCGCGGAGGTTCTTGGCATTGAGCCCAGTGAGGTGACAGGAGATCAGCGCCGACTGGCCAAGGCGGTGAACTTTGGCGTGCTCTATGGAATGGGCGGGTTTGGTCTGGCGCAGCAGACAGGTTTGCCGCGTGATGATGCCATGCGTTTCATTGAGCGTTATTTCACGGAGTTTGGTACCGTAAAGGCCTATCAAGAGCAGGTCATCCATGAAACCACTGAGCGTGGCTACGGGATGACGCTCGTCGGTCGCCGTCGGTACTTCCCGGAGATCAAGAGTCCCATTCGGCATATTCAGATGGCGGCCCAACGCGAGGCGATCAATATGCCCATCCAGGGAACCTCAGCAGACATTATCAAGATCGCTATGGTGCGCCTGGATCGTCACCTCCAAGACCACCCGAATGATGGTGTGATGGTGCTCCAGGTACACGACGAGCTGGTCTTTGAAGTTCCACGAGAGCGTCTGGAGCCCTTTGCGCCGATTGTTGTCAGCCTCATGGAAGGGGCCATGGAATTGGTGGTTCCCGTTCGGGTGGAGCTGAAGTACGGCGAGAACTGGGATGAGATGCGCCCCTGGCAGATCGGTTGAGTCATGGAGACAGAAGCACGGTCATGGCGCGAAACCACGGAGACGCAGAGACGCAGAGACGTGGAGATGGGTGATCGTGGATTATAAAGCCAGTGGCTCGTTGAGCCCCGATGCCTGAGCTGCCGGAGGTCGAAACGCTGCGGCGAGACCTTGAACGGACGCTTGTGGGCCGCACGTTTGTCAGCGCGGAGGCGCGCATCCCGAGGCTCTTTGTGGAGCCACGAGGACCAGAGCAGCTGGTTGGCCGAGAGGTTCTGGCGTTACAGCGCCGAGCTAAGTTTCTCATCTGGGAGCTCTCTGATCAGCTTGTGATGGTGATGCACTTGAAGCTCGCTGGGCAGATCATCCATCGAGACGCACGAGGTCAGACTATTGCCTCCGGTGGTCACCCCGTACCCGCGTTTCACGCACCAATGCCGCATAAGCAGACAAACGCGACGTTCAGTTTCGATGACAAGTCAACGGTGTATATGACCGACATACGGCAGTTTGCGCGAGTACGAATCCTGACATCTGCCGAGCTTGCTCCGTTTCTGGGCACCTATCAGCTTGGTCCGGAGCCCTTGACTCGAGCCTTCTCCGCGCGCGCACTGGCGACTGGTCTGGCGCGGCATCCGCGCCTTGCCGTGAAACCAGCGCTGCTGGACCAGCGCACCGTTGCAGGGCTGGGGAACATTTATGTGGATGAGAGCCTCTGGCTGGCGCGAATCCACCCGGAGCGGTTGGCCGGATTACTCAGCGATCTCGAAATTCGTCGATTGGCACGGGCCATTCGGTCGGTCATCGGACATGCCGTGAACCACGGCGTGGCTGAGATTCTGAATGGTCGCGCTACCCCTGACCATGATTTCCCGCGCGTGCACGGACGGGCGGGAGGGCGATGCCCGCGGTGCCGCCGTGAGATAGCCAAAATGCGCGTGGCGGGCCGGGGCACCTATGTGTGTGCTCGGTGTCAGCCTCGAGTGTTGACCGCGAGTGCCTGAGCTTCCCGAAGTTGAAACGACCGCGCGCGGCCTGCGCCGTGAGCTGGTTGATCGAGTGTGCTCGTCCGTTGGCGGGGTGGATTGGCCGCGCATGCTGCCAAATACCTGCGCTGAAATGCTGGCTGAAGTGCTCATCGGTGACCGCGTGACAGGCGTGGGGCGGCGGGGGAAGTACCTCACTATCGCATTTGAGAAGGGTGCGCTGCTGGTGATTCACCGCAAGATGGCCGGTAACGTGCTGCTTCAACCCGCGGCAGCACCGTGTGAGCGCCATACGCACCTCTCCGTGAGCTTCTCTGGTGGCGTGGATCTCCGGCTCGTTGACCCACGAAAATTCAGTCGCGTGCTGCTGTTCCTGGATGCCGATGAGTCTGATGTGTACTTTGCTGCCCGGCTCGGGATTGACCCCGTGGAGGCGCTGACACTTGCGGATCTGCGTGCCTTGCTGGCGAATCGCCGGGGACGACTGAAGTCAGTGCTGCTGGATCAGCGTACCTTCCCCGGGGTCGGAAACCTCTATTGTGATGAAGCGCTCTGGCGCGCGCGAATACACCCCTTGCGCACCGCGGATTCACTCTCACGTCACGAGACAGCCCGGCTATTCGAGTCTCTGCGAGGCGTGCTTTTGGAGGCTATCGAGCGGCGTGGAACGTCGTTCAGCGATTACCGAGATGAGTCAGGGGCCCTCGGTGAGTTTCAGCACTACCTCAACGCTTACGGGCGCGAGGGGCTGCCCTGCTCACGCTGCGGTCGCCGGATTCTGAAGATGGTCATTGGGGCGCGTGGCACACACGTGTGTCCAGGATGTCAGCAGCTAAGCACCAGCAGCTCCGTCCGTCGCGCTTAAATTATTCCTTGTGAATTGCAGCGGATAGCCGCGATGTACGACGCGCAGTATTTTTCAGCGCGTCGTACATCGCGCTTCCGTCGTCAGGCTACCAGAGTGGCTAGGCGCTCCTCACTTCTGAACGGGCCCACAACGGCAAGCTGCCCGCGGTCAGGGGCGAAGACGCGGTGTGCCACGCGCTCCAGGTCTTCGGCAGTGACTCCCTCGATGATCTCCACGACGTCATCCACCGTATAGACCGATCCACGTAGTAGCTCTTGCCGACCAAGCCAGGAGGCTACTGCTCCAGTGTCTTCCATGCGCAGTTGGACCCGACCGGTGATGTAGCGTCGAGCCTTGCTCAGCTCGCGGTCCGGCACTGGTTCAAGAATGCCTCGAAGCTCTTGCCGGATCGCCTTGATCGTGGGGCCAAGCTGCTTTGGATGGACGCCTGCGCCAATGATGAGCGCCCCATCATCCTGGAAGCGGCAGACATAAGAATGTACATCATATGCGAGGCCAAGCTACTCGCGAATCTGGAGGAACAGACGCGAGCTCATCCCGTCACCTAGGACCGTGTTGAGTATGTCTAGTGTGAACCTGTCTGGGTCCATACTGGAAAGCGCGGGTATTGCGTAGGCGAGGTGTGCTTGTTCAGTCTTCTTGGCGCGTAGGCGCACTTCAGGACGTGTGCCACGAATGATCGCCGGCTGCCAGCTTGCTTGTTCGCCGGAGCACCAATCACCCATGAGCAAGCTGACACTTTGCATCACCTGCTCATGGGTGACGTTGCCAGCCACTGCCAGCACCGTATTGTTCGGCACGTAGTACTGGTTAATGTAGCGCGTCAGATCGTCGCGGGTGAGCAGGGAGACGGATTCCTTGCTACCGCCGATGTCTCGTCCCAGCGGGTGATCAGGCCAGAGCATTTCATCGATCAACATGCCCACGAGCTCGCCGGGGCTATCCTCGGACATGGCCAGCTCATCGATGACAACGTTGCGCTCTTTTTCGAGCTCAGTGGGGTCCAGGAGCGAGTTTCTTAATGTGTCACAGAGCACGTCAAGAGCAGTGTCAAAATGCTGATGTCCCACCTTGGCGTAAAAGACCGTGAGCTCTTTGTCAGTGGCCGCATTGATGACGCCCCCGATCCCTTCGATCTCCTCGGCCACTGCCTGGGGAGTTGGCCGCTTGGCTGTTCCTTTGAACAGCATATGCTCGAGGAAGTGTGAGACTCCCGCGATGGAATCAGGCTCATGACGCGAGCCCGCTCCGACGAAGAACGCAATGCTTACTGAGCGCGTATGCGGCATACTGCTTGTCAATACACGCAGTCCATTGTCAAGCACGCTGCGCTGATACATGGGGCCCCCGGGGAGCGAAAATCCGACCAGATGAAAAACTGGACCCACAGGGTCCAGCGCGCCTGCATTGTAATGTGCAATCATTATGTATTGCCACGCGAGGCAGAGCGTGTGTCAGCACAATTGCATCCCGCCTAAAAGTGCGTTCTAACGCAGGGGCCAGATGTGGATTGGTCAGGGGGCCATGACTCCCACATCAATCCACTCCTGTGGGGCTCCTCCGCGTTCGGCCCAACCCACCTGGATGCGCGCGCCAGTATGGCCCGTCCCCGGCAGGGTGCGATCGAACCATTGCTGCCCGCGCGGCCATTCATTGGTCGGATAGATCGTGTCCAGCGGATTGACAACGATCCGATGCAGCTCATTAGCTGAAGGGTCAAGCAGCCGAATCGAGCGGAGTTGAGGCCGTGGCGGACGCCGCGTGGATTCCCAATGCAGGATCAGTTCTAGTCCCTCACGCGTGTCGCGCACTTCCCAGGCGTTCAGCCGGATCCAATCCCATTCCAGGTGGGATGGACGGGCAAGCGTGGGAGATTCTGGCGTAAGGAGCGCGGCATCGGATCCTGTGGTCCAGATGCTCGCGCCTGTTTGCGTACGCAGCGGGCTGGAGCGGCCCGCCAGGTGCTCGCGTGTTTGATCATTCGTCAGGTCAAACATCCAATATCGCGGTGCTGGAGTCACCGGCCAGAGTCCGCCTGAGTAATTGGGTGGATACACGTAGAGCTCGGATCGATTGGCCAAATAGGCCAACGTTCGGCGGCTTGACGCCACGGGAACGGTCTCGGGAACTTCTGCAAGTGCGCGTTGAAGCTGCTCAGATCGCGGGCTCCAGACCGTGTCATACGGTTCGTAGGTTCCGCCGCCAGGCAAGGAGCTATCGATCACGAATGATGTGACCGACCCCACGACAACGACGCCCATTGCAGTGATTCGGGCGCGTGATCCATCCAGTCGGGCGATCCCACTGACCGTGGCCAGCCAGATGATTGGGAGCGCGGGAGCAACCCAGTGCCGCCGATAGCGGCCCTCGTTATCGGCGAAGAGCAGTGCGCCAATTTCCGGCGCGGCTATCGCGATCACCCGGGGCGCGAAAAACGCAATCCCGCCCGTGGGAAGAAGTAGCCATTCTGCCGCCAGGGGCAGACGTCGCTGAACCAGATCTGAAGCTACCTTTGTGGGATTCGTCCGCAGCGAGTCAAAGTGACCCGCGGTGCGATTTCCGGTCGCGGAGAGTGTACCTGGATCATGGAATCGCGGCATGACGAGCGAGGTTGCGAGGATGCCCCAACCCAGGGCGATGGTGGTGAGCGCAATTCCCCATCGACGTGGTCGCACGAGCATCGCAAGATAGACACCGATGCCGATGGCTACAAGACTAGCCTCTTCCTCTATTGGCAAGGCAATAAGACTGACTACGCACGCGAGTGCGGGGCGGGATCGAAGTGCGAAGTAGGCGGCAAATCCCAGGGGCAGGGCGGTGAAGACCACGGGGTAAAAAGCGTCCAGCGCGACCTCGCCCAGGGTGGGCATAGCAAAATAGCACGCCAGGATGAGCACCGCCCGCGCTGGCCCGAGCCTGTGCCTGGCCCAGAGAAAGATGGGCGCCCCGGTTGCAGCTATGGCGGCTTGTTGAAGTAGAAAGAGCAGCCGTGGGTCTGGAACGGCGCGGTAGAGCGGGGCAAGTAGCGCGAGCAATCCGGCCAGGTGCTCGGCAACATGAAGGCGATTATGCTCCAGGAGCGTGGTGGTGAATGGGCTGCCGTGAGCAGTGTTCCAGATGACCTGGAGATAGACTCCGAGATCTCTCGATGTCGAGTTGTAGGTCTCATATTCCGCAATGGCAATCCAGGAGACAATAAGCCAGTAGCCGATCCCCAGGGCGAGAGCGAGTACGGTGGACGTACTCCTACCGAGCCTTAGTCCTGAACGAGCGGATTCCCTCAGGTGCGATGTGGCAATGACCGTCACTGGAGCTTAGTGTCCCTTCGCGGACAGCGCCGCCAGAAATGGCAGCACTTCCAGTGCGACGAGCACGGACCGGGGCGTCGTCAGCAGTTCACAATGGCTAATTGCACGCGTGCTCAAGCTCAAGTGGAGACTTGTCCATTTCAGCG
>JBJXFJ010000425.1:0-3907 GCA_046154735.1 Chloroflexota bacterium | reverse complement strand
ATCCCGTGCTCTCCGTCCAGGGGCTCACCACCAGCTTTGCATCCCGTCGGGGCGATGTGAACGCCGTGAGCGATGTCACATTCTCAATGGCGCGCGGGGAACGCCTGGCTATCGTAGGAGAAAGCGGATCGGGCAAGAGCACCCTGGCTCTTTCGCTCTTGAAGCTCCTGCCGCGGGCCGGTCGCATCTCGGCTGGAAGCGTGCAGCTCAATGGGCGTGATCTCATTGGACTCGGGGAAGACGAGCTTCGGCATGTGCGCGGCAAGGAGGTGGGGGTCGTGTTCCAGGACCCCATGACCTCGCTCAATCCTGTCATACGGATTCGAGATCAGATGGTTCCGCCGATCTGCCGCCATCTCAAGCTGACCCCGGCCGCCGCTCAGTCGCGTGCCATTGAGCTCCTGGCACAGGTGGGCATTCCCGACCCGGCCGCCCGGATCAGCGCCTACCCCCATGAGCTGAGCGGGGGCATGCGCCAGCGCGTGCTCATTGCCATGGCGCTCTCCTGTGGGCCGGACCTGGTCATTGCAGATGAGCCCACTACCGCTCTAGATGTCACGATTCAGGCGCAGATCGTTGCCTTGCTCAAAGGCCTGGCAGAACATTCTGGCACTTCGGTACTCTTTGTCACCCATGACTTTGGCCTGGTGGCGCGGTTTGCACACACCATCGCCGTTATGTACGCGGGGCGCATCGTGGAATACGGCCCGTCCGAACGCGTCTTCCATAGACCTGAGCATCCGTACACACGGGCGCTTCTAGAATCGATCCCTGCCATCACGGGTCCAAAGCCCGCCCGGCTGACTCAGATCGATGGAGTGCCGCCTGACCTCGCTCGACTGGGGCCGGGGTGCTCGTTTGCCCCGCGGTGCAACCGCGCGACCGATCGCTGTGGCGAAATCCGGCCGGAGCTCACAGTGCGTGAGCCCGAACACACCGCCGCCTGCTGGGTGTCTGCAGATTCACCAATGAAAGAGACTGCCCATGTCGCCGTCGCTTGAAACGCCAGTTCGTGCGCTCACTGCAGCAGGCCTTGCGGCTGCGCCGTTCACCTCCCTGGAAGTGCGCGGGCTCAAGAAGCACTTCATCAAAACATCCATTCTGCCGTGGGAAAAGGACGTCAACATCCGGGCAGTGGATGGTGTCAACTTCATTGTGAGCCCCGGCCAGGTTGTAGGCCTGGTGGGCGAGAGCGGCTGCGGAAAAACCACCCTGGGCCGCATGCTTGTGCGCCTGGAAGATCCTACCGAGGGCGAGATTCTGTTTGACGGCCGGGACCTGGCGAGACTTCAGGGGAAGCCACTGAAGGAGTTCCGACAGCGTATCCAGATGATCTTTCAGGATCCCTACTCTTCACTGGACCCACGGATGAGAATCCGCGAGAGCGTGGCTGAGCCGCTTACGGTGAACGGCATTGGCACGGCCGCGGAGCAAGCGGAGCGTGCTCGGATACTTCTGGAGCAGGTGGGGCTTGACGGGTCGTTTGCTGAGCGCTTGCCCAGTCAACTCAGTGGAGGACAGCGCCAACGCGTGGTCATCGCGCGGGCGCTGGCGCTGGGGCCCGCGATCATCGTGGCCGATGAGCCAACCGCGTCGTTGGATGTCTCAGTCCGGGCTCATGTGATCAATCTCTTGCGCGACCTGCAACAGCGCAACGGCTTAAGCTTCATCTATATCTCGCACGATCTCTCAACGGTGCGATACATCTGTGACACCATTAACGTGATGTACCTGGGCAAGATTGTCGAACAGGCACCGGCTGAAGAGCTGTTCCAACGTCCTCTCCATCCGTATACGCAAGCGCTACTGGCGGCCGTTCCTGTCCCAGACCCCGTGCTGGAAGCCGAGCGGCCACAGACCATCGTCACCGGCGAGCTGCCGAGCCCGGCCAATCCGCCGCCCGGCTGCGCCTTTCACACTCGCTGCCCCATTGCCATAGCGCGCTGCCGTGACGAGGCTCCCGAGCTTACGATGTACGGCCCGCGCAGGTCGGCCGCGTGCCACCTGGTGGAATGAGTACCAACGACCCACGGACAGGATAATTTCTGCGCCAAACTTACCCAAGCCGCTGATATTCGATGCGGCTGGGATCAGACATTCTTCTCGATGCATCCAGGACTTCAATTGAGACGAGGTTTCCTTCGGCATCGAAATCTAGGACGATACCCGGTTTTTCTTCGTCACTTTCCGCCACCGAAGCTGACTCAATAAGGACCACACTGAGGGTGTCGGACTCGGCGTCGTATTGGACCTTCACGTTTCGCCTCTCCAGTACTTCTGAACCTTGCTCGTTCGGTACGCGGTCACCACCTCGGCTGGATGACGATCTACATCAACAATAACTCGCAAGAGCATGATAGTCCCCGTCTGAGACGATTCGACGCGAGATTGAAGAACCTCGCGGCCATCTCAGACCACTGCTCGTTGCTCCGGAGAGCTCAGTACTGCGTGTACGTCATCGGACCTCACTCCACGTCGCCCCATCTCAAACGTGGCATGTGGCGTAAGGACAAAGTCAAGAATTGGTTCCGCGGCCATGACGGGTTCAACGAAGTTGATTCGTAGAGCCGGCTTGAAGAACTGCTCTACGGATCAACAGACTAAACCAGCAGTGCCTTGTACCGCTCGGGCAGATCGATTTTCCCCTCGTCGATCTCGGTGAGGCGTTGAGCAGAAAGCACGTGGCCAAATTGGTCGTTGCGCATGCGGACGCGCTGCTTGGAGATGGCTTCCACCATCGATTTAGCCAGGGCCCATTGCTCGTCAGACCATTCACCGCGCTCCAGGCCGCTTGCGCCTTGCTCGGCGTGCTCGATCTCATCCTCGTAGACTCCACGACAGGCCGTGGCGATCATGTCATGCAGCGGGTCACCGCCCACCTGCATGCCCTCGTAGTACAAAGATGCTCCGCCGCCCTCACAGAAGGATGAGGCAAATCGCGCCAGCTCACCGTGCTCTTTCATCAACGACGTACGCAGCTCACGCAGTTTCGCTTCCTCAGGCACCTCGTACGTGCTCAGCTCACTCGGGGTGATCTGCTGGCCGGTGAGATGGTCCACCACGTCCGCAAAGAGCTGATAGTGACGGAACTCCTCCTCCAAGAATTGAATCTTGTGCAGGAAGTCGTGACGCTCCACCCCGTGCTCAAGCCGGTCGTACTCATCTTTGAGCTCGCTAATGAGTCGAATGATGATGCCGTTGGGGCGCGGCTGCAGCTCTTTGAAGGCCTGCATGCGCAGCCAGCGCAGATGCTCGTCTTTCCTGCGTGGCTGGCTGAAGAACGTGCGGGTCACTTCAGCCTCGCCTGCCCACCAGCGCGAGGCGAACTCGGTCAGCTCATTGCGAAGCCGGCGGGCTCGAAGCTCATCCATTGTCGGTGCCTCCATCCCGCGCCAGCGGTGACTGCGCGGTCGATCTCAGTATGCTGACAATGGTAGTGGGTTCGGCAATTTCGCGCTAACCGCCGCTGTGACTGCTGAGCGGTCTAGCAGTGATTCTGGCAGGGGCAAGTTTGGTGACTCCGCACCGCGCAGGTTACTCCAGGTCGTAAGTGGGATCGTTCAGCGAGTCTCCAGCAGCTCGTCCCAGCTCGTGGCGCTGAGTAAGCGTGGGCCCATCCGCTCCAGTCGAGCGATGTCCGTGATGCTGTCGAGCGCCGATCGTGCGGCAGGGGTCGGTGCTCCGAATTTGGTGGTGCCCATTAACAGTAGCAGGCTGCGCGCTTCCGTGGCGCGGCCTTCATCGCGGCCTTCCGCTCGGCCCTCATCGCGGCCTTCAGCCCGGCCCTGGTCGCGGCCTTCAGCCCGGCCTTCGTTGAGAATGAGCTGATACGTGCTGGATTCGCGCATGTTCCGTACCCCCGGGACCAATTGGTGCACGAGACCGGGTGGGTACCGCAGTCCCATCA
>JBJXFJ010000423.1:0-2968 GCA_046154735.1 Chloroflexota bacterium | reverse complement strand
CAACCGTGAGGGGCAGCGCTTCACGGATGAGCGCGGCCAACCTTCCAACCAGGTTCCAACGCAGACGGATCGTTTGGCCTACATTGTGTTTGACGCGCGCATCGCTCGGCAGTTCACCCGCTGGCCGAATTTTGTCTCCACGGCACCCGGCGTGGCGTACGCCTACCTGGCTGACTATCGCCGCAACCGCGCTGATATCTACCATCGGGCCTCAACACTGAGTGATCTCGCGAGGTCATTGGGTGTTGCGCCAGACACGCTGTGCCGAACCATTGAGTCGTACAACGCCACGGAGCGGGGCGATCGGCCGGCACTGTTGCGCGGGCCCTACTACGCCCTCGGACCGGTGAAAAGCTATTGTGTCTTTGCGGACGGCGGCCTGGCCGTGAATGAGCAGCTCCAGGTACTTGGGCCCCAGGATGTGCCAATCCCGGGCCTGTACGCCGCGGGCTCAACCGGGCAAGGCGGCGTACTTCTGGAGGGACACGGGCATCACCTGGGCTGGGCATTCATCAGCGGTCGGCTTGCCGGTCGTCACGCGGTATCCGCCTCGCAAGCCTAGAAAGAGAGGTCAGCATGGCCTGGAACGGCTGGAAAGTCATTGATATGGACGCGCACATCCAGGAGCGTCCCGCGGAAATGTTTGGTGACTACATTGACCCGGCCTATCGAGAGCACTTCCAGCGGCTGAAACTGGCGCTTGAGACCAATGTGCAGCGCGGCCTGACCGCCGCGGTGGCCTCCAGCCGTTACGCGGTGGTGGCGCCGGTCATTTCTGATGGCACGCTGGGAATCCCGGACTCTTTTGGCAATGTGCCGCGTGAAACGGTGCTCAATCCCACCTCGGGCGGTGGTCGACGCAATTTCGGGCGTCCGGATCAGCCCGATTTGCCCAGGATTCGTACCGAGGTGAGCTGGGATGTGGCGGCGCGTATCGCGGATATGGACGCATCATTCATTGATGTGGATGTGCTCTATCCCACGCATGTCTCCAGCTACTGCGCGCTCACCGATCCCGGATTTGAGCACGCGCTCTACCGTGCGTACCATGGTTGGGTGAGCGAGTACTGCGCGCAAGCTCCAGACCGACTGAAGTGGACGGTAGTGGCCAATCTGCGGGACGTGCGGGCAGGCGTGGAGGAGCTGCGGGCCTGGGCTGAGGGTGATCTCAATATGGTGGGCGTGTATATGCCGCCATGTGGACCGAATAGTATGCTCCTGGACGATCCCGCGCTCCACCCGATTTACGCGGCCGCACAAGATCTGGACCTGCCCATCCTGATTCACGGTGGAACCTCTCGCCCACCCTATCAGCCGGGCACTTTTGATCTGCGTGGTGCCTGGTTTCTCCAGCATTCACTCAGCAATCCGTGGGCAGGGATGGCCGCCATGGGCGCGCTCATTGGCGGAGGCATCTTTGAGCAGTTCCCGGCGCTGCGGGTGGGCGTGGTCGAGACGGCGGCCGGCTGGCTCCCTTCTATACTGGAGCGCTATGACGCGCACTTTGTGCTCTCACCCGCCCATGTGCCGTTGCTCACGAGAATGCCGAGCGACGTTGTGAAGCACAGCGGCCGATACTTTCATGGAATCGATACCTGGGAGACGACCCTGGAGCACGTGGTGAGCGTGATTGGGGAAGACGTCCTGCTCTTCGCCACAGATTGGCCACACGGTGATACCGCCTGGCCTCAGGCGGTCCAGCAGGTAGTGGAATGGCCCGGTCTCAGCGACTCCGCCAAACGGAAGATCCTGGGCGAGAACGCTCTGCGGTTGTGTCCGCGGTTGAGGGTGTACGCTACTCCACCTGCTTGATCAATAGGACCGATTAATACTAGCCACTCCTCACTTAGAGAATCTCGTGATTCAGAATTGGCTAGGTCATGCTTGGATTTCGATCGTTAGGCGAGGTCCGTCAAGTACGACGTACAGTCGATTGAGCACATCACGCCCCACGATACATTCATCACTCATATCACCGCCCACGATCTCTAGCGCGGGCAATCGAAGCCCCGCAATCTCGATATCGACGAAGTACAAATCGACTGCTCGTCGGGCTCCCCCGAAGGCTCGGAGGTATGTCCGCCCATCAACCTGGAGCCCCAACATGGACAGATGATGGTATGGAATGATCGTGGCATCGGCACCGGTATCAACCAGCGCCACAATTGGCTCTCCACTGAACGACTCCCCCGGTGCCGCCACTCGAAGATTTGCAACAGGCGCAGGCGGGATCGATGACGCCCGGTATGGTGCTCTCAATCTTCCGTAGATGCCAGACGTGGAGACTGGATGGTGAGTGTTCGGATGGCAACATCAAGTACCTGCCGAATGAGCACTGATTCGCGACCATATGCCTTCCGAATCCGCGCGTAAAGTGCGGCGGCGTCAGGATCAACATCTACGAGTCGGCCATCGTGAATTGCCACCCATTGTCCTCTATGGTCTCGGACGAGATCCGCGTGCATGCGCTCGAACGCGCAAGTCTCCTGAGCGATAATTGCTCGTTGTTGATCACGGACATAGTCTGCGACAGCGCTGTTCACGACATCATCGACGCTCCGTGCCTCGTGCCGAGCAGCGATCTCAACTTGCTCGCGAAGATCTGGCCTTAACTCAATTGCGTCCATCTGATGCTCGACCTCACTATAATTCAGCTCCGTCCAAACGCTGATCTGGCTCACGCGATTCGTTGACTGAACACTTCTAGATTCGTTCGCGATTCACCGCGACGGACGGTATGAACTTTTCCGAAGCGATCATCGTCTTCTCCAGCCTCTACGCCACGCCAATCCGGTTATCCACGAGCTCCGCAAATGCTGCGTCGGGCGATGCCAGCCCCCAGCCCACCATCCATTGATGCGTGCGCTCAAACTCACCCGCTGGATACGGCCTCGGCTCCACGTAGCGCAGTCGAGCAAGGCGGAAATCGTCCGGAGTGATCGGGCCCAGGTCTGCCGGCACATCAGCG
>JBJXFJ010000412.1:0-2740 GCA_046154735.1 Chloroflexota bacterium | reverse complement strand
GTTCAAACGGACTCGCGCGCCATATGGCCGAGCAGCTTTTCGGTACCGAGGGCTATCGCCTGGCGAACACCGCTTGCCGTCAGCAGGGACTCCTACATCTGTTCCGAACCAACTGTCGCGTCCATGATTGCGCGCGGTGCCCGGCGGGGAGCCTGGCCCAGACGATGCGCCCTGAGAGCGAGGTCGCCGATGTGCGCCCAGCGATGCCGTGGCCGTTAGCCCCGACTGCCTAAGCCCTGCTTGATCGTCTCCACGAGGTTGCTCTCGGATGCGCGCGCAGCCACACGAATGGCGCTGCGGATAGCCCGCGAGTTGGATCGTCCGTGGGCAATGATCACGACACCCTGGACGCCAAGCAGTGGGGCGCCCCCAAAGTCCGCGTAATCCATTCGTCCCTGGGCACGGCGGAAGGCCGGCCGGAGACCCGCCGCCAACAGTTTCGTGAACGGATTTGCCGTGATCTCCTCACGCATGATGCCGACAATGGTGGAGGCCACCCCCTCGGCAAACTTGATGAGTACATTGCCCACAAATCCATCACACACCACGACGTCAGCGGCGCCGGCCGGAATGTCTTTGCCTTCAACGTTGCCAATGAAATTGATCGGCTGCTCACGGAGTAGGCCAAACGCTCGCTGAGCTAGTTGGTTGCCCTTGCCTTCTTCCTCGCCGATGGAGAGCAGGCCGACCCGAGGCTGGGAGACCGCGAGGACCTGCTCCGCATAGGCGGCCCCCATGACGCCAAACTGGGCGAGATATTCCGGTTTGCAGTCCGCATTGGCGCCCACGTCCACGATGAGGGTGAATCCGGATCGGGTAGGAAAGACGGTGGCCAGTGCCGGACGCTCGATCCCTGGAATCCGCCCCAGATGAAAGAGTCCGGCCGCCAGCATGGCACCGGTATTCCCAGCAGAAACGAAAGCCGAGGCACTGCCGGCCTTCACCTGGCGCATGCCGACCACGATGGATGAATCAGTCTTTTGCCGCACCGCGTTGGCTGGGTGTTCGGCCATCTCAATGACTTCGCTGGCGGGCACAATGGTAATGCGCTCATCAGTGTCCGCCCCGTGCCGTTTGAGCTCAGTTCGGATCACATCATCCGGGCCCACCAGGGCCACCCGCAGGTTGAGCTCTTGAACGGCTTCAATTGCACCGGCGATGACCACGCTCGGAGCGTGGTCGCCGCCCATGGCGTCTACGGCGATGGCTGCTGGCTTCAGCGCTTCGGTCATCGGCCGGTCGGATCACCGTCTCGCAGACCCGCTGGAGACAGGACCACCTCTGCACCTTCTGAGATCCCATTGAGGATCTCCACCATGCGCCCATCGTTCAGGCCGAGCTGGACGGGTTGACGCCGAGCCCGGCCTTCAAGCACGGCGTAAACCGCGGCATCGGAGTCTCGCCCTATGACCGCCTCACGCGGCACCACGATGGTGCCCTGCTTGCGGCCGGCCGCGATCGACACGTTGGCGAACATCCCGCCCTTTAATTTGAACTGAGGATCAGTCACTTCAACCTTCATTCCGGATGTGCGATTGCGGACGTCGATGATGGGCGTCAATGCCCGTACCAGCCCCGTGAATACTTCATTCGGATATGCATCGACGCCGATGCTCACCGACTGTCCGAGCGTGATGGCGCCGATGAGCAGCTCGGGGACCTGGACAAGCAGCTCGAATTCTGGCGGAAGAATGCTGACCAGCGGTGAGCCCGCGGCCGTGGGAGCGCCAACGTTCACAAAAACGTCAGAAATCAGCCCAGTCAGGGGCGCTGTTACGCTAGACTCGCGGAGTTGAAGCCGGGCCAGTTCCAATCCGGACCAGGCATGCTCGACCGCTAGCTCAGCAGATTTCCGCTCCGCGTCCGTAACGGGCTGATTGACGCGTTGGAATCGACGCTCCGCGGCCTCCAGAGTGGCCCGGGCCTCTTCGAGATCGGACGGCACCGTGGATGAACGCGAGAGCAGCAGGCGCTCCCCCGCCAGGGCAAGCTCCTGTCGAGCCTGACTGAGCTCCGCGCCCGAGGTGGGGGAGCGGGCGAGACGAAGCTGCTCCTGGGCGTCAATGAGCGCTTGCTGAGCTTGGGTGATGACTTCCTGCGGCGGCACCGCCACGCCCGCGCCTGGCACCGGCGTGGCGCGTTGGGCGGACTGGAGACGCTCCAGCCGATCACGGGTCACGGCCACCGCGGTCTCGAGCTGCGCAATCAGCTCCGGACGCCCGTGCTCCAGCTCGGCCACCTTCTGGCGAGCAACGGTGATCGCCCGAGCGAGCTCTGTCTGCTGATCCTGGGTAGGCGCCGACTCCACTGAGCTGAGCCGAGCCTTCGCGGCCCGAAGCTGGGCCTCCGCCTCGGCGGCTTCATCCGGACGGTTGCTGGAGCGCAGGCCGGCCAGGCGCGCTTCCGCCCCGGCGAGGGCAAGGTTGGCGCGTGCTACCTGGACTTCCAGGGCCGGTCGATCTAGTTCCAGCAGTGGGTCACCGGCGGTGACGCGCGCTCCCGGCGACGCCGTCACTTGCATCACCGTTCCGGGGATTCGCGTCGTCACAATGGTCGGGGGCTTTGTGCGGACTTCCGTGGCAAAGTTCAGAACGCCATTGATTTCGGTGCGGGTTGCTCGCGCCGTGAGCAGCGTTGGCTCGCGGACAGCAGTCGGGCGATCCATCACCGGGTTACAGCCAAACAGCGCGAAGGCCGCGCAGAGTGTGAGGCCGCGGTGGGCGTGAACGGCAGTAATCAT
>JBJXFJ010000448.1:0-3872 GCA_046154735.1 Chloroflexota bacterium | reverse complement strand
CAGATTGGGATGATCTGGGGCTAACTCCACAAGTCGTTGACCATAGGCAGCGGAGACAAACTCCGGGGACACTCCGCTGGAGCTGCTCGCTACTGGGGTCACGTCACGGAGATGAAGCCGCTGGAGGCCGCTGGATTCAAGCTGCTGATTGACAGTGTCAATCAGTTCACCATAGGCCGCGAGGAATGATACGTCGTCCGGCGCACCGGCGTGCCATCGATATGAGCCATTGTTGGCCGCTAGCGCCGCTGGGTGTTCCATAAATGAGACGCCGCGCCCTTTTATCGTATCCGCGATGAGGAGTTGGGGGCGATCTGTGATTGATTGGAACTCACCCAAAATTGCTTGAATGGCGCGCAGGTCATGTCCGTCACAGCGAGCCACCTCCCAGCCAAATGCCCGGAATTTCGCTTCCAGGTCGCCCAGGTCCACGATCTGGCTGATCAGCTTATCTGACTGCAGCTTGTTATGGTCCACAATGGCCGTGAGATTGCCGATCCGCTGCTGGACCGTGGACTGCAGTGCTTCATAGTTCTGTCCTTCCTGCAGCTCGCCATCACCGAGCAGCACGTACACTCGGCCGCCGTGTCCGGCGTACCGCTTGGCCCAGGCCATGCCGCGCGCCTTGGAAATGCCCATGCCAAGCGAGCCGGAGTTCGCTTCGATGCCAGGAATCTTCACGTCCGGGTGGCCGTCGAGCCCGCCGAGGCGGCGAAGCATGAGGAGTTTCTCTTCAGCCAGTACTCCCGCCGAATAAAGCACGGAGTACTGGCCCGGCACGTCATGGCCCTTGGATGAGAAGTAGATGTCGCGATCGGGATGATCCAGTCCAATGGAGAGGGTGTTCATCTGCTCGTAATACAGCCAGACCACGAGGTCCATGGCGCTAAAGCTGGACCCAAGATGTCCTGATCCGGCGCGCTTCACAGCCGCCAGTGTATTTGCTCGGCACATCCCGGCGATCAGGGCTAGCTGCTCAAATCGATCGATCCGCGCCTCGCGAACTCGCTCAAATTCCTCAAAGGGGATCAGTTGGATGGGCGGCACGAGCTACTCCTTGCGGCAAACATTGGGCCGCTGCGATCGTGGACGGACTTCCTGTGACGATCACAGCGTGCAGGTGAAGCGGGAAAAATTAGAATACCGGGTCAGATTCCCACCTGATAGGAACTACTACTCGCTGGTGGGGAGGTCAATCGGCGCCCGAGAGATTGGTGGCAGGGTCGCTTCGCCAGTGGTCAGCAGATGCTCGGCGTAGAGCCAATCCGCTACGTCGTTGACATCGTACCCTTCATCACCGGTGGTTAGGAACGGCATCAAGACGTTGCCCGCTATCGTTCGCCCGTCAGTCACAACATGCATCCAGGCGATCTCGAGGCTGGCGTTCTGAACGTACACCTCAGGCAGGGAATGGTATTGACTGCTGTGCCAGGGCTGCTCAATGGGCCCAAGTGGGAGCAGCGGTGTCATGCGTTGGCCGCGCACTACCCACATTTTCGCTGGATGCTGTTTGCATTTTTCGACCGCCCGGAGGGAATCAACTCCGACCTGCGCCATAAACTCACTGTGTGCCCGAATAATCGTCGCGGCCTTCCGAAATGGGCTGGTGGGGCGAAGAATACTGAAGCCATCGTACGACTTGCCCTGATTTGCCAGGGTTTGCAGCGTGAATTCCACCCACTCAATGTCTGGCGAGCGGTCACCGGCAAGTGCCTCCGGGCGCATAAATGGGACATCAGCCCCGTAGTATTGAGCAATCTTGGCAATGCGCGGCGAGTCCGTGGAGACCACCACGGCGTCAAAGACATGACTCTCCAGGGCCGCGGTGATGGTGTAGGCAATGAGCGGGTGACGAGCAAGGGGCCGAATGTTCTTATTTGGAACACGCTTTGAGCCGGCGCGAGCTGGAATGAGGCCGATGAATCGAGGGGGGGATGTGGACACGGAATGCTCCTACCAGCTCACAAATCCGCCATCAACATTAAGGTTGACACCGGTAACATAGGCTGATGCGTCGGATGCCAGAAAGAGCAGCGGACCACGGAGATCATCCAGTTCCGCCATACGACCCAGCGGCACGCGGTCACAGAACTTGCGGCGAAATTCCGGATCCTGCCCACCTGAGACTCCGCCGGGCGAGAGTGCGTTTACCCGGACGCCGGATGGTCCCCAGAGACTGGCTAGGTAGCGCGTCAGGTTCACCACCCCCGCCTTGGATGCACCGTATGCTGGCGGCTTGAGAAATGGTGGATCAAATGGAAGGTGCTCATAAAGTCGCATGTCCGGCGCCACAGAAGCGTACAAGGAACCGATATTGATAATGGTGCCACGCCCCGCGCGAGCCATAGCGGTACCAAAGACCTGACACACTTGAAATGTGCCGACCAGGTTTACATCGATCACATGACGGAAGACGTCGGCGGGAATCTCATTCACCCGGAATTGCGGGGCATCAGTATTCGGTGGTTGATCAACACCGGCATTATTGACAAGGATGGCTGGTGTACCTGACTCCGTGCAGCACTGCTCCAACGCCGCGTCAAGCTGGTCACGATCTCGAATGTCCGCTCGGATCAGCGTAAGGCGACCCTTGGCCCGGTCAACGAGTGCAGAAAACTGCTCGCCTACACCAACTCCAGCTTGGTCCAGAGCAACAACCCGAGCTCCCGCGTCGAGCAGCGTATCAATCCACAGCCCCCCAAGCTGACCCAGGGCCCCAGTCACCAGCGCGACACGTCCCTCCAGCTCGAAGAGTTTACTCATTGGCTCCGAATCAAAGGCCTACGCTGGCGGCACCGACCGGCGACGCCGGCTCCAGTTGCTCCAACGACAGTGACTCATCGACCTGAAGCGGCCGTGTGATACGCATACCAATCACATGATCAAGCTCATAGGGGAGAATGCCATCGCCCGGGGACTTGATAGCCAGATCAGCCGCGGTGAGAACGTGTCCGGTGGGCAGATCACGCGCTGCAACAAGCTTTTTCCCCATTTTCATGGCGGCCGCCGCCTCGCCCGGATGCATTTTCTTCTCGCCGTCACCAAGGGCCACGCGCACACGTCCGAGATCACGGACCATCTTGCGCATCCCCGTGGGCTCCAGCGAGAACGCGTGATCCGTTCCCTTCATGGCGCGGTTCAATGTGAAATGCTTCTCCAGGATTCGCGCGCCCAGCATGTAGGCGGCAATCGTCATTGCAATTCCGTTATCGTGGGCAGAAAGCCCAACCACCACATCCGGAAATCGTTCCCGGTACGTCTGGATGACCGCAAGGTCTAGTCGGGAGAACTCGGCGGGGTATGAAGCTGTGCACTGCAGTAGCGCGAGCCGAGGGTTGATCGCCATGACGGCATCATATGCACGCTGCACGTCATCCATCGTTGCCGCGCCCGTGCTCACGATCATTGGTTTCTGGAAACTGGCCACGTGGCGCAAAAGAGGGATGTTGCGCACATCGCCCGAGGCGATCTTGAAAACTGGCATGTCCAGACTTTGGAGGAAGTCTGCGCTTGGAATATCAAACGCCGTGGCGAAGAACGTAATGTCGATCTCTCGGGCATACGCCTGGAGCTCGATGTACTCAGCTCGGCCAAACTCGAGAAACTCGCGATGCTCGCCGTACGTTTTGCCAAAGCTGTTTTCGTTCTCGTAGGGCGCATTGAACGCTTCGCGTGTAAAGAGAGAACGGTTGTCACGCTTCTGGAGCTTTACAGAGCTCGCGCCAGCGGATTTCGCTTCGCGAAATAGCTGCTTTGCTTGTTCCAGGTCGCCCTGATGGTTGTGCCCAATTTCGGCGATTACCCAGCAACCGGAGTCGTCGTTGATTGTATCTGGACCGATCGTCAACTCTCGATTGGCCATTGGTGAAACC
>JBJXFJ010000444.1:0-7823 GCA_046154735.1 Chloroflexota bacterium | reverse complement strand
TTGACGGATGGGATGACTCACTCAGTGTCGTATGCCCACCTTCATTCCGAACGCCCGCGCAATCAGAGCCACGCCGAGGGTCATGCCCACAATGAAGAGACCGATGATCCCGGCTTCCTCACGCATGGTCACTCCGCCCGATGCAAATTCCAACGCAAGGAGTGAGAGCGTCTTCGTTTCTTTGCTGGCCAGCATCACCACGTAGCTCGTGGATTGCGCGGTAACCACGAAGTGGAGGGTGCCCACCAGAATGAGCGTTGGCAGGATGAGCGGAATCCAGATCCGCCAGTACACACTCCACCAGTTGCTTCCTGATGCACGAGCCGCGTCTTCCAGATCTTGACCTAGCTGCAAGAACGTGGCTTTATTGAGCTGAATCGCGGTGAGCTTGCCCTGCAGGAGGGCCACCAGGACCAGCGCCCAGAGCGTGCCATACAGCGGCCGGAGGAACGGTGTGCCCAGAAAGGCCCACAACAGCCCGAGGCTGGCGAGGATCCCCGGGATCGCCGCGGATCCCCAAATGATGCTATCGAGCAGTCCGCGACCTGGCCAGCGGGTGCGCACCAGAATGTACGCGATGATTGAGAACATCAGCGGGCTGATGATGGCGGTAAATCCACTGATGAAAAATGTGTTGAAGAGTGCCTGGCGAAATTGGTTATCGCCCAGCACGAGTTCCCAGTGCTTCAAGGTGAAGAGTGGATTAATCTGGAAGAATCCCGCGCGGGTCATGAAGCTGCCCAGAATCACCGTGACCAATGGCACGATGTTCAAGATGATGAGGATCAACGCGATAAACCCAAATGCGAGCCAGCGCCAGGGCCCGAGATCGATCAATCCACTGCGGAATTTGCTGCCCACCGTGGTGGTATCACGCCGATGCAGCAGCCAGCGTTGAATGGGGATGATCGCAAAGATGAGCACGAGTGTAATGCTGGCAAGCGCGGTGGCCTGCCCATATTGCGGAGGTTCAGTAGCTCGGGCGAGGTTGTAGATCTTAGTGGAATAGACAAAAAAGTTGAACGGCGTGCCAATGAGCTGCTCAATTTCAAACGTCTGGAACATGCGCACCACGTTCAGCATGAACACAATCGTCATCGCGGGGATCATGAGAGGCAGCGTGACGCGCATCATGGTGACCCAACCAGAAGCCCCTGAGGCGCGGCTAGCTTCTTCAAACGAGACATCCATATTGCGGAACGAGGGCGTGAGCAACATGACTTTGGTGCTGATGGCCGTGCTCACCAGATGCGCCCAGATGATGCCCTGGACCGTGTAGATGTTGAAGGGGCTCTCCTTGATAAAGGGCAGCCACTGCTTGAGACCCACATTGATGAGTCCCAGATCGGGATCCAGCAACATCATCCAGCCAATCGTGGTGAAGAGACCGGGCAACATGTAGCTTACCCAGAACATGATCTCCAATACACCAGCATAGGGGATGTTGCAACGTGCCAGTAGCCAAGCAATCAGCACCGCCATGGGGAAGGCAATGCTGATGTAACAGAGGTAGATATAGACCGTATTCCAGATGGATTGGAATAGCCCGGCTGAGCTGAAAGCTGCTGCCCAGTTGTCCAGCCCATACCGTGCCGGTTCAGCGATGCGGGCTACATTGAAGCTGTTGATGAAAATAAGCGCGAGCGGGTAGATGATGTAGAAGCCGAGCACCAGGATGATCAGTGACATCACCATGAGCCCGGTGCTTGGCGTTGGAAAGCGCCGTTCGCCCGTGGCGGGTGCGGGAAGCGGTTGAGCCTGGGCCATGGGGTACCTCGACCTTAACCTGAGATGTCTAGGCGGCGACGCTAGCCGCGACCTTCCAGAAGCTTCTTCATGAACGCCTGAACCTCGCCCTCCTTGGCCAGCGTCTCGGGTTCAGAATCGAGATACATGTACTCAACCCCCGGGACACGACGGTACTGCGGTAGCACGGCTTCCTTGGAGATATCCTCGCGCAGAGATTCATCCTCAGGGTTCACCCTTTGCGCCGTGAGCTGGCCTTCCTGAGAGAGCCACCAGTTAACGAAGAGCTTGGTGGCGTTCGGATGAGCGGGCCGATTGAAGACACCCAGTGTGCCCGTTCCGCCAGAAGAGAGCCAGGCCCCTTCCTTGAGCGGCCGAACCACTTCCTCCACCGGGAGTCCCTGGTCCTTCAACTCGCGTGGATCATTTCCTGATTGGATGAAGTAGAGGGAATATTTGCCCAGCGCCAACCATTCGGCGCCTTGCCGGCCATCCTTAGTGAGGGTGACTTCCTGATCAACGAAGAGTTTCCGAATGAATTCCTGACCGAGTTGAGGATGAAAGTAGAAACCGGCCATGCTACTTCCCGTTCCTGCAACAGTGGGATCACGGGAAACGATTTTGCCTTTCCACTTTGGATCCAGCAGATCCCACCAGGACTTGATGTCATCGGATTTCACCAGATTGGTGTTGTACGAGAGGAGTGCCTGGGGACTGGCTGCAAATAGGAAGATCCGCTGATGATCGATATCCCCATAGTAATGCTGACCCTTCCACCAGTGGGATTTGTCTGTGATCTCAGGGTTGACCAAGTAGGGTCCAATGGGATCCAACACGCCCTTGGGGACAAGACGCGTGTTCATGGTTGTCAGGCCGCCCATCCAGACATCGCCGGTAAATATCCCGGTATCCCGCTCAGCGAGGATCTTTTCCGAATTTTCACTTCCTGATCCGATGACCGCGGTGAGCTTGATCCCGTATTTCTTCTCAAACTCGGCGATACCGTCTCGGAGTTGTCGCGAACCGGCCCGACCCATGAATACGACAACCTCACCCTCCGCCTTGGCCGGCGCCACGAGCGCGTCAAGAGCGGATGATCCGGCCGCGGGCGCCGCGGGCTTCGCGGCGCTCTCCGCCGGTTTTGCGGGCGCTTCGGTCTTAGCTGCTGAGTCAGCGGCTTTCGGCGCACTTGTGGGTGCGGGCGCCGCGGGCGCGGCACAGGCAGCCAGGAGCGTGGCGGCGCCGCCCAGTGTCAGGCTGATGAGAAATCGTCGACGATTCACCGGAGCGGCTTCAGCGCCGCCCGCATCGTGCCCTGTCATGATCAATCTCCAATACGAATGAGCCCGCGCGTTGAACTCGGCGACTCGTTACAACTTTCCTTCCAGTACCTGTCTCATGAAGCCCAGCATCTCAGCCTCACGTGACACAACCTGGGGATCGGAATCCATGAATGAGTATTCAATGTTGGGATCGCGACGATGGTCAGCGCTCAGCATGTCTTTTGCGATGTCCGAGCGCAGAGACTCGTCCTCGGAGTTCACACGCTGCGCGGTGAGCTGACCCTCCTTTGAGAGCCACCAGTTGATGAATAGCTTGGATGCGTTCGGGTGCGCGGCTCGGTTGAAGATGGAGATGGTGCCGGTGCCGCCCGAGCTGATGCGCGCGCCCTCTTTCGTGGGTTTCAGCCAATCTTCCACGGGCAGGCCTTGAGCTTTGAGCTCCTGCACATCGTTGCCGGAGCCAAGCACATAAATCGAGTATTTGCCGAGAGCCAGCCACTCCGCGCCCTGGCGCGCATCTTTGGTGATGACGATGTCCTGCTCGGTATAGAGTCTCCGCAGAAAGTCCTGACCGAGCTGCGGGTGGAAAAAGAAGTACGCCGTATTGCCGCCGCTGCCCGCTTGCGTGGGATCGCGCGAGACAATCTTGCCTTTCCACTTTGGATCCAGCAGGTCCCACCAGGATTGGATGTCGGCTTCCTTCACATCTTTGGTGTTGTAGGACGCAACCGGTGATGGGCTCGCGGCAAAGAGGAAGGTGAATTTCTTCTCCGGGTCCCCCCACCAGTGCTGACCCTTGTACCAGGCCGCATTGTCCTTGATCTCGGGAAGGACAAAGAGCGGTTCGATGGGATCAAAGGCCGACTTTGGCAAGAGACGACTATTAATGGTGGTGAGGCCGCCCATCCAGAGATCAGCGGTGTAGAGCCCGGTGTCGCGCTCGGCGAGCACCTTCTCCGCGTTTTCACTCCCTGAGCCCACCACCGCGGTAGCTTTGACACCGTACTTCTTCTCGAATTCAGCAACGCCCTCGCGAAGCTGCCGAGAGCCGGCGCGGCCCATGTAAATGACCACTTCGCCTTCTTGTTTGGCCGAGGCGACCAGCGCATCCAATTCTGAACCAGCTCCGGCTGGCGCGGCGGGAGCCTTCGCGGCAGGCTCCGCGGCCTTTGCGGGAGCCTCCGAGGCGGCCGGTTTTGCCGTGGGCGCTGGACTGCTTGGCGCGGCAGACTGACAGGCTGCCAGAAGCGCGGCTCCGCCGCCAAGCGCAGAAAGTCGAAGAAAACTCCGCCGATTCATGTTTCGAGTGATGATCCGGACGGGTATATCGCGATTCATAGTCACCTCTAGAAGCAACCCCGTGGGGGTCTGAAAGGTAATGTAGACCAGCGGGGGCTGCCTGTCAAAGGATTTCGGAATGCGTAAGTGTTCAGATTCAATGGGAGGGATATTCACCGCGGAGACGCGGAGACAATCCTTCGCTCACTCAGCACCAGCATCCGAGCCGCATCCCGTGAGGGTGCGGTTCCTCCCCCGGAATCACCGCCGGCGGGTTGTGGTCATCATCACCGTCTCCTCAGGCGGATTCCTACGTTCACGATTGAGGGCACCTGTCTCGGAAGTTGCACCCTCACCGGATGCGGCTCGGATACCGTGGCGATGGACGATGTCGGGAGAGAGGAGATCGCGGGAGGACCCGCTCGCTGACGGTCGCGGCTCGGAGACGGTGAACGTGAGCGATGTCGGGAGAGAGGAGGTCGCGGGAGGAACCGCACCCTCACGGGATGCGGCTTGGTTGGCTCTATGCCGGTGCGGGCGTTGACTGGCGCTTTTTCACGGTCTCTGACACGAAGAATCCCACCAGGACTGACGCCATGAGACTGGTGATGGCGAGAAAGGTGAAGCCAGCCGTAGGGCCAAACGCCTCCCCAATGAATCCAAAGGCTGCCGGGCTGATGAATGTACCGCCTTGCCCCGTTAAGTTCCAGAGGCCAAAGAATTTTCCTCGCGCATTGGCCGGGGCGATATCCGATGCCAACGTTTGCATGGAGCCGCCCGTATAGCTCTGCGTGAGACTCACCACAATGAGGGCTGCCACGAATGCCGCAAAGGGCAGCCCTTGCCAGGCGACGACGGCCATGAAGACCATGGCCGCGCTCAGCGCCGCAAAGCCTGGCACAATTGTCGCCTTGCGCCCGAAGCGATCCATGATGTGCCCCGCCGAGATCGTGACCGGAATACCGACCGCGGCAACAATCGCGGCCATGCCGCCCACCGTGGCCGCGTCGATATCGTAGTGGTAGACCGCGTAGACATTGAGCGCCCCGCCCATCAGGGTGCCACGAGTGAGCGAGACAAATGTGTATGAGACGAACAGGATCAGAATGTTGAAGACCAGAAATTGGCGCCATACGGAGCCAACCTCCACTGCCGCGGCATCGGACTCTTTCTTCTTCGTGCCCGCAAGCTGCGTGGACAGGTCGCGAATGATCTTGAAGCTAGGAATCACGGCCAATAACGCCAAAATTCCGTGAACGATGAATGGCGCACGGATGTCCCAGATGGAAGCGATGACGCCGCCAATGACCGGGCCCACCAGATTGCCCGCGTTGTCCATGCTAAACATGGCCGTAATCTGCCGCCCGCGACTATTGCCGCCAGAATCGGCCACCATGGTGACGCGACCCATCGTCCACATCCCAATGGCCCAACCACCCAGGAAGCGGTAGAACAGGAGCTCATTAAAGGACCCGGCATTGGCCATGAGAAATGATGCCAGCGCCGTGAGAACTGGTCCCGCGAGGATCACCACTCGGCGCCCAAATCGATCGATGATGAAGCCGGTTGGAATGGATGATAGGGCTCGCCCGGCAAGATGCATGACGATGACCAGCGAGGCCACGCCAAAGCCCACATCGAATGACTTCGCATAGACCGGGATTGCCGGTAAAGCGATTCCGGTGCCAAGCGCCAGGATAAACGCGGGGACATACAGCGACAGCAGCGTGCTACGTGTGGACTCGGCGACGTTGTCTGTGGACTTCGGATCACTCACGTTGCTGGCGCTCCCCCGGAAATATCGTGCTCGTTCCTGAGTGTAGCAGCAGTGGGAATTCATCGAAAGCCACGGCGCTTGACGGCTGGGGATTCGCATTGTTCTACTTGGGCTAGTCCACGGAGTAGCGAAGGGGCTTGTCCCTTTGCCTTGGACGCTGGAGCCGCCGATCGCGATCACCGGACCGGGAGGTTCAGGCACAGGGCGCCGTGCTACATCATCCTGCCGAGAGCTCGACCATGAAATGACTCTGGGTCAGGATGGCGCGACCGTTGATAACTGCAAGCAGGCTGAAGGCGCCGAGGACTATTGATCTGTATCGAAAAGGTGGAAGCCGGCGAAGCGCACTAAACTGAGCTGGCTCAGTTCTCCGAGCTTGAGCGTGTCGCTAGTGGACGAATCGCTCTGCTAGCCATCTTTCGAGATAGTTGAACATTGTCTGTGCGGTATCGCCGAACTCGCCGGGGGTGCGCTCGCATGCGTGGCAAGTGGTGCCGCCGTGCGATGCTCCATCCACGAAGACGAGTTGCTTGTCCGCACTTCCCGCGTGCTCAAAAATGATCTCGTCGGTGACGAGAAAGTAGTGACCAGTCATTGGCATGATGATCGTTGGCACCGAAAGGTGGGCCATATTGGTGGGTGTGCTGGTGCTTGATGACGCCCAATCCACGCCGCGGATGAAGTCCTCGCCAAGAGCGTAATCTGGCGTTGTCCGCAGCGCGTGCGAGCTCAGGAACTGTCTCACCGAGATTCCCACGAGTGCTGACTTGTACGATCGAGTGCCGGGCGGATTTCCAGAGGGCCGGCGCACAGATCTGACAATCTCGGTTGTTACTGAGCCGTCGGCGTGGAGGAGAGGATGGGCCCCTCGGGTGCGTGATTGGATCTGCAGGTCTGGCATCCAGATGCGTGAATTGACGCCATGCACCAGAAACGGCTCGTCGTCAGCGTAGATTCCTTGACCAGCCTGGATGCGGGCCCATCGATCCTCCGCTTGCGCGATCAATCGATTGTGGCGCTCACCCTGGGCTGTCACGAAGCGGCTGACGAAATCCGGTGAGTACCTGGCGCCATCTGCCAAGTAGCCATTCCGTTCGTCGTACATGTCCAGGGTGTGGTCCCGCCGCGTGGGGTCTTGCTCATCCACAATACTGGGGTCCACGTATGTCAGAGTGACAAAACCGTAGGCTCCGTGTGAATCCATCAAGATGATCCCGTCCGCAGCGGGTAGATCAGATAGGCTATCCGGGCATCTCCAGATCTTTTCTGGACCCTGGCAGATCCCCGGTCCATGCTCTGCTACTGCTTGGTAAAAGCTCATGAGCGGGCCGCCGGCACTATGTCCGAACAGGACTACTGAACGAATCTCGGAGTGGTTACGGAGAAACGCCACCCCGAGCGCCACGTCTGGAGCCTGATCTTCTATCAGGTAGGGACTGTCATGTGTGCCCACGGTATGGGGATTGGCACAGAGCACCGTATATCCACGGGCGGCCAGATGATGGCCGGCGATGTGCCCCAGGTCATTGGAGAATGGGTGCATGACGAGAACGCCGATGCTGGCGCGGTCATTGCGAACAGTGGGCTGGAAGAGCATGCCGGGTACGCCCGGGCCGAGCACGATATAGGTTGAGGTATAGCCTCGTCCGTTAGCCGTTTCATGCACTGTCATGCAATGTCCAATCCACGTGAAGATGCTCAGTGCCCGGGCTCGGAGCTGATCCGAACGAGGCCGGGCC
>JBJXFJ010000368.1:0-3999 GCA_046154735.1 Chloroflexota bacterium | reverse complement strand
GGCGTTCCTGCTCGTCGCCGCGCGGCAAGTTTTTCACTGTCGGGCAAGATGCCCGACACCACCGGTGGCGGGAGAACCCGACAGACCAATTTTGACAGAGCACAAGTCATAATTCGAGTTGCGCGCTTTCGACAAGTCCGCTTTGCCCGCGAGAGGCTAGCGATTGCGTGATTCGGTCAGGTGAGCAAGGCGCAACTCCGCGAGTCGACTAAAGCTCTCGTCATACCGGCTTGACATGATTGCTGGCCCATACTGTCATCCTGAACGACTCGAATGATCGCCATCACAGGCAGCGATCAGGCACTGGCTTCATGGATAAAGGGTGGCCACGCAGTGCAAGCTTCACGGGGCGACCGAGCGGTACATAGGCCCGCGCGGAGATCAGCTTTGCCGAGGAGCGCTCAGCCAGCGGGTGACCAAGCGGAGCTAGATCTTGGAGAACGGACTTCGAACGGTCCTCTTCTGTGCCCTCTCCTACCAGCGGCCGCTCCGACCTGCTTCCCCTCGATCCACCTGCGTCTGCACCAGCCGACAATGACCTGCTGTGCCAGTTCGACTAACTGGAAGCCCTACTTGATCAGCGCATCGCGGCTGCCAGCTTCGCCGATTGAGAACTTGACTCACTGACGCACATGTTCGGATATCAACCTCAGTTTCTATAGAGCTCACCGTGCCCGGCCAGGGATCCACGGGAAGCGTCAACGATTGGCCGATCTGGCATTTGGATTGCCGCGATCCAAATCCGCTGGGCTCTCACAATACCTATGTTACACTCGACTTCAGCTATGAATTTGCCAATTCCTCGTGCTGACTGGGTTTCGCGTGGATAGAGGCGAGGGCTCAAGAAGTCGCCCTCGGGTGACCGTGAAATTTGCACAAACTCTCGATGGCCGCATCGCGACAGCATCACGAGACGGCGCCAGGCGAATCAGCGGGCCGGCATCGCTGCAGCTCGCCCACGAGCTACGCGCGGAGCACCAGGCCATTCTCGTGGGTGTGAATACGGTCATTGCCGATGATCCGCTGCTCACCGTTAGACTCGTGCCGGGCTCAAATCCGCTCCGCATTGTCGTGGATTCCACCGCGCGGATACCCATTACCGCCGCGCTGATCAATGATGAATCCCCATCCAATACGCTGATAGCCCACACCGATCGGGCACCAGACACTCGCTTGCAGGCGCTCTGTCAGCGGGGTGTCCAAACGCTTTGCGTGACAATGGACCAGGATGACCGCGTGAACCTCAGGGCACTCATGGTGGACCTCCGCAACCGTGGCATTGAGAGCCTCATGGTGGAAGGCGGCGCGGCGATCACCACGCGGCTTCTCCACGAGCAGCTTGTGGATCGGTTGGTCATCTGCGTGGCGCCAAAACTCGTGGGAAACGGTGTTAATGCGATCGGCGATCTGAGTATCACCCGACTGGATCAGGCGCTCACCTTCTCTCAGCTCACCGTGAAGCAGCTTGGCAAGGACGTTATTTTTGATGGCCTGCTGGCGGATGCGGCCCTCCACGTCGCGTCATCATCAGGCACGTGACTGAGGTACAGGGCACCGCGCTCTGGCTCGCTGGCCCAAGACAGGTGGAGCACCGCCCCGCCACCTTCGACGCGCCACAATTCCATCAACTTCAGATTCGCACGGTCTTTTCCGCACTCAGTCATGGAACGGAGCGTCTCGCATTCAGAGGAGAGATCGACCCAGCGCTGCCTCTGGATCTTCCCAGTTTCAAAGGCTCGTTTGGATTCCCATTGAAGTATGGCTACGCTTGCACAGGCATCGTGGAAGCGATCGGCTCAGACGTCCATCACTTACAACCGGGCGACCGGGTATTCGCGCTCCACCCGCACCAGGATCTATTCGCCATCGATGACGCATATGTGATCCAGCTTCCCGACAGTGTGCCCCTGGACCTCGGCGTTTTCTTTGCCCAGATCGAAACCGCGGTCAATGTCCTGCTGGACGCAGCGCCTCGAATTCAGGAAACCGTCGTTGTGTTCGGCCAGGGCGTGGTGGGACTGCTGATCACCAGCCTGCTTGCGCGCATGAATCTGGCTCAGATCATCGCTGTGGATCCGGTCCTGCCGCGGCGTGTGCTTGCCCAGCGTATGGGAGCCACGCACAGACTGGCTCCTACACCGGAGCTGCCTGACACAGTGCACTCACTCACCGAGGGACGTGGGGCAGACCTGGTCATTGAAGTAAGTGGCGTTCCGTTAGCTCTGAACCAGGCCATTGACTGCGCCGCGATCGAAGGCACCGTGGTGATTGCATCATGGTATGGCACCCGTCCCGTAACGCTCCAACTCGGCTCCGCGTTTCATCGTCGACGACTCCGTCTCATCAGCTCGCAGGTGGGCATGGTGCAGCCATCACTGGGACCACGCTGGGATCGTCAACGCCGATCAGAAGCCGCCCGTGCGATGTTGGCTCAGCTCGACCTTGGAAGCCTGATCACGCATCGTGTTCCATTTCGCACCGCTCAGGACGCCTACGCCCTGCTGGACGCACCACCAGATGATCTGGTGCAGGTGATCCTAACTTACGACGATCAGCCATGTACGAAGTAGGACTCTCCGTCAGCTTTCATGCCTCGCACAGCCTGCGCGGCTACTTTGGGCCGGCCCAGCAGGTACATGAGCATGACTACCGCGTAGACGTCGTGGCAATCGGCCCCACCCTGAACGATGATGGGGTACTCCTGGACATCGTCCTGATCGAATCGGCGATTCGCGACATCACGGAACAATGGAATGGCCGGTGTCTCGATGACCTGCCCGAGCTGATGGACGTGAACACCACCGTTGAAGCACTTTCCGCCTACCTGCACAAGCACTTGAGGACACAATTTCCCGAGGCGGGCCCGACCTCCCTGGAAGTTCGAGTCTGGGAGAGCCCCACTGCCTGGGGAGCGTATCGAGACATCTGACACACGAATGCCCCTGAAATCTTCACGAAGAGGATTTCAGGGGCATGACAGACGCGATTTACTGGATAATCAGCTAGCTTGCGCTGCTCGTGCTTCCACCGGCACTTGTGCCGCTCGATGACGAACTTGGAGCTGAGGTCGAGCTACTTGGTGTGCTTGCCGCGGTCTCCGAAGCTGGGGTGGATGGGTACGCGGTCGCGGTCGGCTGATCCCAGACGCCCGTATCCCAATCGTCGTCATCCGGCTCGCCGAACCACTTCTGATAGGCCCACATACCGGCAACACCGGCCGCGGCCCCAAGGATGAATCCAAACATGTCATTCCTCCAAGCCTCGCCTGGGGCAAAGCTGCTCTCTTCATACTAGGCATGGCCGACCCTGAACTGCAAGACTTCCACTCACCGACGCGGGACTCCGACGCCGTTTCAAGCCATGTTGCACCGCACGTGGTCTTAGGAACGGAGACGGCCTTGATCCAGCGTACACTTCGGTTCGTCACCGCGGCCGGGTCAGGTCAGCCAGGCCCGGGAGAAATATACCAGTCCGGAATGCGTGTGATCGACTCCCTAGTCGCACCCTGCGGACTCCACAAAGCCTCGGGCGGACCGGCGGTACCGAAACACCGATACATTAGTGACCCTCAGAATCTCTTCAAAGTCAAGTTGCCTGCAGTAGCACGGAGCCTTGTGCCCTGTGCCTGGGACGTGCGAGCCGCCGATCGCGTTCACGGGACTTGGAGCTCCAGGCACAGGGCACAAGGCCCCGTGCTACCTCGTCCTGCCGGCGACTCGACTTTGAAGAGATCCTACAGTGTCCCTACGCTGAAATGGACAAGTCTTCACTTGAGCATGAGCACCCGTGAAATTAGCCATTGTGAACTGCTGACGACGCCCCGGTCTGTGCTCGTCGCACTGGAAGTGCTGCCACGTCTGGCGGCGCTGTCCGCGAAGGGTCACTAATGCACCGTCCAAATTGGTTTGTGGGGTTCCCCTGTCACCGGTGGTGTCGGGCATCTTGCCCGACAGTGAAAAACGCACCGCGCGGCGACGAGCAGGAACGCCCCATACTGTC
>JBJXFJ010000359.1:0-8022 GCA_046154735.1 Chloroflexota bacterium | reverse complement strand
AACAGTCCTCGTTTTGCCACTGAATCCAGACTCTATTTTCTGTTGCGTCGATGTTTTTTGATATGGCTTGGCGGAGGGAGCAGTGGCCGGTGTGAGCGCTGTCCTCCCCCTTAAGGGGCGGAGATCCCGGTAGACCTCATTAGAATGACTACGCTGAAGGCGTAACTTTCACGTTGTAGAATCGTGCCGTGGCGGACTCACCGAATCTCTATTTACTCAAGGCTCGACGCACATGGCGGGTGCCGAGGCGGAATTCGAAAATGAGCGCTACGACAACTGTGCGAACCGTTGTTACTACGCTTGTTACCAGGCGGCGGTCTACGCACTCGCCCAAGCGAGCATTTCAAGCCCAGGGAACCAGTGGAATCACCAGTCCGTCCAGGCTCAATTCGTTGGCCAACTCATTAATCGACGTAAACTGTATCCAGCTGATCTGTGCGAGCCTCTCCAAGAGATCCGCGGCCTTCGGGAAAAGGCCGATTATCAAAA
Source organism: Chloroflexota bacterium (assembly GCA_046154735.1). Lineage (GTDB taxonomy): Bacteria > Chloroflexota > UBA6077 > UBA6077 > JACCZL01 > CAVXYC01. Next base: position 7,533 of record JBJXFJ010000359.1, on the reverse strand, counting down.
CGTTTGGGTAACACAAAGGGAAGCGGCTCGCTCCCTTCGCCTCGCTCCCTTCGCCTCGCACGACGATTTTTTGAAGCGATCCTGGCCCGAAAAAGCAGTCAGAGATGAAACAAGTCCGTGTGAAGGGCATGACCCCTCGACTCGAGGCGGTGATCGAGGAGCTCAAAAAAGCGATCAGCGCCCACTACCCCAAAGCTACCTGCGAGCTGATGTATGGTGACGACCCACCCGGCATACGTCTGATTCCCATTATTGACATCGAAGACTCCGCAGAGGTCGTCCATGTGGTGGGTGATCGTTTACTCGAGCTGCAGATTGACGAGGGCCTCCCCATCTATGTCACCCCATTACCACCTCCTGAGCGAGTACGAGCGATGACGTTGGAATTGCTCGAAAAGCATCCTGAATTGCGTCAATTCGTGAAGCTGTAGGTCTTCTCACGCGAGTCGCCCGAAGGCAGATCACAATCACACCCCGTTTAGCTCGCCTGAAGTGGGGATAAAGGGGATTGCCTTTGGCTATGCGTGGCGCATGGATACGATCCGCTTCGAGTGGTGGGCTCCGTGTCGAAGGATCGAAGCGCGCTGAGGAAGGCCACGAGACATCTTCCGCGGCTAGAATCGGCGCGCTGCTACGACAATAGCCCGGCGGACAACAGAAGCTTTGCAGCTATCTGTTCTCGTTCGTAGCGGGCTAAAGCTGCGTCAGTAGTTCATCGTACTCGGCGTGTTGTCAATAGCCGGGTCATGTGAACCAGGCGTAGCCGGGTGGTGTGTACCAATCCGGAACCAGTAGATGCTGTCACCCTCGCGCAGGCCAAGCGCTCGCCAACCTCATCCTACTCGGACCGAGTAGATGGGCTCCGATGTGTGCACACGCTTGAAGCGGAGACTGGGGTGTTGAGGGTCTTGCTGCCAGAGTCGATACGCGAATCTGGCCTGGCGCTGAATGTGATGGGGAATCCTACGAACATGGTGGAGGTACCGTTCCGTCACGTGGGAGATCAACGCGCATCAAAGCCCGTCTTCTTCACGCGCCCAGAGCGAATGTCTCCACGAGCCTCATTTGCCAGCTTTCCAAGCTCAGCTTGTGTGGCGGCAAACTTCGAAGTTCACTGCTCTTCGTCCTCAAGCTCTTCCAGGATCAGGGCGCCATTGGCGTCCTGAGCTTCTGAGGGTCACTTTGTGACCTCTGACACCGCCTTCTCGAATAGTGAACTGCACCATAAGTGTCAATATGTCTTCCAGACTCATATTTGGTCGCGGCGAGGGACTGCACCACGTTCGTCTCCCGTTGTCGGAAGAAAAGGCAATGGTCACCTGCGTGTCATGTGACGACTAGTCTGGCTGCACGGTTTGAACCTAGGTTGTCGGCCGTTCACATAGTGCCGCGAGACAAGTCGCGAGCTAGATGATCAGGCTGGAAGCCTACTGCTACTCACTATGTAGCGATCTACTGCGCTCGTCAATGACTTTGAAGAGCCTCGGGATTTTGCCAGGTGAAGACCAAGTTATGGTGAATGCAGTCAATCCGGAGATGTTGGAGCGCGGATGGCCCATCACCAAACGTAGGTCACCGCGACATTGTTTAATGAGGATGACCCCTCACTTTGATAGAAGGGGTCATCCTCATTTGAAGAAGCGAGATTCAATCTCGTCCTGCAGGGTTCGCTAAATGTGCACCACTTTCACATCATTCACCGCCGAGAGCTGAATGCCCAGGTCGGTCCAGTGGGAGCCGGCATCTTCGCTCATGGCAAGCTCACCCCGGCGGAATCCCGCGTAGACGTGGTCGGGTAGCTCGGAATCGTAGGCCATGGTGGCGGCGAACGGTTTTTCCGCCGCGGCTACGCCCGATTGGAGCGCTTGCCAGGTGCGGCCGCCGTCATGCGTGCCAATGATCTCTGCCTCCGGGCCAGAGGGCCGCTTCCATTGCCCCGGATTGCCATTGGCCAGACACGTGACCAGGGTCTGTGGATCATGCGGATGCATGGCCAGGGTTGCGGAATATTCCTGGTGAAATTCCATAGCGATGGGCTGCCAGCTCTCACCGCCGTCCTCGCTCCGATACAGTGACTTTCCGGAAGCCTTCCCGGATCGCATGCCTTCGCCGCCGGTGGAAATGAGGAGCGTCCGCGGATTGGAAGGGTCGATAACAATGACGTGAACGTCCTCGTCCAAACCATTGCTTAACATACGCCAGGACGTTCCACCGTTCGTCGTCTTGAGGATGTACCCAACCTGGAGCGCCAGATACATGATGTTCGCGTCCGTGGGGTCTATGGCGATGCACCGGACATGGGGCTCCACCGTGGCCACCGGGTAGATGACCTCCGTCACGCCGGCCGTCTCTCGAACGCTCTCAACACGATCCCAGGATTTCCCGAGGTTGTGGCTCACAAACAGCTCAATGGGCTCGCCGCCGGCCCAGAGCGTCCGCGGATCATGCGGATCAAAGACAACCGACGTCACCTTGCCCGGGCCGAGCCGCCCGTAGGAGGGCTTGGTCCAGCTCTTTCCGCAATCCTCGCTGAGCCAGACCCCATCCCCGCGAGTTCCCGCGGCGAGGATATTCGAGGCCGTTGGTGAGACGGCCACTTCCCGCACCGCGTACGGGCTGAGCCCGCGCGCCTCAACCGTCCAGCCGCCAGATCCCTGGCGTGTCACGGTTGCTACCCCATCACCGGTTCCGCAATACAACGTTGTGCCCATGTTGGTGCCCTCTCCTATGGCTCAGAGTGTAATCAGTTACGCCTCTCACTCGCCTTCAAGCGTGATGGGATCGATGTCTGTCGGTCCACGATAGCTGTACCGCGAGATGCGTGGCGGTTTGGCCGGTCTGGTGGCCACCTGGTAGAGCACCGTGATCTCATCCGTCTCATTGGCAAGCTGGTAGTAGTAACTTGCCTTGATGTGCACTAGCTCCCCGGGATTCAGGATGAGATCCTCGCCCTCCTCAAGCCCATAAATATGAAGCTGTCCCTGAAACACTAGAAACAGGTGCTCTGACCCGGGGTGGCAGTGCATCTCATCGCGCTTGCCCGGTGGGTAGACGTTGATCACTGCCTCAGCGTGGCGGTTCTCGGTCAGCTTGATGTAGCTCCCCCCGTCTGGCTTGGGCTTCGCATTGTCCGGGATACTGACCACCTGCCAACCTCTGGTAGCCAGCTTCTGCCGCTTCTGGAAGTCATGGTCGCCACTCAATCGCTCATCCGTGATGATGCCTGATCGGTCCAAGGGGTTCCTGGCGGCTTGCGTCATCGTTCAAAGTCCTTTCGGCCGGCCGGAGCTGCCATCATTCGCGCTGCGTCCCTGACTGCCGGCTCGCCGTACACCGTTCCAGTGCCTGTAATACGCGGGCCCGGGCTGCCTGTCAAGTTCTGTCAGTCCGATGAGCACGGGACAGGACAACTCCTGCGTTGAGCCTTTCAGTGTCTTCTCAAGGCTACGCTGAACACATGGGGAACCATTCCAACCCGTGGCGGATTGCCAATGCCAATATGCCGCGGACCAAGATGGAAGCAAGGGCGTTCCCTGAAGCACACCCGGACCCGAGCATCCACTTCATTCGTCAAACCAGTGTCGTCAATCTCCGCGGGGTGTACGAAAGGCGCTTAAAGTGAAGTTTTCGAGCTGCCACGCACATCGCAATGAGCCACAATTCTACGGACGTCCGATTCAAGCCTCTTGTACGCTCGTACTAATAGATTCGTATCAAATACCGTAAGCGCTGCCGGGGGATTTGGTTCACAGAGCCGGATATGGTTCGGCAATCCATAGTGCGGAGCGTACAGATGAACAGGTTGATACCCATAGTGATGCGTGTAGCGCGGGCGGCGGTGCTGGCTTTGTTGCTGATTGGAGTAACGGGCCTGGGCCAGGCGACCCTGGATTCCACCAGCCTCATTGGCCAGGAGCTCCCGTTCTTGACCGCACCCCAAGCCCTTGCCGAGGCGGGTGATGCCGGCGATGACGTTGGAGACGACGACGATTACTCGCCGAGCAACGAGGAGGCAAGAGAGACGGCGGAAGAAGGCGTGGACATTGCGGACGACGAGGACGAGGAAATGGCCGAAGACGAAGACGAAAACCTCGCGAGCCTCTGAACAGCGCCTCCTCCTTCTCCTCCCGCCACCAGGTGTCGGCCTCGCCGACACCTGGTGTGCGTTTGGAACCCTGGGCTGATCTCGGGAGGACCTGACACCGCCTGAGAACGGTGTTGATGGCCGAGTCTCGGTTGCAACCGAGACGCTCGAGGATCGTTCCGATTCTGGTGGAACATTCATCACACCGGGACACACTGTGACAATTCATCAACGTATTCGATCGATGCCCCTCCTCTTCGGCACGGGGCTTCTGGCCGCCGCAACGCTCCTGCACCTGCCCCTCTGGGCGGGGCCGGCCGTCGCTCAATCGCCGGATCGAGATCCGCGCGACATTGCGCTCACCGAAGAGGAGGGCGGCGGTAAGGATGTCATTCGCGCCATTGACGAGGATTGCTCAGACGATCGCGCTCGCTGCGTGCATATCCGCTGGGAGCGCGATTTTGAGACCGACGCGACAGTTGGCCCGCTGATCACGGTGAATAAGGTCTGGGTGGCCAAAGATGTGGAGACCGCGCGGACGATCTATCGCGATCAGGAAAAACTCCATAAGGAGATGCCTGAGCGCCTGAGCACGGAGTACGCCAATGGCCCCTACAAGTGGGAGGCGCCGCGAGATCCCATTGCCGAGGAATGGGTGGGTGTCAGCGCGTGCTTGAAGGAGCGCTGTGAGGTGACCGGGCGCCTTGACCTTCACCAGCGCGTCGTAGCGCGCAGTAAGAATGTGGTCTCCGTGATCTATCTCTTCGGCCGCCAGCGCTTCGCCACAACGGAGCTCGCGGTCTACTTCACCAACCGCACCATGGAGCGCGTGAATCCGCCGGTGGAATCGCCGTCCGCGGGCTTTGGGCTCCAGCCGATCTAGCCCGGCTCGCTACCGGCGTTCACCGCATGGCACAGCTCCGGTAGCGGAGCAATAGCCGCGGCCGGGCACGCGCGGCAATGACAGCGCTACGCCGGCGCGTGTTGCTGATTCCAAATCGGGGTTATGATAGTGCTCCTGGGAGAGACTTCGTTTGCCGATTTCGGAGGTCAGCATGGTGTCAGAGGAACCCGCCAAACGCTCCGTCAGCAGTGGACTCTGCGCCTACTGTGGGCGGAAGCTGAGCAAGGCATCCGTAACCCAGCACTTGAAGCGTTGCCCGGCGCGTCTGGAGCAGCGCCCCTCGCGGCGCTCCGGCCGAGGCAAGACCGGGGCGTTTCATGTGGTGGTTGAAGGGCGATTTGCACCCCAATACTGGATGCATCTGGAGGTTCCCACGAACCGGACGCTCGATGATCTCGATACCGTTCTTCGCCGGGAATGGTTGGAGTGCTGCGGACATCTGAGCGAGTTTGCGGTTGGTGACGCGCGCTACACATCGATGCCCGACGAGAACCTCTTTGGTGCCTGGTCTGATGCAGCCGAGGAGCACGATATGAGCGTGCGGGTCGGCGCAGTGTTCTCACCTGGACTGCAGGCTCGCTACTCGTACGATTTCGGCTCGACAACCGAGCTCAAGATTCGAGTGCTCGCTGAGCAACCGGAGTCCAGCTCCCGAGACATCCAGTTGATGGCGCGCAATGACGCTCCCGAGCTCCTCTGCTCGATCTGTGGGAAGGCCGCTCGCCACGTGTGCACTGAGTGCCTCTGGGAGGGCTAGGGCTGGCTCTGCGAGACGTGCGCGGAAGAGCATGAGTGTGGGGAGGAGATGCAGCTTCCCGTGGTGAACTCACCGCGCGTGGGTGTGTGCGGATACGGGGGAACGTAAAGCGGGTGTACCCACGATTCGGTCGCAACCCTCCAAGCAGGGTCATTTCAAAGTCGAGTTTTCGGCGGGGTAGTGTAGCACGGGGCCTTGTGCCCTGTGCCTTGGACGCGTGAGCCGCTGATTACGCGCACGGATGCGGGCGCTCCAGGCACAGGGCCCCGTGCTACGTGGCGGACTGGTCCGGGAAGGACAATGAAATCACCCTGCTCTCCAAGACCTTCCGTTGACGGGTTGAAGGGGAGGCCGTACCATGCCGGTCGTGGTGCGGCGTGCCGAAGTCTCCCCGGTTCGGCCAGAGCCGGGCTGCGATCCGGAAGTGATAGGACCCCGTCGGTGAACTGTCCTGCGTGTGATCGAGATAATCCGGAGGACGCGGCGTTTTGTCGAGGCTGTGGCGCGCCCGTGCGGACCGAGATCGCATGTCCGGGATGCGGTCAAACTAATCTCCTTGATAGCGCCTTTTGTACGGCCTGCGGGCAGCGGCTGGGTGGGGCACCCCCGCCACGGCCGTTACCACCCCTCGTTCCCCAGGCAGCATCTTCACCGACCGGCCCCGTTTCATTTGCCCAGGGCCGCTACCATGTCTCTCGTCTCCTCGGTGAGGGCGGAAAGAAGCGCGTCTACCTGGCCCATGACACTCGGCTGGGGCGCGATGTGGCCTTCGCCCTGATCAAGACCGATGGCCTGGATGCGGCTGGCCACGTCCGTCTCGACCGCGAAGCCCGCGCCATGGCCCAGCTCGGTGATCACCCCCACATCGTCTCGGTCCTGGATCTGGGAGAGGAATTGTCCACGGGCTCGGTTGCCGGTGGTCAGCCCTACCTCGTCTCGCAGCTCATGGCCGGCGGCGATCTGGAAACGCTTCTCGATCAGGCACCGGAGCACCGTCTGCCTCTCGGTCAAGCGGTCACCATCGCCCGCCAAGTCACCGAGGCTCTGGTGCATGCCCATGCCCACGGTGTCATCCACCGCGACCTGAAACCCGGCAACATCTGGCTCACTGGTGAGGGCACCGCGAAACTCGGGGACTTCGGCCTGGCGGTGGCACTGGACCAATCGCGACTGACCCAACCGGGGATGATGGTGGGCACGGTGAGCTACATGGCACCCGAGCAGGCGATTGGTGGAACGGTCGATGTCCGCTCGGATCTCTACGCCCTGGGGGCATTGCTGTACGAAATGGTCTGTGGCCGCCCACCCTTCGTCGGCGATGAGTCGGTGGCCATCATCACCCAGCATTTGAATACTCCGCCCGTGACGCCCTCCTGGCATCGGCCAGAGTGCCCACCCGGACTCGAGTCGCTTATCCTGCGGTTGCTCGAGAAGGACCCCGCTAAACGGCCCAGCTCGGCCTCCGAGGTCATCCAGGCGCTGACCGGGATGGAGGCAGATCACGGAGGGACGACCGGCCGGTCGCCCGCCCCAGCATCGACCTCAGCAATAGAGTCGAGCCCGCTCTACCGCCGCGCCTTCGTCGGCCGGGAATCGGAGCTGCGCCAGCTCCAGGCCATCTTCGATGCCGCGCTCTCCGGCCGGGGCGGCCTGGTCATGGTGGTCGGGGAACCCGGCATTGGCAAAACGAGCCTGTGCGAACAACTCGCCACGTATGTCACCGTGCGCGGCGGCACCGCGCTCATCGGCCATTGTTATGAAGAAGGCTCGCTCTCCCTGCCCTATCTG
>JBJXFJ010000348.1:0-16118 GCA_046154735.1 Chloroflexota bacterium | reverse complement strand
GACAGTGTAAAGCCGACCTCGAGGCGACGAGCGGGAACGCACCAGACTGTCGGGCAAGCTGCCCGACACCACCGATTGCCACCACCCAATAATCCATGACTGACAAAACACTAGCCCGCAAGTGTGGCGCAGGATCAGCATGTGGCGGACGTGCGTCTGGTAGCGGCGGGTTTCCCGGCCGAGTGAACTGACTACCAATTGAGGCCCATCTTCCAAGTGGATACCAACGCGGGCAAGCTGGTACCTTCGATCACACGAAGCGTGGAAACCCTCACGAGCTCCGATTCCAGGCAGTTATGTCGTCAACAACCATCCCATTAGCCCTCGCTCCCGCCCAAGAGATCCAGATCCGGGGTCATTGGCTTGCTCGATTGCACCCGGCAGTAGAAGCGCTCCTGATGGGGCTGGCATTCACGGCCTGGTCTTTCGCGTTTCGAGGATTCGATGGCGGGCGCTGGTCTGATATTCCGATATTCAAATCGTTCATGGATCCGCGACTCTACACGCGCGACCCATTTATCTCGGCGCTTCACGAGGGCACCCCGGCCGCGTACACCTATGCATTTGTCGGTGCGCTGGCCCGTCTGCTCGGCGGAATGAATCTGGATGCCGTGCTCTTGTTCCTCTTCATTCCCGCGTCTGTGGTGAGCCTGGCGGTCCTGTATCAGCTTGCTCGGGATGTGGTTGGAAACCGACTAGCCGCTGGACTGTTTCTCCTGTTCTACATTGCCAGCTTTCGCCTCCTCACGATAGGCAGCACAATTCTCCATTCGGCAGAGACAACACCGGCATTTCTAGCGCTGCCGTTCCAGGTTGGCGGCCTGCTTGCAGCGTTCCGCGGCCGGCACTGGTTGGCTGGACTACTGATTGGTATAGGACTCAACGTCCATGCGCCTACGACCATTCTCGTAGCACTGGGGATCGGCGCCGTCTGGCTGGCATTGATTCCACGGATTGGGATGCGACAACCGCTCGTGAGCGGCCTGGTATTGCTTCTGGCAGGCGCGCCCGCCGTCATTGGCTCCATCGGTCAGCACACGGACGCACTGCCGCTCTGGGCGCTCTATCTTGCAAAGGCGGAGCTAGCCACCGACATCTCCACCACGGTCGCTTTCGAGACCTGGCATCTCCGATTACGGAATCTTCTTGGCGCCGCGTTCTTGCTCGTCGCGTTCATGTCTGCGCCACCACGCAAGTATCGAATAGAGCTTCTCGCGTTGACCGGCGGATGTGTATTGATGTGTCTGGCCGCCGTAGCGTTCTTCGATCTTTCCCTCAAGACGCCGTTGAGCACCATGGTAGCGCGACTCCAGTTCCCTCGCTCCGTCTGGCTGGTCAATGTCTTTGGGCTCATGCTGGTGGCCGCCTTGATCGTTCAGGCCTGGCGAACCGGACTCGTACCCAGATGGCTGCTGGGAACGCTCGCCGCCGCTCTGCTCCTGTCACCTCGAGACTTCATCCCCTGGGAGCCGATCTGGCCGGTTGCCACCTGTCTGTTCATCGGAATGCTGGCCATGCAACGCATCGCACCTGGGAGCATGCGCCTGGTGCAGTTTGGCGCCGCTGGGATTCTCATCAGCTCCGTCAGTCTGGTGGGATTCGCCAATCTGAGCGGACGGCGCATAAACGACATCGACATCTCCCAGGGCATCCTGGTAAGTGCGCTGGCGATGCTGCTCATCACAGTGTCGGGACTCATCTGGCGGTCAGCCGATCGGCCAGCAGGGCAACGCGCTGGAATGCTGGGAGCCGTGGTCGCCCTGAGCGGCACACTCGTTCTGGCCCGTTATGAAGGCTGGCAGTTCCAGCGGAGTCACGCCGGAGGGCTACGAGCCGCAGAAGAATTCCAGACCTGGGCGCGTACCGGCACACCGCTGGAGAGCGTGTTTCTCACGCTCCCCAGTGAGCCAAATAATGACAACTTTTACAAGCTCTCTGATCGCGCCCTCTTTCTAGTGCGTGAGCGGGCGAATCAGGCCGTTTACTTCCCGCGACACAACGATGAATTCCGGCTGCGGCTCGAAGCCCTTGGAATCGATGATCCGGTCGCGTACAAAGCCGATCTTGATCGTGCTTACCGCCGCATCGAAGAGCCGCGGCTACGCGAGCTCGCCCGCAATTTCGGAGTGACCCACTTTGTTCCGGCGCGGAACATTGACCTCCCGTTCCCGATCGTCTACAGAAGCGGCGGATGGACCGTCTATGAGATCAGTCCCTGATCTTGCTCGATGAACCGGCGTCCCGTCCGAATGCGATCTCCGCTACAATCGATAGCATCGGCAACATGGCCGCTGGAACAGCGAATTCATCCTGGAGGCAGTCACCATGCGTGAGCTTCTGGCAGATATTGATCGATGGCGCGAGAACGGGGAGCGCGTGGCTCTGGCGACGGTTGTTAAGGCATATGGCTCCGCTCCGCGCAGGGAAGGTTCAAAGATGGCCGTCTCGGAACATGGCGAGATGGCAGGGTCAGTGAGCGGCGGCTGCGTTGAAGCTGACGTGGTCCTCCATTCACTTGACGTCATCGAAAAAAATGAAGCCCGCCTGATCCGCTACGGCATCACTGACGACCAGGCGTTTGAGGTGGGTCTCGCCTGTGGCGGGCAGATCCAGGTTTTCATTGAGCCACTCCAATGACATCGGCCTACGAGACGCTGAAGGGCTGCATTGAGCAGGAGCGACCGGTAGTCGTCGCTACCATTGTGGCTGGCCCAGGTTCCATTGGTGAGCATGTCCTCGTGTTTGGTAGCGGCTTTGTTGAGGGCGCATTCAGCGCTCCTATTCAGGATGCCGTGGTAGTCGATGCCCGCGTGCAGCTAAACGACGGGCACCCTGCGTCAAGGGAGTATGCCGACGGCGATGATACCTACGAGGTGTTTCTCGATCCTTATGTAACGCCGTCGTCCCTATACATCTTTGGCGGAGTACACGTGGGCGTCCCGCTCTGCGTGTTTGCCAAGCAGATGGGCTTCCGAGTTCACGTGGTGGACGCGCGTGAGCGTTTCGGCAGCGCCGATCGGTTTCCGCTCGCGGACGAGATTGCCACGGCCTTCGCGGATGACTACCTGGCCAATGTGGAGCTTGGTAGCACCGACTACGTGGTCGTGCTCAGTCATGACCCAAAACTGGATGACCCCGCCCTGCTGAGCGCGCTTCGATCCAACGCTCGCTATGTGGGCGCTATTGGTAGTCGCAATACCAATGAGAAGCGGCGGCTGAGACTCAAATCCGCGGGATTGACCGATGAGCAGCTTGATCGGCTCCATGCGCCGATCGGCCTGAACATCGGCGCACGCAATCCTGAGGAGATTGCCCTCTCGATCATTGCCGAGATGATCGCGGCTAAGAACAATTTGAGCCGCGCCAGCCTCCCGCGCGCCAAGCAGCCCATGGGAGCCACTTCTGGGATCTGACCCGGCGGGCCCGATCGCGGTGGTCATTCTGGCGGCCGGAACGTCATCTCGCATGGGCCGGCCAAAATTGCTGCTGGAGTGGGCCGGGAAGACGCTCGTGCGCCGTGCCGCGGAGACGGCTCTTGACAGTGGCGCAACCCAGGTGATCCTTGTCAGCGGGCCGCGTGACACCGAGATGCGCGCGGAATTAGCGGACCTACCGGTCATGGTGGTGCACAACCCGGACTATGCTGAAGGCATGAGTACCTCGCTGCGCGCGGGTCTCTCGGCGGTTTCACCAGACGCGGAGGGGGCCATCATCATGCTCAGCGATCAACCACTCCTTTCTAGCTCTGTGGTGTGCAGGCTCGCTGCTACGCTTCGCGGTTCAGACGCGCTCATTGTGCAGCCACGCTACGGCGGCGCACCGGGCAATCCCGTGGGGTTCCACCGCTCGTTGTTTGATGCGCTGCGCAGCCAGTCTGGCGACCAGGGCGCCCGTGCACTCTTGCGTCGTCGTCAAGCTGACATTGACTACATTGACATCGATGATGCGGAGATGCAGCAGGATATTGATACGCCAGAGGATTTCGCATCGCTGAACCAGGCAGCAGATCGGCCCAACCGGTGAACACTGTCGGATGCGAGCCTGGCCTATGGGACGCAGCAGCCCTCTCCAACGGCATCGTGCACCCGTCACCGGGCCGGGCAAAAAGGGCCGCCGCGCCTAAGAGCCCAGGCGTGGCGGGGAGGGCTATCAGCTATGCATGAGTCCCGCTTCTGCCTCTGGTGCGCCACGCCGCTGGAAACTCGGCAGATAGACGATCGTGAATTCAAAGCTTGTCCGATCTGCCACTTTGTTGAGTACGTTGATCCCAAGGTGGCCGTGGCCACCATCATTCCTCTTAGTGGCGGCATTCTGCTGGGCAAGCGGTCCATTAACCCAGGCAAAGGCTATTGGAGTTTTCCCTCGGGCTACGTGAACCGCGGAGAGGTGCTAGAAGAGGCCGCGGCCAGAGAGGTCTGGGAAGAAACCAATCTGCGAGTCCGCATGAATCGGCTGGTGGGCGTGTATTCGCAGGTGGGGCAGGCGGTGATCCTGGTGGTCTATGCGGCTGATGTGATCGAGGGTGAGCCGATTGCCGGCGATGAGATGAGCGAGCTGGCCATTTTCACACCGGAGGAGCTCCCCAGCATGGCCTTCACACATGACGAGCAGATCGTCGCTGACTGGCGCGCTGGCTCCATGGGCCGCCTCCAGCAGGGCACCCAATGATTCCTCACGCCATTCGGGCAGTTGATCTCCAGACGTGCAACGCCGGCTGGATTATTGCTCACACAGTGAACGAGACGGGCGGCAAGCGCATTCTGGCACGCAAGGGCGACCCCATCACCCCGGAGCTCATGGTCACGCTCCAGAGGGTCGGAGGTCGGGAGCTGCACCTGCTTGAGCCAGAACCAGACGAGCTACACGAGAACGAGGCGGGCATTCGCCTGGTTAAGGCGGCGGCTGGCCGCGGCATCCGCGTTACCGGCCCATCGGAGAGCCAGTATGAGCTCATCGCTGATCAGCGAGGGCTGCTCCGAGTGCACGAGGAAATTCTGTGTCAGCTCAATAGCATCGATGGGATCTCCATTCTGACACGCTTCGATTTGCAGCCCGTGAATGAAGGCGAGCCGCTGGCCGGTGTGAAAGTCACGCCCATCCTCATCCCGCGTGAGCGCATCGAGTTGGCAGAACAGATCAGTCACGACCAGCCACCGCTTGAGGTGCTAGCCTTTCTGCCCTTGCGGGTGGGCGTCCTGGTTGCCGAGAGGGTTGATCCAAACAACCTGGAACGCTTCCGCCAGGCACTGGAGCGAAAGCTTGGCTGGTACGGGGGCTCACTGGTCTCGCTCATCCATACCGAAAACGAGGACCGCGCTTTCCGAGAGCATCTCTCTGCCCTCGCCGCTCAAGATCTCGATATCTGTATGGTGGCCGGGGCCAGCTCGCTCGATCCCTTGGAGCCGCTCTTCGGCGCTCTGAGTCAGCTTGGATCACGGATGGTGAAGCATGGCGTGCCGGTGCACCCTGGCTCACTCTTCTGGGTGGCCGAGATTCACGATGTGCCGCTTCTGGGGCTCTCCTCCTGCGAGATGTTTTCGCACAAGACCGTCCTGGACCTCATTCTCCCACGCCTCTTCGCCGGTGTCCCGGTCACTCGAGCAGCACTCGTCCAGCTTGGCCACGGCGGAATGTTAGGTCACGAGATGGCATTCCGGTTCCCACCGTATGGCTAACCAGGAGACGGAGGACGACAGACGAGGGACTGAGGACGGCCAGGCCACTAGAGACGGTGGACCGACGCCTGCCGTCGATGCGCCGTCAGCCCGGCCCCCTCTCCCCCGGGGAGAGGGACGGGGCGAGGGGCGCTCGGCATCTGCTGAGGCAGGCTCGGTACCCAGTGACATCTTCGCGTCCAGCCTGACCGGCATTCCCTCACCCCAGCCCTCTCCCAGGGGGAGAGGGGGACTGGCTGGTGAACATTCGGTGGTGGCGGGGGAAACGGCCTCCGTCAGCCGTCTCTCGTCATCCGTCACATCGCCAAGCTCGCTGCCGGCGATTGCCCGGTTTCTGCCGTTCTATTACGGTTGGTTCGTCGTCGCCATCGCTATGCTGGCCGCGTTTATTGGCTCCGGGCTGAATAACGTCAACATGGGCGTCATCTTTAAGCCGATGTCTGACGATCTTGGCTGGGGCCGTTCGCTGATGGCTGGGGCGGTAGCCGTGGGCACCATCGTTGGTGGCATATTCACGCCACTGGCGGGACGCTATGCAGATAAGTTCGGCCCTCGAGTAATAATGCCACTGGGGGCCCTGCTCATGGGGCTGCTGGCCCTGGCCCTTGCACTCGTGACGGAGCCCTGGCAGTTCTATCTCGCCTATGTGCCTGCGCGAGCCATCTCGCACGGGATGCTCATTGGCGTCGTCCCCATCACGGCCGTGGCTAACTGGTTCTATCGCCAACGACCTCGCGCGCTTGGGCTGGTCACCATGGCAGTACCGCTCGGAGCATCGGGCATGGCGCTGGCCTATCAGCTTCTGATTAACGAGTACGGTTGGCGCGCCACGTTCCTGACGCTGGCAATTCTCCTGCTCACACTTGTTGTAGTTCCCACCGCGCTCTTTCTGCGACGACAGCCTGAGGATTTTGGACTGCTCCCGGATGGAGCATCCGCTCCTGAACCAACCAACGACTCTCCGGGCCCGAATAGCGCGGTCGATGCTACGGGCGAAGTGAGTTGGACGCTCCAGGAAGCCATGCGCACACCCTCGCTCTGGCTTATTGCAATCTGCCTCGGCCTCGGCACGCTTGCAAGCGGTGGCATTGCTTTCAATATGGCCGCTTATTTCACCGATGCGGACTTCGACCCAACAGTCGCGGCTGGCACGCTGAGCGTCTTTGCCCTGGCCGGTGCCGTGGGCAGCGGGCTGTGGGGATTTCTAGCCGAGCGCTATTCCATCAGGGTGATCAGTGTGGGCACATTCGGCGTTTCCGCGATCTCACTAGCCCTCCTACTTGTCGCCAATCACCCAGTCACCGCGTATATTTTCGCGGCGCTTTTCGGACTCACAGCCCGTGGTGAGGCGGCCATGGGTCCCATCCTGGTTTCACACTACTTTGGGCGACGCTCGTTTGGCTCAATCAGCGGGATCGTAACACCTATCAACATGCTGGGCCTGGGCCTCGGACCTGTTGCTGCCGCGGCGGTCTATGACACCACTGGCAGCTACCAGGGCATCATCCTGTTCTTCATCGGTGCATTCATCGTGGCATCACTCCTGATGATTCTGGCGAAGAAACCAACGCACCCCACGGTTGGGCCCCGGCCGCAATACCAAACGGGGTGAATCTTCGTCGTTGACGATTCTACAACCGAGGATCTATCGCCACTTTGATCGGTCTAAAACCATCGATCTCGCGTCCCATCGCCCTGAGTGCTTCGTGCGCATCATCAAGTGCGTAGACCTTCGTCATGATCCTCTCCAGCGGGTACTTGCCGCTTTCGATGATCTTGATGGCCGCGGCCACCGCCTGGCCGGTCTTGCTCTGAACGCCCTGGAGGCGGATCTGGTTCATCACGATATCGTTGAAGAAGGAGACGGGCACGTTTCCAGCAGTTTCCGGCAGGATGCCGCCGAGGACGAAGGTGCCCGTTTTGCGCAGCATCTTAATTGACGTGTCCAGAGTGCGGACATCACCGGTCACATCCATCACAATGTCTGCCATCTTGCCGCCGGTAATTTCGCGGACGCGCGCCACGGGGTCTTCGGCATCCGTGTTGATACAGTGGTCGGCGCCGAAGGCACGCGCAATCTCGAACCGATCCTCGTGATGGCCCAGTCCCGTCAAGATGACCGGATTGCAGCCAGACTCTTTGGCAGCCACAATGGAGGTCAGCCCGATAGCCCCGGGGCCCTGGATCACACAGGCGTCGCCGATATTCGCCCCGCCCAGATTTCGCAGCCACTGAATGCCATTGGCCACCACGGCGTTCGCCAGCACCGCGGCGGCGGCTGGCACATCATCCCGAATCTTGTGCACGGACGAGCCGGGTGCGAGATACATGTATTCCGCCCAGGCACCCCAGAGGTGGGGAGGCATCGTGGAGGCCACCCGTAGGCCGTAGATCTTGATATTGGTACACAGGTTGTACGCGCCGCGCTGACAGTTGCCACACGAGCCGCACTTGACATTGGCTTCCACGATCACACGGTCGCCGACCTTCACGTTTTGTCCCGCGGCAAACAGCTCGCCCACTTCGACGAGTCGCCCCAGCGTTTCATGACCGGGAACAATCGGAAACGGCGCCCAGGTGAGCTCACCGCGAAAGAGCTTCGGGTCGCTCCCGCAGATCCCGGCCATCTCAATCTGGATCAGCGCCGCGTCGGGACCAATCCTCGGACGATCGAACTCCCGAATTGCGACATCGTTGGGCCGATCCATCACCGCTGCCCGTACTGACATGTCAGAAAGTCCTCATTTCAAAGTCGTCCAGCTATGAGCGTAAGCACCATCTTGGCAGCTGGCAAAGTCACCGGGAACTGCCTCCGGGCGGGCTGCTCCCGGCTTGAGCTTGCACAGTGCACAGAGCTAGAGCTGATCTCGTAGCTTCACCAATGTCACCGGCGGAATTTTGAAGAGCTCACCGATAATGCGCTCGATTTCAGCACCGCTGGTGGTTCCTTCAGGGCCAAATGCTGGGGAGATCGGCCTAGCCTCGGCAATGAATTCCGGATCGGCGAACGAAGCGCTGATGGCGTATCGCAGAGCAGCAACTCGATCCACCGGAACATCCGGCGGAAATGCAAATGGACGAAGCATCACCGTTGGCGCGTTGAGCGCTTGCACGAGCTGTTTACTCTCTTCCGTCTTTGCCAGATCAAGTGCGGAAGGCACGCCATTGAACAACGGGTCTTTGAGATCCGGAGTACCACCCCCGGCGTGAACAATGATCCGAGCAAAGGCGTCCGGCCCCTCGATCATCCTGCGAATGCGCCCCACGGCCAGCTCAGCGGTCGCAAAGTAAGCATCCGCCTCACCCTTCTGAAACGCCGCCTCTGCCTCTGGTGCGCCACTGTAACCGGTGATGTTCTTAAAATTTGTCCCCAGTGCAAGATTCATGATGACAGCACCGCCATGGGACGCCGATCCACGGCCGGGGCTAGCGGTATTAATCTCTCGGCCGTTCATGATGTCCTGAATCTTTTCAATCTTGGAATCGTTGCGGACCAGCCCCACCACGGTCGTCCGGGTTGACGCGCCGAGCCAGTTGTACTTGAGTGGATCAAACTGGATCTCCTGGACACCGGTGGCTTTCTGGAGGATCAGGAATTCGGCAAACGTGCCGATGACGGTGCCGTCCTTTGGCTCAGCCGCGTAGACCGTGTTTGCGGCCAGCATACTGCCCGCCCCAGGTCGATTTTCCACAATGATCGTTGGGGTACCGGGGATGTATTTTGGCGCGTGCCTGGCAATGAGCCGCGCAAACACATCGTAGCCACCACCCGGCGCATAGCCAACGATGATCTTGATAGTCTTCCCGCGATAAAAATCCGCCACGGCAGTTTCATTGAAAGTCGGCTTGGGAACAGCCGGCGCCACTCCCACCGACGGTGCCGCGGCGGACGGGGACGCCGCCGGTGATGCTGCCGGCTTGGCCGCGGGCGACGCGGCGGGCGAGGCTGCGGGCTTAGCCGGCTCGCTCGGCTTTGCGGGAGGGGCCGTGGGGCTTGCGGACGGTGCCGGTGCACACGCGACACCAAGCATGACGGCGAGCAGAACCGCCCTGAGCCGTATCATTGAGCTGAAACGCATAACTCTCTCCCCAGACGGTCGATCCACCGCGTTAGTCCAACAGTCTATGGCCCGATTTCCAGCTCGTCAACGAGACGAATTGCATCGATGTTACTGAGCTCAAACTATGTCAGGGTGAAGGTGATCTGAAAAAATGTCAGTGGGGTAGCGGTACTGATCTGAAGAAATGTCAGTCGGGTCTCGCCGGAGCGGGGCTGGGGCTCTGGGCTGATCGCCTGGTCGGGTGGCGTTGTCCGGAGCATAGTGACCGATGCTTCCATCACCCTCACCCCGCGCCAACAACAACGCATCCACGTCCTTACCCACCTGGTCGCGGGCCAATGTACGGCCGCCTTTCAGCCGCAGGCTGCCGCCTTCCTTGTCCATCGCAACACCGGTCGAGGCAAACCCTGGCGCCTCACCAACGAAGTCCTCCCCCGAGTGCAAGTCCGCTCCCTCGTGGCCACCCGGTATGCCGATTGGAACGATAGCCACATCGCCGAGCTCCTGGCCCGCGAGCATGATCCGTTCTTGAGCAGGGCGAGTTTCCGTCGCATTCTGCGGGACACCGGGTGGCCAGCGCCCCATCCCCGTCGACCAGCCCGGCATCGGCGGCGCCGGGATCGCGTCGCGCAGGTGGGCATGCTGCTTCAGATCGATGGCAGCCCGCATGCCTGGTCTGGCCCCGACCAACCCCGCTGTACGCTCCTGGCCGCCATTGACGATGCGACCAGTACCGTGGTGGCCTCGGTGTTCCGGACCAAGGAGGATGCCCAGGGCTACCTGCTGCTGCTGCGCGAGGTGCTCCGGACCCACAGTATCCCCGAGGCGCTCTATCATGATCGTCTCGGCATCTTCCTGCACGATCCGTCCACACCGTGGTCGCCGAACATACGCCGTGACCACCCCCGCGGCCGCACCACCAGTCACACCGTCACCAGAACCTCCGGCCCGCGTGAGCCCGCGCCGAATTACGCCTGGCGCTGCGACCGCTGCACAGCACCGTCTGACAGAGTTTCAGATCACTTCGTCAGCAGCACTGACAACCACTTCAGGTCCGTAAGGCCCCAGGCCCCTGACAAAGTTTCAGAACGGTTACAGTGACCCACTAAGCGAGAGCGACGGCCGTCTCAATGCTGATCGTTTGATCTGCGTCGTTGGGGTGATAATACAGTCGTTCAAATCCAATGACCTCACCCGTTGAATCCTTAATCAAAACCACTCCGTCACCCGACTCCTCACAGATCTGATTGTCGCGAGGCGGTGACCAATACACGGTTAGCGTCTCACCTACCGGGTCGTGGATCACTCGGAGATAGGCCACAGCGGGTCTCCTTCCTTTACTGAGTCAGTCACATAGCTTGTGACGATGAAACCGTCGCCATTCAACCGCTTGATAACAACACAGAGATGGTAAGGGGTGATTGGAGCGTAGAACAAAAACACCGCCGAATCCCGTTTACTCCGTCTAACGAACGTCGGGCGTTCCAAACACGAGCGAATTTCGCCGAGGCGCCCAGAAATCTCCGGATGCTTGGCACAGAGAACCGTCCAGTAACTCGCGGTGGTTCGAACGTCGAACCCAAGGGGCGTCTGACACCGAAGTATGACGGAGGAAAGGGTCAACGCGCCGGAAAGTACCGTGCCAACCAGGAATCGAGCACCGACGTGGCCCGCGACTCCTTCTCGGCAGACAGAAAATGATCCACCTCGGCAAAGAGGTGCAGATCCGTGGGCTGGCCGGCGCGGAGGAACATCTCCACGGACTCCTGCGTGGGCGTGACGGAGTCGTTCGAAGCGTGGATGAGCAGGAGCGGACGAGGCGCAATGCGGCCCACCACCTCGTCCGCGCGGAAGTCGTACATGCTCCGCGCAACTTCCCAGGGAAACTCCGTATGGGCGCCGGCGGCAAGATTGTTTCGCAGGTGCGGAGGTATGGGCACAATATCGAATCGAGCCACCATCATGCGCTCGCCTCGCGCCGCCCGTCGCCCCCCTTCCTCAAGCATCGTGCTGAACTTCTCCCAAGCTTCAGGCGAGGCATGTTGGCGACGAAACTTTCGCTCGCCATCACCCCACCCGCCAATCGAGATCGTGGCGCCGATGCGCTCATCCACTCCCGCCGAGTACACCGCTACAGCCGCGCCAAAGCTCGCCCCAATCACTCCAAGCCGTCTGCCATCCACATCGTCACGACTCTGAAGATAGGACAAGCCATTGCGTGTATCGCTCACCTGATCCAGGCAGAGCACCAGTCCACGCTCTCCTTCGCTCTCTCCGCAGCCGCGGAAGTCGATGCGCAGCGCCGCGTAGCCCCGTTCCGCGAGATGCTCCGCCGTGGCAATCGATCCCGCCCCCTGCTTGGTACCGCCAAACCCATGAAGCACCATGAAGGCTGGCGCGCCTCCGCTCGAAGAAGGCGAGGCGGGATGGTGCAGAATGCCGCTGATCCGGAGACCATCGGACTGATACTCAATCTGCTCAGTTCTGGCTGTCATGTGCGGGTTCCTGTCAGGAGATTGTCTGGCGCATTATGCAGCCATCACTCCCGTGATACGGAGCATTCACGGTATCGTTAAGTCCAGTCCAAGGCCTCAGTCCAGGATTCCAGGGTGAGCAAGGAACGTCATGAAAGTCTTTGTCTTTGATCTGCTGCCTTATAACGAGCACCTTGACCAGCTCATGAAAGGAACCGAGCTTCCCTGGCCATTGACCAAGAAATACTTCAAGCCAGACGTTGCGGTGCAATCTTACGCGGAGCATCTTCAAGCCTGGGAGCTCATGGACCAGCTCGGCTACGACGGCGTTGGATTCAATGAGCACCATACGTCCCCATATGGCCTGATGAACTCACCTAACCTGCTGGCAGCATCTGCCGCGCAGCGCACCAAGAACATCAAGCTCCTGATTTACGGCAACCTTCTCCCGCTGCATGACCCACTGCGATTGGCGGAGGAGCTGGCCATGCTGGACTGTCTTTCCAATGGGCGTATCGTGTCAGGATTCGCACGCGGGATTCCGCGTGAATACAACGTGTACGGCGTGCCGCATACTGAGTCACGGGCACGATTCGAGGAGGCCTGGGAGATTCTTCGCCACGCTTGGATGGATGAGGTGTTCTCGTATGAGGGGCGTTTCTGGACGTACCGCGACGTGGCCATCTGGCCGCGACCAGTGCAGCAGCCACGCCCTCCGGTCTGGGTGCCAGTGACTGGCAGCAAAGAAACCATTGAGTGGGCCGGACGGGAGAACATACCCATCACACCGGGTCTTGGCTCACACCGCGGAGTACGGGAGGACATCACCAACTACTACGCACACTGCCTGGCCCAGCATGGGCACGCGCTCACCCCGGACCATCTGATCATCCAGGCCAATGTCTACGTCGCGGATAGCAAGGTCCAAGCGGTGCGAGAGTATTCCCCCTACTTCCTCTATTTCAACCACGTCCTCTTCAGTCACGGCAATGCAACGGAAGCAAGCGTTCAGCAACAGACGGGCTATCTCAGCTCGGCGTCATTCGACTACCTTCGGCCGGAGAACCGCGCAGGCGTATCTGGTGAGCGCGAACACTATCGGCAGATGACCCCGAAGGATGTGGAGCGACTCGCCGACCAGTGGCCGTGGGGCACACCTGACGAGGTCGCTGAGCGGATCATTGACGAGTCCAACCATGCGGGGGCAAGCACCGTACTCGTGAGCATGAATCGCGGCGCCATGCCGCACGAGATGTTCATGAACCAGATTCAGCGATTTGGAACTGAGGTCCTTCCCCGATTGCAGGAATACGAGGTGCGTAGCGGCTGAAAGGTTCGAAGACGGTCTCTCCCAGCGCGAGTTTCCGAAATTCCCTCGCACACATCTCAAGCGCTAAAGGAATCCTTTCCGTTCTTTCCTCCAGAAAAGAGTGGTCCGCGTTGAGCGGCCGCTGGGTGACGCACCGTTGCCAGAAGCATGGTGAGGGCGGCATAGGCTGAGGCGGCCGGCGCAAGCGGTGGCGAGGGGCCTACCTCATGCGTCATAGCCAGCCACCAGCGAGTCTGCACGGGTAACGTGTCCCAGGTTGCACTGTATCGCTGATCCAGCTCTCCCGACTCAAAATTGGATTCCACGTGCTCCCAGACGCCGAACACGGCGCTCAGCAGCACGAGCAATCCAATGACCTGCACTCCCCGAATGAGCTTTCGACCGGGGCGCAGGAGAACGGCAAGCGACATGATGGCCACCAGACCTAAGGTGACCCAGGGCACAAGCTGCGTGCCGGGCGTCCAGTGCCGCTCCATGGCGAGCTCCGTCAAAGTCGCGAGTGCGCTCAGCACCGCTAAGATCAGCAAGCCCAGGCGCAGGGGCGCGGCCTCGGAGACTCCGGCTCGCATCATCAGGCCGTCAGGAGACTAATGAGCTTCTCGAGCACTTCGGCCGACGGATTGTATTTTGCAAGCTCCCGGCGTAGCTTGCCCCAGCTCGGATCGTCCGACGGATATGGCTTGTATTCATCAACCTCTCTTGCCCAGCGTGCGGCGTTCGGCAAGCCGGCGGCTTCAAAAAATACCTGAAGCTCCGCCGTGGTCGCGGTATTCGCGTTGATTTTCTGCGCCGCTGCCGCGGGGGCAACCGCTGCCGGCGACGCGGCAGCCGGCGAGGCGGCAGCGGATGTGGATGGTGATGCCGCCGGAGCCGCGGCCGCGGGCGCAGCCGACGCGGGTGATGCCGCGGGTACGGGTGCCTGCGTGGCCTTGGCCGCCGCGGTGGGACTGGGCGCCGCACTGCTACACGCTGTGAGCATGAGTCCACCGGTAATTGCCAGTGTGAGCGCCGCCGAACGAGTAAATGAAATCAATGTTGCCTTCTCCTCGCGATGTGAACGTTTGTGCGACTTCAGCATTCTGATTCGCCACCGAATGATACGTGCCGCACCTGAAGATTAGCTTAAGGCTGGCACGAGTATTGCTGTGACTGCCTCGGACGACAAGGCGATCAGTAGTTCTTGGTGCACCGAATGAGCGATCGCCCGGTCATCATGTCATATTGGCAGAGTGATACCGAATGTCCGCTGCTTTTGTTCTTGGAGAATTCGCTCAGGCTGGTACCTGGCACTGGTTCTTGAAGCTGCACTCATGACAGCTTCAAGAACCAGTGCTCAGCAAACACCCGCCCCGTCCCCAAGAACGATGCAATCGCCCACATCGACACCATTCACAGCGGCGCCACAGCAGCAAGCACCATCGCAAAACGTGGTTCAAGTTGCACAAGCCGATCCACGCTTCAGCACACTTGTCCGAGCCGTCCAGGTGGCAGGTCTCGTGGACACATTGAGTGGACCAGGGACGTTCACAGTCCTCGCGCCGACGAATGACGCATTCAATAAGCTTCCCGCAGGCACTCTGGACACGCTGCTCGCCAATCCCGCGCAGCTTCGAACGGTTCTCACGTATCACGTGGTCCAAGGACAGATGACCGCGGGGGATCTCCCGAACCGACCGACCGCAACATCAGTCCAAGGGGGCGAGTTGACCCTCCGCACGAACCCCGCGCGAATCAATGACGCAAACGTTGTCCTGGCCGATATTCAAGCCAGTAACGGTGTGATTCACGGCATTGACTCGGTGCTCCTGCCACCCGGCGTACAGATCGGCGGGCAAGCCGATGCTCCCCGCGGAAGTCGGCCGGGGGCCCAGACTTCCAGCCAGACTGGCTCTGACACCAGTGGTGTACAGGGGGCCGGCGGCCGCTCCGCTGGCTTTGGACCCATAGCCGCCGCCACGGGCCTGGGAGTCCCGGGCCTACTCTTCGGCGCCGGCGGCTATGCGTTACCCCGACGAAACCGACGCTAGCCAGCGAATGATGGAGGTTGGAGTACGCGGCGGTGAGTTTGAAGTGCCTGCCTGGGAGGTGGGCCACCATGCCGGATCCGCAATGCCAGGGCAGCCGGGGAATAGCGTCTTCGCCGGGCACCTCGAAACGATCAATGCCGGCCGAGTCTTTGCACGACTCAACCAGCTTGGCGCTGGTGACATTGTGGCCGTGTATACCGAAACGCACCGAGCGGAGTGGCTGTGGGAAGTCCGCCTAACGCACAATAGTCAGTCGGAGTTCATCGCTCATACAGATGACGTCCGTATCACGCTGTACACCTGCGCGGGGCATTATGGCCCACGCACCAATGACTATACCGATCGGCTCGTGGTGACCGCGCGATTCCACGATGCCCAGGAGCCCCACTAGGATAGGCTTCAGCAGTGAAGCCTATCCTAGTGGGGCTCGTCGGTGGTTTTGAAATGACCCGGCCTGGATAGGCCACTGGCCCCGATCGTCGGCAACAGTTCAGATTCGACGGGACGGAGAATCACCGCAGAGACTCGGAGACGCAGAGTTAACGAAGTAG
>JBJXFJ010000336.1:0-5041 GCA_046154735.1 Chloroflexota bacterium | reverse complement strand
CTCAGCACACCCGCGCCAGCCTCGCGGCATCAGTTTCTGGCTCTCAGGCGCTCCTCCCGTCATCTTGCCCCAACGGTCGACCTCGATCCGTTCCGGTCACCTTTGATGCAAGCCGCTGTAACGCAAGACTCATAGTACAAAGTCCGAGTATGAACAAATGCACCACTCGGCTACTGGCCATCGAGCGCACTCTGAAATGCGTTGTAAAGCGTCTTGGAAGTCAATGTGTTTAGTGGACCTAAGCGACCACTGAGCAGGGCTCCATGCTCATCACCCGCCGGGACGCGGCAATACTTGAATGCCGGCGACGAATTCGGCACGTCTGGACAGGGTGTAAACTGATCCCCACCTACAAAATGATAGCACCGAAGCCCCCAGGCGTCGCCGTTCGCATCCACATTCTGATGGTGCGCGAAATAGAACATGACGGTGAAGTTGGCCAATCGCAAGGCGTCAAAAGTGGGCTTCAACTCTTGCCATTTAGAATTAGGCCAGTTCTGATTCTCTAGGCCCTCCAACTTTATTCCCCACTCCCCGATCAGTACATCATTTGTGTCTGCTGTACTATCACCTGCCTGAATTTTCGAGAGTTCCTGTCTGAGATTGTTGCAATAAGCAATGCTCAGATTCTCGTGAGGATGTACGTTTATACCGTGCCAAGGCCATGATCTATCTCCGTAATCATCACCAGTCGCAATCCTCTGTGCTTTAAGGGCATCATATACATCTTGGATATATTGAATATGGTCTGGATCCGGCTCGTTAGGGTCACCAGGTTTCTTACCCATGTACACTCCACCCCAGTATATCTTTACCGATGGATCGGCTCCAATCATCAATTGGCCTAATCTTGACGTGGGGAACGTAGCATCAACCAGAGATCGTGTTGCAAGCCATGTGCTCCTGAGAAGAGCTGCAAATACATCAGCGTCCATATGTTTTCCAATTGCTCCGTCATTTGGTTCGTTCCAAATGATAAAATTCTTCACCTGCGCCCGATTATAGAGTTCGAGCATGAGCCTACTCATAGATTGTGAAAATCAATCATTATAGACGCCGTTCAATGTGAATCCATCGATGTACTCATTGCTGCTGATGACTGGTGAGTTCGTGAGGGGAGAATTAATTGGCTTAGCATTGTCGAAAGTTTCAATGTTCAGCATTGCAAATACGGTGAAGCCTAGGAGACCTGGTCCTGGAGAACGATACTTGTTGAAATCAGCGACGACATTCGTCACCTGCGCTGGGGTTGGCGCAAAGCCAGTACCGGCCTTGGTAACGAGGCATCGTACGGCGCTGATGCGCTTCGACTCAACTGGTTCAAGATTCTGGACATCCTGCACCCAGTCAGTGGTAACGTAAGAGTTTGGTGAGGAAGCTGGAGCGTGACACAGGCTTGTGATGCCCTGAACAGTCGGGCGGCTCTGCGCCTCATTCAGCCAGAGGCGATTGTCGCTAGTCTGGCCAGCGAACATCGCCGACAGCGTAGCTGGCTGGCCGTTGGCGTAGCCTGGGAACTCCGACGGCTGGTCGATCAGATCCTTAATGAGCCACAGATCACGGATGGCGTCTCGGAGCACGTTGAGTTGGCTGGCGCGGATCACGTCGCCGCTGTTGAGGTCGGGTCCCCAGTTGATCGGCGTCCGCCCCTGCTGTCCACGTGCGATGTTGACCTTGTTGCGCAGGTCGTTGATGTAACTCGCCTTCATCGGCTTGCCGGACATCGCGGCGTCGGGAAACTGGAAGCCCATGGTACCACCTCGTAGTGCCGGGCGGGCGGCTTCACCGAGCCTCCCGCGGGTCAGAAAGTCAGAATCTCCGTGGAGGCTCCGTCCAGCGGCGGAGGTCGTTCACATCCGCGGCGGCAATGACGCGCTCGGGCGAGGGCGGGCTGCCGCACGCCCTCGCGCACGGTCGGCGGCAGTGTGAGGGTCGGCATCAGCCACCTCCTAGCGCGGCGGTCGCCGCGTCGGGCTTGCCGATGCGCGCGACGGTCAGCGTCACCGCGTCGGCGGCGGTGCCGGCTGTGACCTTGGCGCCGGCCGCCTTCCCGGGCAGCGCCTGCCCAGCCGGCGACTCGCCCGAGATGTACCCCCGCGAGATATCGGCCTCCAGCGGCCCGACCAGCGTCAGTGTCTCCTCGCTGCCGTCCTCATGGCGGACCGTCACCACCGAACCTGGCTGCGCGGTCGAGCCTCGCCCTCCCCGTTCGACCATCTACGCGCCGACGTCGATGCCGGTGCGATTGTACTGGTCCGTGTATCCGCACTCTCTGAGATGGCCAACGCCGTTGATCTGGCGGTCCGGGATCTGAGCCGGCGCAGTGACTGGCTCGCGGTACGCCCAGAGGTCGCCCCGCTCCGTCACAACGTATACCACCCTGTTGTCATGAGGACTTGCAGAGACCTGCGTGACATAGTCACCACCAGGCACGGAGCCCACATCCTGCCATGTCCGACCCAGGTCACGGCTGAGTCTAAGGGGTCCGTCGTCACGGCTCGTCAGCCACAGCCGTGAGCCATCCCGACTCACGCTGATACTTATCCCGGCCTGATCCAATCCGCTGCCGCGTGAATACCTGGTGTATTCTGTGAAGGTGAGTCCACTATTCAAGCTCCGCCACGCATCATCCGCACCAAACAGGTACAGTGTCTCCGAATTCGACGGGTCGATGATCAATCGTCGATCGACGATATGCGTAGGGAACTGCGCGTCGAGCGCCTCCCAGGTTCTACCGGCGTCTCTGGTGACCTGGAAGAGTGGCTTCCAGCGCGTTCGCACGAATCGATAAGCGATGCTGCTGTCCGATGGGGCGACCAACACCAACGGGGCGTCACCCGACGCGGAGCGCCACGTCTCACCTCCGTCATCGCTGATGACAAAGGGGCGTGGGGGAGGACTGCCAAGATATATCCGGTCACCTGGACCGACTGCAAGCACCTCTGCTCCTTGATTTGCGTGAGTGCGTCCATCCACACGAATCGGCGTCAGCTCTGCCCACGAGTTGCCGCAATCGTGGGAAACGTACAGGCCGCGCCAACCTCCCGCGTAGAGCGTCCGCTCGTGCGCCCAGCTCGCAGCAATGGCCTGCGTCTTCGTGGCGCCTACGCTCCTCTCGACATGCACCTCAGGCACCCCGAGTGAGGTCCATCCTGACTCAGGTGCGCAGTCCATCTCTGGTTGCCGGCTCGGTTGGGCGAACACCAAGATACAGCACACCGACAGCACCGCGGCGGCCGCTGGGCCGAGGATCATCATGTAGTATCCTGAGTGCTCATCGCATTCTTGAACGGGACGTAGAGCACCGTCCTCCCGTTGGGCGCAGCACCGGTCTGCGGAACGAAGACCGGCGTCACGCCTTCTATGCCGGGATCATAGTGAGTCAAACCCCACTGTCCATGTCCTTGGTCGCGCTCATCGACATAGTGGTGGGCGAAGTAGAACATCATGCTAGGATGCGGACGCTTTCTGCTTCGGATCTTGTTGTAAATGTTCAGAAGAAACGTGCTCGTTGGAGCTCTCGACCCCCACTCCTCACTGGTGATACCCCACTCGCCAAGAAGGAGCTCGCCGGCGTCTCCCCACTCGGTTCGTTTCGCATCGACCGCGTTCAGAATTGCTAAGAACTGATCGTTCGCACCGCTACTTGGCCGATCTCTGTGTATGTGAACATTGATGCCGTGCCACCACCAGTTCCTTTGCAATCCTTGTTCTCTAGCCGGGGAGAGTACGGGACCCAGGAAACTGTAGACTGAATGAATGTAGAACATGGCGTTGGGATCTACGTAATTGGGATCAGTGTCATGCTTATCAAAGAATATGCCTCCCCAGAACATCTTGTTAGAAGAATTGATGTTATTGATCTTCTCCCAACATCTATACAGTAAAGAAGCGTAGAGATGCGGATGCAATTTTCCGCCAGGCTCATTGTAGATAATGAAGTCTCGGACAGGTGCATTGTGATCTCGAAGATACTTGACGAACGTATCGACTCGTGCTGAGAAATTCAAGATATATGGGTCGTTCATCGGGTCTGGCCCGGGGTTGTTGGGGTCTGGCTGCGGCGCCGGAGGTCCTGGGCTGTAAAAATTGTGAGGGAGCACGATGAAAACCCTGAGCCCCTGGCTCATGTAGTTCTGCGCGGCGGTCTTGTACTTGTCCATCTCGGCGTCCGACAGGTCTGGTAGCGTGAAGTCTCCAGGCCCGGGGGCCGGACGGGCCACCACCGCAAGTCGGACATTTTCAATAGCAGTTACGGAGCCACCTAGTCCGGCGGTGTCTGATACCCATGCTGATCCTGCGATTGGGCGGTTGATATTGGCCCAAATCTGCGCATATGCCAGAGTGTCAACACCTTGGGAGGCGGGCGTGTCAATGTACCGATTTAGCCACAGCCGTAGATCCGAGATATCACTTTGGCGTGATCCCCACGGTGAGTCTGGTACGGGTGACGTGCCGGACGTCCACTCGGGGATCTGACCCATGGTCCTGCGGTTCCAGAGATTTTGAATGGCTGTGCGCATCTCAGCAAAGTATGCTGCGAGAACGCGATCTTGGGAGGCAGGCGCAGGCCACGTGAATGGAAACGGCGGGTTGCCGTAGAGTCCGTCGATACTCGCTCGAAGGGAGGAGATCTGATCTGGAGTTGCCGCGAACGAGCCGAAAGCGGCGTCTGGCCATCGCTCAGCCATAGGAGCCTCCGCACAGAATGAACAGGGCCATCGTGTCCCGGCCTCAGCAGTCGCGAAGTTCTGGGGTGCCGTGGAGACAGCGGCGAAGGGGCATCCGGGCAGTCGGTGCCTACCGGCGGGCTGCGGTCCAAAGGCGGAGGTCGTTCACATCCGCGGCGAAGATCACTCGCTCGGGCGACGGCGGGCTGCCGGCCGTCCACCCGGGCAACAAGCCTCGGCCAGCTGTGCGCCAGAGCTCCTGGATCACCTGGCGCAGCTCCAGGAAGTGTACCACCCGGATCAGGGTGAAGCGCGCGATCACCGGGTCGTCGGTCCAGGCGAACGGCGGCAGCCCGAGCTCCCGGCGTCGG
>JBJXFJ010000296.1:0-2554 GCA_046154735.1 Chloroflexota bacterium | reverse complement strand
GGAGGTGACCCCGGCGATCTTATCGTTCAGGGTCGTGCTTCACGATGACGAGCGTACGATGCTGATAAATGCGACCCACTGGAGCGACATGCTGACGTCGCCAGCGACGCTCTGCGCCTTATTTCTGCTTGGGATGTTCTTTGTTGGCGAGCTGGTCACGTTCTTTTGCACCACAGTGCCCAAGCACGCATCCGCATGGCTTCAATCGAGCAATCTGGTCATCGTTGGCAAGCTCGGTCATGGTTGGGCTCAGCACCGGGTGGTTAATCTGGAATCCGCTGACCATGCCGTGTCGGTGGAGGATGTCGGAGCGTGGCTTACGGTAGCTCGCGCGGCAAGGCCGGAGCGGCTGCCGCACGCAGCGGCTGAGGCGGGGCCCTCGTCAGATGATCTTCGCGCATTCGCCCGCTGGCTTGCGGACCGCGGCCGGCTGGATGAATGGCCGGGTTCCGATGCGGAGTATCGAGGCACTTCACATTAGCATCCCAGGAATGGGCCGATTCTTCCGCGAATCCGCTTCCATTACTCCTGGAGCCCCTGCGCCACCAATCGGCCTACCGCATGCCGGGCCCATCGCGTCAAGCTTGCCCAATAATCACAGCCGGAGGTGAACAACGTGCCCGTTATCGATGCTGATGCCCACGTGGTGGAAACAGAGCAGACTTGGGAATACATGGACCCAGAGGATCTGAAGTATCGTCCGCAAATCGTGGAGGATCCATCAGGGAATGGGGTCAATTACTGGCTCATAGAAGGAAAGATCCGGCGCACGGCTCGCGGCGCGGCTGGAATGCCCAAGGGGATATCGGAGAAGGTCAAGCGCAACATGGTGACCGATGACGCCAAGCGATATATGGAAGACATCGCTGGCCGTGTTGCCCATATGGATGAGCTGGGCATTGACATCCAGGTGCTCTATCCCACGATCTATATCCAGCGTATCTGTGATTCGCCGGAAGCGGAGATTGCAATCTCCAAGAGCTACAATCGCTGGCTCGCTGATATCTGGCAGCAGAGCAAGGGCCGGCTGCGCTGGACATGCGTACTGCCGCTGGAGACGCCTGATGAGGCCATCAAGCAGCTTGAGTGGTCAATGGAGCATGGCTGCTGTGGCGTGACTATGCGCGGCATTGAGGGTGAGCGACTTCTGGTGGACCCACACTACTACCCCATTTACGCCGCTGCCGAGCGTTTGAATACACCCATTGCCGTGCACATCGGCAACTCAAATTCGGAAATTGTTCGGATCATGTCCAAGGACGGCATTGGCGGTACGTTTGGCGCCTTCCGGCTGTCCTCGGTGGCCAGCTTCCATCAGCTCGTCACCACCGGCATGCCCAAGAAGTTTCCGAAGCTGCGCTTTGGCTACATCGAGGCCAGCTCCCAGTGGATTCCGTACGTGATCCATGACCTGCGCCGCCGACTGGAGACCCGCGGCCGTGAGCTGGAAGCGGACGTGCTGGGGGCTTACAACATCTGGGTCACGGCACAAACCGATGATGACCTGCCCACGGTGCTGCGCTACGCGAATCCCGGGCATCTGATGATCGGCACGGATTACGGGCATCAGGATCAAAGCAGCGAGATCGAGGCAATGCGCAACCTGCGCACCCAGGGTGGCTTGGATCCGGCGGTGGTGGATCGCATTCTGGGACCCAACGCGGCCGAGTTCTACGGGATTACCGTCTAGCACAGAGCAATCCCCTCTACAATGCGGCTGACAGACTTGAGTGAGCGGAATCATTCCGCTCACTCAAACTCTTCCGTGAGGAGCCGCTCGTGAGCACATCATCAGCACCCATTCAATTTCAGCAATCGCAGTTCACCATACGGAAAAAGTTCTTCCGTGTCTTTGGTGCCGGCTTTCAGGTCTTTGGCTCGGATGGCGAGGTGGTGCTCTTCTCCGAACAGAAGGCATTCAAGCTGAAGGAGGATATTCGCATCTTCGCGGATCCTGAATATCGTGAAGAAGTGCTCAGCATCCAGGCACGCTCTTGGCTGGACTTTTCAGCCGCGTACGACGTGACGGACCCCGGCTCGGGCCAGATCCTTGGCACATTCAAGCGAAAGGGCTTCTCATCGTTCGTGCGCGATCAGTGGATCCTCATGGATGGCCAGGGGAATGACGTGGGGCTCATTGAAGAGGACAACGCCGCCCTGGCAATTGTGCGGCGACTGGTTCCCTATGCGGACCTGATCCCGCAATCGTTCTCGATGACGCTTCAGGGGCAGCCCGTGTGTGATCTGCGGCAGCACTTCAATCCCATCATTCAGCGGCTCACCGTGGACTTCAGCGCGGATCCATCCGGGACATTGGATCGCCGCCTCGGCCTGGCTGCCGGCGTCCTCATCTGTGCCATCGAAGGGCGGCAGGATGGCGGGCTGCTCGGAGGGTAGACGAGGTAACCCTGCTTTATGTCGGGGCGTTGAAGGGTTCCGTCACTTAGAATTGCGTCAACAGTCCGGGCTGGCAGTACGATAGCTTGTCGTTGCGGCCCGGAAACATTGACGCTCTTGCCGCCTCCGGGTGCGCGTCAGAGTTTTCCGGCCCCAC
>JBJXFJ010000286.1:0-5287 GCA_046154735.1 Chloroflexota bacterium | reverse complement strand
GCGCATGGGCCACGATGTGCGTATCGTAGGTCCCAATCGCCTGACCGACGCGGGTGTCAAGCTCGCAGCGCACCTCGGCCGCCACCACGGACTGCGGGGCACTCCAATCCAGGACCTGGACGTACCTCAGAGCAGGCAGCAGATCGGCACGGTTTCTCTTCTGGTTACGTGAGTGACACACACCAAACTCAAGCTCGTAGCCAACGATTTGCGAGATCGCAACGTCGGTCGGCGCAAGCTGCGTCAGCCGTTCACGCGCGGAAGGAGGTCGGCCATTGATGCCACCGATGCAGGCATTGGTATCCAGCATATGCGTGATCACTTACTCGGGCGTCACCCGGGGAGCATCGTCGCTCAGCCCATCTGTCACCGAGAAGTCTTTGCTGAAGCCGCTGACGCCCTCGGCAAAGCCGGCCCAGGTCAGCATCCGATGTGTGGCCTTACCCCAGAACGTCTCCGGCGGAGCTCGTATCCTCGCTCTTATCCAAGACTGCGGCAACGCCGCATCAAGGCAGCACCAATTGGACCTCCGTTGAGTCAGCTTTCAAGAAAGGACAGCCGCCTATTGCGATTCACAGGTGGCCGCTTTGAGTTCAGATCACTGGTGCCGAAGGGGGGATTCGAACCCCCATGAGGTTGCCCTCAACGGTGTTTGAGACCGCCGCGTCTGCCGTTCCGCCACTTCGGCTGGCTGGGGGATTATACCGAGCGAGCGACTCCATTGGCAGGGCCCGGCAGAAGCTTAGAGTGCGGTCCGACTGGAGGGGCTCGATCAAAGCCCACAGTGATTGTCGGCTACCCCCAGTCTCCACACACGGCTTATCGCCTCAGCAGCGCGACTGGCCGCGAGCGATGATCCATTCCTGGATAGCCTGGGACCCCTGGACCGTGGCGATGAGCAGGTCGTTCAGATCGCGCTCAATGGGGACTTCAGTTTCGGCTCGGCCGGCAGGCCCCACCAGAAAAGCCCAGGCCTGAGCTTGTTCCTGGTGCGCGCGAACTTCACTCTCAATACACGCGGCAGGATCCTGGGCTCGCCCGGCCTGAATTAGATCCACGGCATGCCGCGCCTCATGAGCCAGGAGCGCAGCCAGTGCCTCACCGGATGCATCAGCAAGCTGGCTGTCCACAAAGATCGTGCCGCCAGTGATCACGGCCCCGCCGCGTGGAAGAAAGGCGGTCGGCTGGCCCCCGGGGGCGCGACCGCGAGACCAATTGATCTGGACAGCCGCGGCCTCCAACGCGCTCACCAGGCCTGAGCCCTGGGCCTGGTCGTAGTCACTAAAGAGTGCGTAGGCCGATTCCAGGCCGGCGCCCACGGGCACCTGGGCAAACGCCGCGCGTTCCGCGGGCAGGGTGAGCCCGAAAAGCATGATAAGGAGACCAAGCATGGGTAACTGACGCGAAACCATTTTCATTCTTCCAGTGATCCTAGCGTACCCAATCAATCCCTCCATAGCCGCCGCGATCGGAGATCTTTCGGGCGGTCTCGGCGCGGAGATCATAGTGGTAGATGCCGCCCGGGGCGTACATGACAATATCTTGACCGTCCGGAGACCAGGCCAGGGCTGGCTCGTCTTCGCCACTGATGGCGAACTTCGTGGGCTCGCCTCCCTCAGTACTCACGGTCCAGAGATCAAATGGATCTCCGTGTGCAAACGCGGTCGGAACGGAAAAGAGGCCGTGAAGCAACGCCGGCGAGGTTTCAGCCGTGCCTAACGGAAGGGCGGCTGCCAGCATGATCGATTTACTGTCTGGCGTAAAACGAGGTGATGACAATGCGGTGAAGCGACCGCCCCGGATAAGCGGACGAGGCTCACCCCCGTCGGTCGACATCAGCCAGAGCTCCTGTCCAACGCGCGTATCGCGCAGGAAGGAGACGAGTGCGCCGTCCCGCGAGACCCACGGTGCGTAGCCTTCGGTGAGAGCCGTGCGTTCTCCTGAAGCGCGATCCAACTTCTCAACGCGCGAGACGTACCGTGGCCCTTCCTGCTTGAGCGTACTGAAATAGAGTGTCTTACCGTCTGGGGTCCAGGATGGAAAGTCGGTCTGGGCCCCGGGACCATCACGCTCCACCAGAACCTGAGGCTCCCCGCCACCAGCCGAAATCACAAATATCTCCGCACTGGTCGCCGTATCACCGGGCTTTCGGTAGAAATATCCGTAGGTGATCTCGGCACCAGAAGGCGACCAGATGGCAGATGTCACCGAAGCCGCCCGATCCGGGGTCAGCAGCTTGGTCTCCTTCAAGGACGGCAGATCAAACACGGAGAGTCCCGCGTCCATTGGGACCACAATGCGCCCACTAATTTCCCGGCTCGCACCGGGCGCCTGAGAGGCGAGGGGAACGGATCGCCCAAACGATGTCGCGCCGTATGCCACGATGGCTAGAACTACCAGTACCAGGCTGGTGCCGATCAATCGTCCCACTTTACGTTCTTGTGTGTAATCTAGGGTTTCAGCTCAGACGTCATGGCCCGAAGTGCGTTCACCACATGCCATCGGTCATCTTCCGATAGCGCGTAGGCAAAAGCTGGCATCTCGGTCCCACCAATACCATTGGAGATCCAATAGTGCAGGTCACCGTCCGTGTGCCCCGCTGACAAGTGTACCCGAAGATCGGTCAATCGCTCGCCCCGCGCGACCATCTGTGGGCCGTCACCACGCCCCGTGGCGCCATGACACTGCGCACAGGCCTGATCATAGACCAGATTCCCGAGTGCTATGGAATCTTCACTCGCGGCAATTGGATTCACCGATCCTGAACGATTCCGCGCTGTCACGGCTTCGCCAAACGGGTGGCGCACTGCCACATAACCGCCCAGGAGGCTGATAGCTACGGTGGCAAGAATGAGCCCGCGGGCCTCCCATGTGCGCGTACCCAGAGTGCGGATTACGAAGAGCAGCAGTCCGAATCCCAGCACCATGAGACCCAGTGAGACAATGGCGGAAGCCCCCAGCGTGCCAGGGCGGAGCGCTGGCGGGGGTGCTACGGGCGTGGCGGGGCCGGCCAGTTCCACCGGCAACTGGACCAGAAGATCCTCACCGCTGTCCAGCCGGACCACCGCCTCGATCAACCACCGGCCTGAGACGCTCATTGACGAGCTCGAAAGTCGCAGCAGGCCGTCTCCATCCAGGCTCACCCGTTCTGCAACCGGCGGTAGATCACCATCTTGATAGGTGACCAGCATCCGAGCGGATGCGATCCTGTCCTTCATCTGATCCGGAGGGCGCACCGTGAGTAGGTTAAGTCCTGGGCGTCCAGGATCGATGAGCGTGAGCCACGTCTGACTTTGCACCACCGTCTGAAGCTCCAACGGGCGTCCCCGAAGCTGCTGCTGATAAGTCTGCCAGGCCGGTGGCAGATAGACGATGAGTGAAGTGAGCCCCAGCACCAATAACGCCAGAGCTATTTCCGGGCGCACGCACGCGACCAGGCTCCTCAAATTTATGGGGGGGCGCTGCACGAGTCGACGATTCCGCCAGGCCAGCAACACGATCAAAGCAACAACAGTGAACTTGCCGAGCAGTAGTTGCCCGGGCAACGTTTGAGTGAGCGCTGCCTGGTCCCCCACAAGCACCAGGCTCTGCCCAAAGCCGGTGAGCAGGATAACCGCGAAGCACCAGAAAGCCATTTTCGAGAATCGCGCTATGAATTGCCCTGAGACCCCTTGAACTGCCAGAACGAGCACTCCGACAAGCCCGCCAAACCACAGTGCCACGCTGGTGACATGCGCCCAGCTGAGAGCGAGGCCGAGCCATGCGCCATCGAAAGCTGAGTTGACATGGGCCAGAGAAGCAAACGTGTACAGGCCGAGCACGGCTAGCACCGCCGCTCCACTCCAGCGCTGTGTGCGCTCCTCGAGATCAAGCAACAGTGCACCGCGAAGCATGCCAAGCATGGCCAGGGCAAGGGTCAGTCTGCCCAGCCAGACGCTGCCATAGCGCGTCCGCACAATAAGGCCTTCTCCCGCGGTCAACATTGCGGCGAGGGAGCTGTCAGCCGCCATATCGATCGACTGCAATGCAAACTGCCCGAGGCTTGCACAAATGAGCCCGGCCGCGCTCAAGCTGATCAATCTGGACAAGCTCGCATCAAGTCGATGCATCTGTTGCTCAGTCAAGTGCCGTGCCCCTGGCATCACTATCATGATGCGGAACGCGGGCAGACCCACCAGCAGCATGGCCGAGAGATAGCTCACCCAGCGTAGTGCAGAAGCTACCCAGAAATTGGGCTCCTGGAGCGTTTGGACAGCAGTCTGAACCGGCAGGGACTCCATTGTGCCAACGGAAAACATGAAGGCACCACGCTCAATATGCCCATCAATTGCCGAGAGAGCTCTGAACGAAACCGTGTACACACCTGGCGTCAGATCACCAACGGCCGCCTCTAGAATGCGATCGTCGTTAGGAGTGATGCGTGCCACCACCGCATCCACGCGCCGACCACGATGATCCAGAAGCACCAGATCCGTGAATCCGGGGGCTACCGGCTCCGTGAACCAGAGTCGCACCGCGGGTGGCGGATCAGTCAGTCCTGCACCCATCGGCGGTTCGGAGCCCAGCAACTCCACATGGGCCCAGGCGGCTGATGCAGTCAGCAACCAGTACGCTAGTGCCAGGACCGGCAGGAAACCTCGCCAGCCCATGGTCAGGACTGCTCGCGCAGCTTCTCTCGTGTGGCGTCGATTGGGCTCTGAGCATCCTCGTCCGAGGCCTCGGTGGCGGCCGAACGATTGGTCCGCTTCACCACGAAGACGGCCAGCAGCACACCCGCGGCAAGCAGAATTAACTCGTCCCAGCCTCCCGTGACGCCATGCAGAAGCAGCAGCCCGCCTGCGTTGAGCGGGGTGTCAAGCATGCAAACCCATTCCATGCACACTATACTCGGGCAGCATGCCCACCCGTTACGCACTTCTGCTCGCTGCTCTGGTCATTGTGACCGCGGTCTACCTCTTCTGGTCGCGCAATGTGATTACGCGGGCTCCAGGCTACACCACACCGTTGGGCGAAACACCAACAACGCTTCGGACACCGGAGCGCTAGTTCAGTCATCCTGCGAAACTCGAACTCTGGCCGAGTCATCACGCCCGGAACATCGAGCCAACTGAATGACTCTTTGGCCGCGGAAATCAGTCACCGGGTGATATTCGAGATAGTGATAGGGTCAGGAACTGTTCCGGCTGGCCAGCCCCATTCCGTTGAAGAATGCGGTGCAAAGATTCCCGGCCCCGGGGCCAAAGCCGGCCCGGCCCCACTGGGAGCGCTGCCATCCCTGGCGGCGCTC
>JBJXFJ010000285.1:0-13448 GCA_046154735.1 Chloroflexota bacterium | reverse complement strand
GGATGGGCGCCGGTTCAGGTAGTGGCGCAGATTGGGCATCCACAGGGTTCGGTCGAACGCCCGCGCTCTTGGTTAGATGGAGCCGCTCCGGGGTGTGGTTCTTGATGTGACGCTCATTCATACTCTGCGTCTCGCGTCAGCAGGCTTGCTGACGTTCATCTTGCTCGGGGCTTCCGTTCGTTCGTTCTTGGAAGACAACCTGTCAGTGATTCAGCGGGCAGGAGCCAATCCGTTTCAGTCGTATGACAGCAAGGTTGACTATCGCTGGGCCGAGTTCTCGCGATTTATGCGGTACATTGTCGATCGAACACCGGACGACGCCATTGTAATGTTCCCCACGGGGGGGAAATCGGGCCCAACAATCAGCCGGAGCTCTCTCGCGGGCTACTTTTTGTATCCGCGCGAGGTCGTATCGGGAGATGCTGCTCTGGTTGCAACTCGTCCTATCACCCACGTTGTGACTGCTGACGGTGCGCCATCATTTCCGATAGCCGGCACTCGGAGCGTCTTTCTTCCCGGTCGCATTACCGACGAAACCGTGAGGCCACTTAAAGGGCAGCGCGATATCCGCCTGACGATTTTTCGAATGCGACTAGTGGACGAACTAGGTGCGGAGCTCTCCGCACTGGAGTTTGCGGATGCGACCTCGCCAATCTCGAGACGCACAGGTGGTCGGGCGGCGCGTACGATTCGGGCTCACAGTGTCGTGAGTACGAGTGACGGAATTGGTGAGTACTTTGACTTCCAGTACCGTGAGCCGACGGACTACGATGTATGGCGATTGCCCATTGAGCTCGAGTCCCGTGCGGGCCGCCGGACCGACCTAGAGCTTGTCTACTCACTGCGCGACCCCGGAGTTTCACTCACCCTTGAGCCGGCTCAGTCTGGCGGATTGCTGACTGTTCTTGAGCCGTTATTCGCGGACGACTCGGGCAGAGCTCAGACGCTGCGCATTCAGGATGTTTATCGGCGATTTCAGGAGCGTCAGGAATTCTCGAGGGGTGGCTCGCTACCAACTCGAATTCAATATGAGGCGCGCCTACTCTTTACTCCCGGCGTGGAAGCCGTGTACCCCGATGTAGGACTTATTGAGGTTACCAGAACAGGACAACTTCCGTGACGGGAGAGGCACTTGTAGGCTGGCTTCAGGCCATGCTCACGCTGTCCTGGGTGGTGGTCATTGGATCAGGCTGGGCCATTCTTCTGCGTCCCCGATCAGGCATCGCTGAACGTCTTAGTTTCGGATACCTCCTGGGCCTTGGGCTCGTGGTTACCACCATGCTCGGATGGCAGCTCAGCGGAGGGCGATACGCACCTACCCAATTATTTCTACTGTCGGTGCTGGTAGGACTGCCCCCGTACTTAGGATCGGCATGGTTGCGCGTGCGCCGAGGACAAGCGCGGGGAACGAGTCGAGAGACGCTCAAGCACGTAGCGGCGGTGCCAGCGGGAACCACGCTTGAGCGGTTGGTGAACCTCGCGCTCATGGGGGCGATCGGGCTGGTGGTGCTGATGAACCTGGCGGTAGCCACCTATCAGCCAACCTTACGTTGGGACGAGATCAGCCATCACATGTTTGCGGCCAAGATCTACTTTCATGAAGGCGGCATCACGCGCGATTCCGGCATGCTCACGCAGGACGTGCGTACCTATCCGCCTTTTGTGCCGCTCACGCGGACATGGCTGTACGAGCTCGTTGGCTCAGACAATCCAACTCATAACCACCTGGTGAGCTGGGCCATGTTCGCGTCGTTTTTGGCGTTCTTCTACGCTCGCCTCCGAGATATCGTTTCATCAACGACAGGCCTCCTGTTCACGCTGATCGCGAGCCTCTTGATGTTTTGGGGTGGCACGGAGTCCTTGATCGATTTCCCGCTGATCACTTATGGCGGGCTGGGGGTGTTGAGCCTTGCCGTCGTTCTGCGGCGGCCGGAAGGGCATTTGGCATTTGTCGCAGGCCTCCTTCTCGGCATTGCTGGGATTGTCCGTCCGGATGGATTGAGTTTCGGACTGCTCAACCTCGGACTCTTTGGGCTATTTGCTTTGCTACGGATTCGCACGTGGTCCGGCTTGTCTCAGCCTATTCTCGCGGTCGCCGGCTTCGCCCTTGCCGTGGCACCCTGGGTGGCCTTCAAATCGGCATTCTGGGGCTTGCCGCTTAGCGGTGAGACGTACCTTGGCGGTGGATTTGGAGAGATGGTCCTGGCCGCGGTTCGCATGGGATCACTCAATACTGATGTGCTCGTCAGAGTTCTCGGATTCGTCTTTCCTCACTTCAATAGTCAGTACGGTTACGTGTTGCTTTTCGCCCTCATCATCATCCTACTGGGTTTTCCTGACCGCCGCACGGATGGATTTCTGTGCACCGCGGTGCTTATCAATGGGGCTGTCTACATGACCGCGCTCTATGCATTTCTCCTGGCGGGCCGCACGGATCTTGCGCTTCGAGAAGAAACGGCCATACGCTTTGGCACTCGACTGCTCCCACTGCTGGTGTTTGTGATAGGCGCAAGCCCGCTGGTAGATGAGGTCATTCAGACGCTGGTGCGTTGGCGGCCGGGCCCATTGGATAGCACGCCGGTTGACGATCCGGAGCTCGGCGCGTTGGGAGCCTGAGCTGCGCGGCCGGCTACTCCTCCATCGAGTGTCGGCTCAGGCCGAAGGTGCCTGAGAATCGAAGAAACCACCCGAGGCTGCCTCGGGTGGTTTCTTCTTCGGGTTCATGTGAAATGGACTCTTAACTCCAGCCTGCTACTCTGCTTCGCGGACACCGTCCTCTGATGCCTGAAAAACGCGCTCCGCGGTCACTGGCAGAGTTGTGACCCGAAAGCCGGATGCGCTGGCCACGGCGTTGGCCACGGCTGCTGAGACGGGGACGATGGGCGGCTCACCCACGCCGCGAAGTCCGAAGGCAACACCCGCGGCCTGACCGGGGTTTTCCACCATCACGACTTCGATGTTGGGAATTTGGTGCGAATTCGGGATCGTGTAGTCCAGCAGACTGCCCGCGAGTAGCCGACCGTCTTCATCGTAGACCATGTCCTCGTAGAGGGCGCGCCCAATGCCTTGAGCAACGCCACCGTGGATCTGGTCTTCAATACCGGCGGGGTTGATGGCTTTGCCGACATCCTGCACTGCCACGTAGCTGATGACTTGCGGAACCTTGGTATCCGGGTCAACGCGGACCGTTGCCAGATGCGCCGCCAAGCCCGGATTCCGGCTGGTGATGGCAATGGAGCCACGCCCTTGCACCGGACCGTATTTCCCGGCCATGGACATGGTGAGCTTGGCCAACCGGGCCAGTCCGATGGTCCGATCCGGTGCGCCCCGCACCTCCACGCGATCAACAATGATGTCGAGATCCTCCGGGGAGGCCTCGAGTTGGTCCGCGGCGATGGCGAGAACTTGCTGCCGAGCATCCGTGGCGGCCTCGGAGACGGCCGATCCGATGGTCAAGGTAATCTTGCTCCCACCAGCCATGCCCGAAAAGGGCGCCGAATCAGAGTCCGCGTTCACTACGCGAACTCTTTCGAAGGGAATGCCAAACGCCTCGGCCGCGATGAGTGCAATACCGGTATTGGTGCCGGAAATGTCAACGGATCCGAGGATCACGGAGAGCGAGCCGTCAGCCTCAAGCCTGGTGGTGGCTGCCCCCGGTCCCGCCCCGCCCATCCAGCCGCCAACGGCAACGCCAAAGCCAACATTCGGGGACGTGGATCGGTTCTTCCAGGCTGGGTGTGCCTGTAGTGCCTCCAGCACCTGCTTGAGGCCCATATGTGCCCACTTACCGCCATTGGGCAAGGGATCGCCGGGCATAGAGACATTTTTCAGTCGAAGCTCTATAGGGTCAACCTCAAGCTTGCGGGCAAGCTCTTCGACCGCCGATTCAATGGCATAGGTGCCCTGGACAGCACCGGGCGCGCGATAGGCGCCCTGGGGCGCCTTGTGCGTCACCACTTCATAGCCACGGATGCGGAGATTGGGAACCTGGTAGTAGGCTCCAACCATGAGACAGCCGTTTGACATGGGAGAGCCGGGGAACATCCCTGCGTCAAATACCACTTTCGCGTCTAAAGCTGTCAGCGATCCGTCCTTCTTGCCCCCAAGTTTCAGGCTGATCACCGCGGCCGGGGAAGGCGTTGTGGCGAGGAATTCGTCCATGCGGGTCATGACCACCTGGATCGGCCGATGTTGGAACAATGCCAACGCGGCGGCCAGTGGCTCCAGCAAGACTGTTTTTCCGCCGAAGCCCCCGCCAACGGGCATGGGTACAACCTTGAGCTGATGACTGGACAGGCCGAGCGTGGCGGTGACCTCGTCCATCACCCGCCAGATGCCCTGGGTCATCGTCCACACAGTGACGCGGCCGGTCGGATCGACCGAGGCGACGGACGCGTGCGGCTCGATATAGCCCTGATGGACAATGGGGACCCGGTAGGTCCGTTCGACAATTGCATCCGCCTGCGCGAAGCCCGCGTCGATGTCTCCGCGATCCATGTTCGTGGTGGACGAGATGTTCTTTGATGGCGCGTCCGCGCTCGTACCGCTGCCGGCAATACCGTGCGCCGCTCCCTCGCCCTCGTCATCGAGGAAACCGTTGGGCCAGACCGCCGGCGAGCCTGGTTCCAGGGCTTGCATAGGGTCAATGATCGCCGGGAGCTCAGTGTAGTCGACGACGAGGCGGTTTACGCCGTCTTCGGCAGCGGCCTCGCTCTCAGCTAGCACCACGGCCACGGGCTCGCCACAGTACCGTACTTCGTCGATGGCTAGCATGGCGCGGGCTCGCGAGCTTGGTTCTACTTTGATGATGGATGCGAGGTCGGCCGCGGTGACCACGGCTACGACACCGGGAAGAGCCAGCGTCTCACTGGTGTCCATGCCATTGAGCTTGGCATGAGCATATGGGCTCAGGGCGAGCCGAGCGTGAAGCATTCCTGGGAGATTGAGATCGGCAGAGAAACGAGCAAGGCCGGTAAGCTTATCGGCCGAGTCAACCCGACGTACTCGCGAGCCAATGATTTGGTCGCCAACTGCGCCAGCGGTCATAGATGTCCACTCCTGATGTTGCGTTATGAAAACTGCGCGTTACTGGAGCCGGATTTGGCCGGGGCCATTGAAAGTGCGCGGCCGGATTGCCAATTCCTTGCAGTACGATTGAATGCACTCTATGGTACGGGAGATTGTGCAATCGCGGCGCGCCGGAGCGAAAGTTCGCCGCATTTGCCGCCCCGAAATACCGATGATATACTGGCCTTGCTTGCACCGGAAAGAGGTGCTCGTGCAGCGAAATTTGCGAACCTGGCAGGCAATTGCCGTTGCTACCCAGTTCGGGGTCGCCCTCGCGGTGGCGGTAGGACTGGGTATCTTTATGGGTAATGCGATCGACGGCTGGCTGGGGTTGCAAAACGCTCCAGTCTTCACCATGATCGGCGTGCTCGTGGGGCTTTCTTCAGCAATCGCGACGATGGTGAAGACGATGAGGAAACTTAGCTGTCAAGAAATTGACGCGCCGGCGGAGAAGGACAAGGATAGGACAGAGTGAGGATCGACTACTTACTGCTTCTGGCGGAGACGGCATCGGACGCTGCACACGGCGAGGAGCACGTGCTTGCGCCCGAAGCGACGAAGATCTTCTCGCTCGCAGGAATCCCTGTCACTAACACCGTGCTATCCGCCTGGCTTGTGATGGCGGTGCTCTTATTGGTTGCCTGGGCGGTGACACGAAATTTGAAAGCTGTTCCGTCCGGCGCGCAAAATGTGGTTGAGGCAATCATCGAGGCGTGGATTGGCGTGATTGAACAGGTCGCTGGAAAACGCGGTCGCATGTTCGTCCCGCTTGTAGTAACCGCATTTCTATTCATTTTGGGTAACAACTGGATTGGACTCCTGCCAATCTTTGGCAATGTCACCTGGTTTCGCTCGGCCAATAGTGACTTGAATCTCACAGCCGCCATGGCAATTGTGGTGTTCATCTCCGTTCAGGTATGGGGCATCAAGTCGATGGGCGTTGGCGGGTACCTGAAAGAATTCGTCGTTCCAAATCCGTTACACATCATCACCGAGCTCAGTCGGCCGCTCTCGCTCTCGCTCCGACTATTCGGAAACGTGTTTGCGGGTGAGGTGTTGCTCGAGACAATGGTCCGGCTGGCTCCACCTGTCCTCTTCATTTTTCTTGGACTTGAGATGTTCGTTGGCGTGGTCCAAGCGCTCATTTTTGCGATGCTTACACTAGCATTCCTCTCTATAGCCACCGCCCATGGGCACGGTGCGGAGGCTGAGGAACAACATCATTAGTAATCTAGGAGGTTGGGGAAGTGCCTGAGAGTCTATTCGTTCCGTTGGGAATTGGTCTGGTATTTGGTCTTGGCGCGTTGGGGCCTGGGCTCGGGATCGGTTACGGCGTTGGTAAGGCGATGGAGGCAATTGGTCGTAATCCTGAGGTGAGTGGGCCAATCCTGGTTCCAATGCTTGTAGGCCTCGGCTTCGCAGAAGCCATCGCAATTTACGGTCTCGTCATTTCGTTCCTGCTTGTTGGCAGGGTCGGATAGTCCGCGGCATTCAGTCTTCATCGCATCCGGGAGCGCGAAATGACCCGAGGCGATGACGACTGAATGCTGCTTGATGACTTATGGAAGTTCTAACAACGCTGGGGATCAATCTCCCCGGGTTCCTGTGGCATACCGCCAACTTCCTGCTGCTCCTTTTTCTCCTTAGCCGGGTGCTCTATCAGCCGGTAGTGAAGATTTTGGATGAGCGGGCTGAGCGGATCCGCGAGAGTATGGAGCAAGCGGAGCAGATTCGCGTTCAATCTGCACGTGATGAGCAGGAGCGGCTTGCGCAGATGGATGACGCGCGCCGCCAGGTCCAGGCAATGCTGAGTCAGGCGACAGCGATGGCCGAGCAGGTCAAATCTGAAGCACGCCAGGCTGCCCAGGACGAGGCCCGGCGCATTGTTGAGCGGGCACAGGCTGAAGCTGCTGTTGAGCGTGATCAGGCTATGGCTGAGCTTCGACAACAGGTGGCCGAACTGAGCATCCTTGCGGCTGAACGTGTCGTGAAGGCGAATCTTGATTCGCCGTTGAATCGTCGGATCGTTGAGGAATTTCTCACAGAGCTGCCCGCCGCTAACGGCGGGGTGCGGTAAGGAGCCAGGATCATGGCGCGGGTCGCCGGCCGAGCGCGTCGTTACGCGGAAGCCGCGTTCGACGTGGGGTTGGATAGCGGCGGGCTTGATGACTGGGAA
Organism: Chloroflexota bacterium; assembly: GCA_046154735.1. Classification (GTDB taxonomy): domain Bacteria; phylum Chloroflexota; class UBA6077; order UBA6077; family JACCZL01; genus CAVXYC01. The sequence goes on along the minus strand of JBJXFJ010000285.1, from coordinate 6,205 downwards.
GAGCAACTGGCTGCCATCACGGCGATCCTTGCAGAACCCAGTCTTCATCGCGCGTTTACGAGTCCCGTGGTATCACGCGAGCGCAAGGAAGAGATGATTCTCGGTGCGTTCCCCGAGATGGAGCCACAGGTGAGGAATTTCCTGGTGCTTCTGGTGCGCCAGGATCGGCTCAATTTGCTGCCTGATATTCTGACGACGTTCCGCGCACTGCTGAACGAGCATCGAGGGATTCAGGTTGTAGAAGTCACCACGGCAGAACCGCTTGATCAAGCCACAGGCGACCTCGTCGTTGCGCGGCTTGCCCAGCACCTTGGCCGTCAGGTGGTGATTGAAACGCGTGTGGACCCAGACATTATCGGTGGTCTCGTTGCGCGAATTGGCGACAAGGTGCTCGATGGAAGTATTCGAGGCCGGCTTGACCGATTGCGTGTAGCGCTGGCGCAAACGGTCTAACTCCCGGTTTGCGCGCACAGGAGGCAATGTAACGAATGCGATCGCAAGAGATCGGCGCGATTCTCCGTCGTCAGATTGAGGGATTTGACGATTCCCTGGCTGCCACGAATGTCGGCCAGATCGTGGAAGTCGGTGATGGTATCGCCCGTATCTGGGGGCTATCCAATGCAATGGCAGGGGAGCTGCTGGAGTTTCCCGTAAAGAACGAGCTCACCGGTGAACCGGTGATGGGCATCGCGCTCAACCTCGATGAGGACACCGTGGGTGCCATCATCATGGGCCCCTATTTCGGCCTTGCCGAAGGAATGGAGGTCAAGAGCACGGGCCGCATCGCCCAGGTTCCCGTGGGTGACGCCTTAATTGGCCGTGTGGTCGATGCTCTCGGTAGTCCTATCGATGGCAAGGGGCCAATTCCCACGACCAAGTTCCGTCCCGTGGAGCGGCTTGCCCCGGGCGTTGTGTTGCGGGAACCAGTGGATATGCCGGTTCAGACAGGGATTAAGGCGATTGATGCCATGATCCCGATTGGCCGCGGTCAGCGCGAGCTCATCATTGGCGATCGTCAGACCGGAAAGACGACGATTGCACTTGATACTATCATCAACCAGAAGGGCGGCGACCTTCTCTGCATTTACGTAGCGATCGGCCAGAAAGAGTCGAGCGTTGCGGAGGTTGTCGGCATTCTGGAAGAGTACGGAGCGATGGATCATACGGTGGTTGTAGCCGCCGCCGCCTCAGACCCGGCGCCCATGTGGTTCCTTGCGCCCTACGCAGGGTGTGCTATGGGTGAGGAGTTCATGGAGTCAGGCCGAGATGCCCTGATCATCTATGACGATCTCAGCAAGCATGCGTGGGCCTATCGACAGGTTTCATTGTTGCTTCGGCGACCGGCTGGTCGTGAGGCTTATCCTGGTGACGTCTTTTATCTCCACTCGCGCCTGCTTGAGCGAGCGGCCAGGCTGAATAAGGACAATGGCGGGGGGTCGCTCACGGCCTTGCCAGTCATTGAGACTCAGGCAAATGACGTTTCGGCGTACATTCCCACCAATGTGATCTCAATTACCGATGGTCAGATATACCTTGAGTCCGACCTATTCTACGCGGGGGTTCGACCTGCACTGAATGTGGGCATCTCGGTTTCCCGCGTGGGCGGCAAGGCGCAAACTCGCGCCATGCGGCAGGTGGCAGGCAAGCTCAAGCTGGACATGGCCCAGTTCCGAAGCCTTGCGGCGTTCGCGCAGTTTGCTTCTGAGCTTGACCGCGCTACGCGAGCTCAGCTTGAACTTGGACTACGCATTACTGAAGTGCTCAAGCAGCCGCAGTTCTCGCCGATCCCACTGGATAAGCAGGTTATGATCCTTTTTGCTGTGACAAACGGCTATCTGGATGAGGTACCCGTAGAGCGAGTCCAGCAGTGGGAATCGGAGTTTTACCGGTTCATGGACACGGCTCATGCCGAGATCGGTCGGGCGATCACGCAGGACAGGTCTATCTCGGATGATACGATGCCCGCGCTGCGACAGTCCATTGAAGAGTTTCAGCGCACCGTGAACTTCTCCTCATAATCATGATGAAGAGGAGCTCCACGAATGCCTAGTTTGCGCGATATCAAGCGCCGTATTCGGTCAATCAAGAACACCTCGCAAATCACCAAAGCGATGGAGATGGTGGCTGCATCGAGAATGCGGCGCGCCCAGCAGCGCGTGACTTCCGCGCGGCCGTATTCTGACACGATGCGATCGCTTATCCAGGAGTTGGCATCATCCATCGGCGGAAGTGCCGGAGCGGAGCTCCATCCGTTGCTGGTCCAGCGGCCCATCGACACGGTTGGGGTTGTGCTGTTCACAACCAATCGCGGTCTTTGCGGTGGACTCAATACGAACGTGATCCGTCGTGGGTCAGAGCTTATTCTGGAGCAGCAGCATCCGATTGAGCTGCTTACCGTGGGCCGTAAGGGCCAGGACTTTATGACCCGGCGGGGCCACAAATTATTGGGTACGTTTACGGGCATCGGCGATGCACCGTCATATGATGACATCATCCCGATTGCCCGAGTCATATTGGATAGCTACAACGCCGGCGTGATGGACCGTTGCTACTTGGTGTACCCGAAGTTCATCAATACACTCACGCAGCGACCGCAGGTGGATCAGCTTCTCCCCTTGCAGTCCCCGGGCGGGAGCGATACGAAGCCGGCCGATTACATTTTTGAGCCGAATCCCGCTGGAATTCTGGAAGAGCTGTTACCGCGTTTTGTCGAGGTGCAGATCTATCAGGCGTTGCTCGAGACACAGGCGAGTGAGCAAAGCGCGCGGATGATCGCCATGCGTAACGCTACGGACAACGCGAAGGAGCTGGTGGACTCACTCACGCTGACTTATAACAAGGCCCGGCAGGCTGCGATCACGCGCGAAGTCACCGAGATCGCCTCGGCGGCGGAGGCCATGGCCGCGTCAGCACGGTAAGGGCGCCAACGGATAGTCGTGGCGCGGCCTTGACACACTGGATGAGCAATGCGGGGCCGCCCGCGTCATTTTCAAGTTAAGCACGACTCGGGGGATCGTTCAGGCGCCCCCCGCATCATGGAGGCAATAATGGCGGAAGGGAAAGTACTCCGAGTCATCGGCCCCGTAGTGGACGCCGAGTTTCCGGTTGACCAGCTTCCCGATATCATGAACGCCGTGGAAATCTGGCTGGACGAAAGCGGCACACAGAAGCTCACGGTAGAGGTGCAGCTTCATCTCGGGAATAACTGGGTGCGGTGCGTTTCCATGGGGCCGACCGAAGGCTTGCGTCGAGGTTCCAAAGCGGTTGATCTCGGCTCTCCCATCACCGTGCCCGTGGGAGAGGCCACTCTCGGGCGGATTTTCAACGTTCTCGGTGAGCCCATCGATGATGGTGGCCCGGTGAACGCGGAGTTTCGTTATCCGATCCATCGTCCAGCGCCAGCGTTAGTTGATCAGCAGACGGCGCCCGAAGTCTTCGAAACGGGAATCAAGGTCATCGACCTGATCGCTCCGTTTCGTAAGGGCGGTAAGGTTGGCGTCTTCGGTGGTGCGGGTGTCGGCAAGACCGTCATCATTCAGGAGCTGATCAACAACGTGGCCAAGCAGCACGGCGGCCGATCCGTGTTCGCTGGTGTGGGCGAACGGACCCGTGAAGGCAATGACCTCTGGCTTGAAATGACTGAGTCAGGCGTCATGGACAAGACCACCATGGTCTTTGGTCAGATGAACGAGCCCCCTGGGGCTCGACAGCGCATTGGTCTGACCGGTGTCACAATGGCAGAGTACTTCCGTGATCAGGGTATGGACGTACTGCTCTTCATTGACAACATCTTCCGCTTCACACAGGCAGGCGCAGAGGTTTCCGCGTTGCTCGGCCGGCTCCCATCCGCCGTGGGCTATCAGCCCACCCTGGCCAGTGAAATGGGCCAGCTTCAGGAACGCATCACGTCTACGAAAACGGGGTCCATTACCTCGCTGCAGGCGATCTATGTGCCCGCTGACGACTACACGGATCCCGCGCCCGCGACGACGTTTGCGCACCTTGACTCCACGATCTCACTCGAGCGTTCGATTGCGGAGCAGGGGCTCTTTCCCGCGGTGGATCCCCTCGCCTCAACCTCGCGGGTCCTTGACCCGCGAATTGTTGGAGACGAACACTACCAGGTCACCCGTGACGTGCAGAAGGTGCTTCAGCGCTATAAAGATCTCCAGGACATCATTGCGATTCTCGGTATCGATGAGCTGAGCGAGGATGATCGGCTTACCGTGTCCCGAGCACGCAAGATTCAGCGCTATTTATCACAGCCCATGTTCGTGGCTGAGGCCTTCACAGGCACCCCCGGTAAGTACGTGAAACTGGCAGATACGGTGCGTGGATTCCGAGAGATTCTGGATGGCAAGCACGACGATCTCCCGGAGCAGGCATTCTACATGGTGGGCAATATTGAAGAGGCTGCTGAGAAGGCGCGCACCATGGCGGCTGCCTGATTTGAACTGTCGCGAATTTGACATATCTTTCGCGCTTTCAGTGTTACAGTGAATGCGAAGCGAGCGAAAAGCTCGCCGATGAACGGAGCAGACAATGACTCAGCGAATTGGACTTGGCGAAGCCTTCCTTGATGATGACAATGAACGAGAAGTTGGGCAGGAGACCGCTGAAGAGGGTGTGGATATCCCTGACGACGTGGATCCGGATGCTCCCGAGGGATCGTAGAGCATTGATACGAGACGAGGGCCGCGGAAGCGGCCCTTTTTTCTTGGCCGTGAGGAACCGGTGGCGTTAGAGCGCGTCAGTCGAGAGCTTACCCTTGACGCTCCGATTGAGCGCGTGTTCGCATTGATATCATCGCCTGAGCGAACTCCGGAATGGCTCGTGGGCGTGCGGTCCGTGAGAGTTCTGACTTCCGGCTCAATTCGAGTCGGATCAGAAACGGTTTCGCAGGTTGAGGCCTTGGGAAGAGTATGGGAGGCGCGAGGTCGATGTTCGCTACTCGAGCCGCCGAGTCGGATCGTGATCGAGTCCACTCTGGGACCCGGCTTCAAGAGTCGTTCTGATTCGCGACTGGAAGCAATTTCAGAGTCAAGAACGCGGCTCCGTGCGGAGTTGGCATTTCACCAGCCTGGCGGCCCCTTGGGCATGCTCATTAGCGCATTTGGCGCACGTGAGCGTATTGATCACGATTTTGAGGCGTCGCTTCGCAGGTTGCAGCAGATAGTTGAGCTCGGTGATTGACCCGATTGAGCTGCCTCGACCACCGCAGACTGGGAACGGCGCGCGGATTGACAGCAGATTGTCCTGGCACAGCGACCGCGGGATGTCACAAGAGGCGCGGTGCGCGTTGCCCGGTGATTTCTGAAGCCTGTATGCTGATAGTGACCGAACCGATGCCCGTTCTGACGGAGGATAGATGGCGAAGTTGCGAGTAGAAGTCGTCTCGGCCGAACGACAGTTGTTGGCTGAAGATGATGTGGATATGGTGGTTGCGCCGGGCAGCGAAGGGACGCTGGGAATACTCCCCAAGCATGCCGCGTTGCTGACCCTGCTTGCACCAGGTGTTCTCCGAATAAAGAAGAATGGCCAGGAGTCCGCCATGGCTGTAGGTGGCGGGTTCCTCCAGGTAAACCGAGATCGAGTGCTTGTCCTGGCTGACACGGCTGAGCGCGAGGATGAAATAGATGAAGCTCGTGCTACTGAGGCGCGGGAGCAGGCTGAGACTGCGCTCAAGGAAGCAGCAAAGGGCGGAGCCCCGCTGCAAGTCCAGGCAGCTCGTGTTGCTTTGAGCCGCTCTATGGCACGGCTGAATGTTGTGAGACGTCGACGTCGGACACTTGGCTCATGATTGTTGAGTCGAGCGAGGGCATCACCAGTCGTCCCGCTCGGCCGATTCGCCTTCGAATTGAGGGTAGGCACCCTTTGCGAGGCACAGTAAGAATTGGGGGTGCTAAGAACGCGACCCTTCCGATTATGGCGGCCTGCTTACTGACCTCAGACTGGTGCATTCTTTCCAACGTCCCCAACATCGAGGACATTCACACCATGGCGGAAGTCATGGAAGGCCTCGGCGCGGAAATCCGCTTCCTCGGACCACATGAAGTGGCAATTCGAGCCGAGCGCATTGTCGAGACTCGCTCCCGCGAAAATCTGGCGCGCCGCATGCGGGCATCGTTTCTGGTCATGGGGCCACTGCTTGCTCGAGTCGGGCATGCCGCGTCCCCTCATCCGGGAGGCTGTGCGATTGGCGAGC
>JBJXFJ010000438.1:0-3099 GCA_046154735.1 Chloroflexota bacterium | reverse complement strand
CGGCCGGGTTGTTGTGCAGTGGCAGCTCCGGATGCTCCAGAACGCGTAGTAAAGAGGCCTGCTTGTCCCGGGTCTTCGCCAGCCGCTCATCCAGCAGGCGGGAGCCGGTGACCTGGCCGAACAGGGCCTCGAACCGCGCGGTCAGTCGCGTGCGCTCGTCGGCCGTGGGATGCTCCCGATACGCTCGCAGCTCCCGGTAATACGTCCAGAATTGATCGCGCACGGTGTCCAGCATCTGGCGGTGGATGTCCAGATAGGCCACCAGTTTGGTGTACTGCCGCCCTTCGTGCACCCAGCACAAGGCGATGTCCTCGGTCACGAGTCGGAACGCGGCCGCGTCATCACACACCAGCGTCGTGATCCGGGGCCAATCCGCGCGGGCGGGCATCGCGCCCAACGCCAACGCTTCGCGGATGCGGGTCTGCTACTGCGGGACCAGCACCAGCCGCTGCGCCGCCAACAGCTCGGTGACCGTGACCTCATCGAGATCCCGATCACGCGGCCAGTTTGCCAATCGCCCCCGCGCGGTTGACGACAGCCCCACTTGGTCCAGATACGCGTCGGCCGCGGCGTTCGGCTAATAGCGGCGTAAGTCCGGACAGCCCTGGAGCACGTCTAACACGGTCAGCCGATCCTTGGTGGGTGTGGTGTGATACGCCGTGAAGAGCGGATTGCCCAGGACATGACAGTGCCAGGGCTCCCCATCGACGCGCGTGCTGGTGGCATCGAGGTGCTGTCACGGGCTACTGGCGAGCCCGGCCTGCTCCACCGCCCGTGCTTCGGTGACGAACGGATCGTCCGCTGCGCCCTCGGGAGCCAGCAGACCGGCCAGGAAGCCGTGCGACACGACCACGCCAGCGTGGCGGAACAGCTCGGCCAGTTTCGCTTCGGTGACGTTGGCGCCGAAGTGCAGCGCCTGGGCCAGGGCTTTGAGATGCGGGCCGATCCCCATCCCGCTGTCGCCGGCCGGCAGGGGCGCCATGATCCGCCGCTGCTCACTGGCGGAATACCAGACATCGCGCTTGAAGGCGATCATGTCCACCTGGAAGATCAGATCCTGGACCACCACCGTGTCGATCCCGGCGCGGGCCGCATCCGCGGGCAAGTTCGCGGCATCGACCATGAGCCGTTCGGTGCGGGTGATCGTGAGCTGGTCCTTTTTCGCGCCCTTCTGCCACGGGCGCGGTTCCTGCCGCTTCTGCTCCGACGAGACATTCCCGCCGCCGGTCGGTGGCTTCCGGGGTGGGATGCGGGGGGTGCCGTGCTCGCCCTTCAGGCGGTTGATCTCGTTCCGGAGCTGTTGGTTCTCAACCTCGAGCAACTCGACGGACACGACCAGTTCTTCAATGATATTCAGGAGCAAGCGCAGGGTGGGCCGGAGCTGGGCGTCCGGCAGCGCGTCGGGATCGATCGACTGGAGGATACGCAGGTCCACGGGCATCGCGCGACTCGTTCCTGGGGGATGCGTTACCCTACGGGCCGGACCGCGCCGCGCACAAGGGCGAATCCGGGGGGTCTGGTGCCACTACGCAGTCTGTGACTCGTTCGTGATTGCCTCTACCCCTCTGCCGCTCGGGCCCTCCCACGGATTATTGACCAGTTACTTGATCGTCGCCTTAGTTTGGGTGAAAGGACCGAATGGAATAGCCCAACCAGTCATGATCGTAGTGCCCATCAACTCTCCGGACGACCCTGGCGAATCGGGCACGCAAGGTGGTTCCTTCGACCCTTTGGAGGAACATCACCTGTTCCCACAAGCACAGAGATTTCAAGCACACTGGAAGCGGCTAGGTATTGATTGGGACAATCCCGCATACAAGATCAAGATTTCGAGATCCAAGCATAGGCTCAAGCCAGATGGAGTTCACACGGGCGAGGCGAATTGGAATAGCCGATGGGATGATTTTTTCGCGGAGAATCCAAATGCAACAATCGACGAAGTATTCGCTTTCCTGGATCAGCTCATGAGGGAGTTCCAAATTGCTCGCTGACGTCGGACCTGTCTGGCGGCTTGGACCACAGAATGGGGGACCTGAGCGCCTTGATTGGCATAGAGCGGTGCAACTTGAGCAGATTGAGTGCCCGGTGAACCCTGCACACCGGCGAGCGGGCAGGAGGACACAACCGCTCCGACTTTCCAGCGACGCAGTGCCCCAGGGAGATTTTCTCTGGAGCTTCGAATGTCTCCTTACCAATCGAACGCTTCGATTGTTTGAATCTGAAGAAGTCACAGGGTTCTCTGTCAGAGCGGCCTCGATTGACTTCCCCACGGATGGGGAAACTCAGTCCATTGATGTGTGGGAGATGGTCACGACGGGATGGGCTGGCCTCGCTCCCGCAGATTCGGGCATCGTTCTTGACAGACGCTGCGAAGCGTGCGGATATCTTCATTACAGTTGTTTTCAGGACCCGGAGAATCTGATTGTGTCAAGCCAGTGGGATGGAAGTGACATCTTTATGGTTCGGCCGCTCCCACGCTATATCTTCGTCACTGATCGCGTTGCAAGGCTCATTCTCGAAAAGAACCTGTCAGGCGCGACGCTTCAGCGACTATCCGATCTGCGCTGCATCTCCGGAGGGCTCAGTCCCGGGCGACTCTCTTATTGGATGCCTGAAGATCGTGCACACACTCTAGGAGATGATCTCGACATATTCTGAATGGATGCTTACCATGTGGCTTGGCACGCTCGTGAAATGGCCGATCAATAGAGCTATGGGAACCGCCGCACCAGCGCCAATGAGCTGACGACGACCACCACCTAGTAGTACGACACGGTTGATCGCCTCACCCAGGTGGGGAGCACGAATGAGACCAACGACGCCAGTGGCAATCGCACCGGTCGGGGCGCGGATACGTTCAGCTATGATCAGGCCAATCGGTTATGGCAAGTGGCTCTCAGTGGCAGGAGCACCACGAACTACGCCTATGACGGGGATGGTAAACGCATCTGCAAGAGCAGCACGTCTAGCACTCCCCACTTCACCTATGACGTAAACCGGGGCTTGCCGGTGCTGCTGAAGGACAGCCAGCGGGAGTATGTCTGGGGCCTGGGCCTGGCGTATTCGGTCAGCGGCTCGAGCATCGAGGTGCACCACAGC
>JBJXFJ010000272.1:0-18635 GCA_046154735.1 Chloroflexota bacterium | reverse complement strand
CCGACGGCGTCCAGAATTACATCCGCTCCAAGGCCGCCCGTGATCTGCATCACACGCTCGGGCACTGACTCCGTTCGGTAGTTGATGGCCTCATCCGCGCCGAGCGTTGCGATGAGCTCGGCTTTCTCAGTGCTTCCCACGGTGCCAATGATGCGTCCCGCTCCCAGAACCCGCGCGAGCTGGACTGCAGTGCTGCCCACCCCACCCGCGGCGGCGTGGATGAGCACCGTTTCGCCGGGTTGTATCCGCGCCGCGAGTGTGAGCAAATTGAAGGCAGTTGTCCCAACGGACGGAAATACTGCCGCGAATTCCCAGCGGATGCTGTCTGCTATTGGGAAGACGCCGATCGTCCGTGCGATTGCATATTCGGCGTAGGAGCCGCCGTCCGCGAGCGCCGCGACACGTTGACCAACTTCGAAACCAGAGACGCCGGGCCCCACAGCGTCGATGGTGCCGGCGGCTTCGAGTCCGGGGATGAATGGGGGAGGAGCAGATGTGTGATACGGCGCCTTTCGTCCCTGGATGTCCGCGAAGTTGACGCTGGTTGCTACCACCTTGATCCTGACCTGTCCGGGACCGGGCTCCGGGGTAGGGACCTGGCTTAACTCGAGAACTTCGGGGCCACCGTATTTCGTGACCTGTATAGCGTGCATGTGGACTCCGTTCGTATCGTTGAAAGTGCGCGGTTGCTGACCGAATTCTTGCTCATCATCATTCTGAAGCTCACGGAGCGCGTACACGGAGAATGGGACGTTGGGTGCGTTCCCCCACGTCGGACTCCAGAAATCGAACGCGCTCCCAGCCTGTAACTGTTCACGTCTCGAGGGATGTTTACCGCAGAGACGCAGAAACGAAGAGAGAACGAAGAAGTAACTCTGTGTCTCCGAGTCTCTTCGGTGACTATCTGCCCCTTCGAACCTGAAAACTTACCCCACCCTACTGGAGAAAGACCGCTTCAGTCAAAATCTGCTAGTCTTGGCGCGTGTCTAACGAATCGGCAATCTCCCAACTGTCTGAGCCCGAAGCCAAGCGTATCCTGGCGTTGCGCGGCCTCGCCATTCCTAACGGCACGGTGGTTAGGGATTCCAGTGAATTACCGGACGAAGTCAGATTTCCGTCCGTGGCCAAGCTAGTGATACCAGGAGTGAGTCACAAGAGTGATCTCGGCGCGGTGAAGCTCAATCTGAAAAATAGGGAGGAGCTCGAATCCGCGGTGTCCGCGCTCCTTGCGTTGGCATCTCAAAAGGGACTTTCGGCTGAGGGCATCCTCATCGAGCAGCAGCTTGAGCATCAGATTGAGCTGGTGATCGGTGCCGTGCGTGATCCCACCTACGGACCTGCGATCTCCGTTGGCTTAGGTGGTGTATGGGTGGAGGCGCTTGACGATCGTTCGCTTCGGCTGCTGCCAATTGATCTGAAGGTGGCGCGAGCCATGTTGGAAGAGCTCCGTGGCTGGCCGATCCTGAGCGGTGGTCGAGGGAGTACTCCAGTGGACCTCAGCGCGGTGACTAAGGCCATGCTGGCTGTATCCGATCTGATGGGACGCGATCCACTGATCACAGAGATTGAGATCAATCCGCTCGCTGTCACCGAGTTTGGTGCAACCGTGCTAGATGCGCTAATTGTGCGAACCACGGAGTCCACGGCGGTGGGTGAGACTTCTGCTGGTCGAGAAGCCGTACAGCGCATGCTCAGTCCACATTCAGTGGCCATCATTGGGGCTTCGCGCTCACCAACGGCAATGTCAACGCGACTCCGTCGTTATCTTGATCGGCACGAATTCGCTGGTCGGGTGTATCTCGTGAATCCTCGAGAGACTGAAATAGACGGCCAGCCCTGTTACCCGAGCGTGGCGGCACTGCCTGAAGTGGTGGATGTGGTGCACATTCTGGCTCCCGCGCCTGTCGTGGCGGCGGCGGTGGATGAAGCCGGGGCGTGTGGTGTGCCTGCCGCTGTGATCCATGCCTCAGGTTTCGCAGAAGTGGGCCAGGATGGGCGAGAGCTTCAGGATGAGGTGGTCCGCACAGCGCGGGCGCGCGGAATCCGACTCATCGGGCCAAATACATCCGGTGTTGTGCGCCCGATTTCGCGAACCTTTACAGCGTTTGGTATGGCCCTGGAACTGGAGCACACACCGGCTGGACCATCAGGATTGATTACTCAGAGTGGTGCATTGGGGGGATCACTAATCAGTCGCGGATGGGAGCAAGGGCTGGGTTTCAGCTTCTGGGTGGCAACGGGCAATGAGGCCGATCTAACAGCCTCGGACGTGCTCGATGCCATGGCCGATGACACTGAGACTGAACATTTTCTTCTATTTCTCGAGACGATCCGCGACTGGGAGCGATTTTGCCTCGCCGCCCGACGCGCGCGTGCACATGGCAAGCCTGTATTTGCCTATAAGACCGGTCGCACAGCCCTTGGTCGCCGGGCTGTGGAGTCACACACCGGCGCAATGATGGGAGATGAGCGACTCGCGGATGTGGCGTTGCGAGAGGCAGGGGTTGTGCGCGTGCCTGAGCTGTTTGACCTGCTCGACATCGCTCAAGCACTCAAGACGCAGCCATTGCCCGCTGGTCCTAGGGTAGGTGTCATCTCGGCGTCTGGTGGGGCTTGTAGCCTTGTGGCGGACGAATGTGAACGGCATGGTCTCACGTTGCCGCCGCTGTTGCCCGAGGTCTATCGAGCTGTGGCCGAGGTAGTACCGCCTTTTGGCGCTCCGGAGAATCCGGTGGATGTGACCATGCAATATACGGCGCAGCCAGAAATGTTTACCAAGGTCCTTCAGTTGGTTATTGAATCACCCAATATCGACATGTTGTTTCTGGCGTTGACCACGAATGCCGATCCGCCGGCGATCAGAGTGGCTGAAGCGGTCGTGGGCCTCCGCGACGTGGGCAAACCAATCATAGTTTCGCGCATGGGGGCTGAGGCGCTGGCGCCGCGCGGAATTGCCGTGTATCGGGACGCTGGAATTCCGCTCTTCCCCACCGCGGAGCGTGGCGTTCGCGTGATGGCAGCGCTGGCGGCCGCGGCACGGTCGATCAATGACGTTACGGAGGATCGAGGCTAAATGGATTTCACGCTGTCGTCCGAGCAGGAGATGCTGAGGCAGACTGCTCGGCAGCTTGCGCGCGAACGGTTTGCCGTCAGTGCATTCCAGTCAGATATGCACGATGCATATCCCTGGGACTTTGGGCGCCTGCTCGCTGATGCTGGGCTCACGGGAATCAACTTCCCCATTGAAGATGGTGGCCAGGGTGGCTCCATGATGGATTCTGTGATCGTCATGGAGCAGGTGGCTTCGGTTAATCCGGTGGCCGGCGACGTTATTCAGGCGACCAATTTTGGGCCAATTCGTCAGCTTGCCTTGTTTGGCAGCGCGGAGCTCAAGCAGCAGTATCTGACGCCATTGCTCAGAGTTGAAGGACTCATCTCCATTGGCATGTCCGAACCGGAAGCTGGCTCAGCCGCCACGGAGCTGCAAACTCGAGCGCGGATTGACGGCGACGAGATTGTCATCAACGGGCAGAAGCTCTGGAACTCCAACGGTCCCCACGCCACTTGTGTGGCCGCCTGGGTACGATTTGGTGCTGGCAATGCAAACGTCGGTGTGGTGCTAGTGCCGTGTGATGCCCCAGGCTTCTCCAAGGGCCCGCCTGAGCGATTCACCAGCGGCGAGCAGCATTGTGCCCTGTACTTTGATGAATGCCGGGTACCTCGAGGAAACATGCTCATTGAGCGTGATGCATTCCGTCATATGTTTCCCGTGTTCAATCTAGAGCGTATTGGGAATGCGACCCGTGCGCTGTCACTGGGACAGGCAGCGTTTGAGATGTGTGTTGAACACGCCCTGCAGCGGCAGCAATTTGGCACGTACCTGGCGGACATGCAGGGAATCCAGTGGAAGCTTGCGGATATGCGCATGCGTCTTGATGCCGCGCGGCTGCTCATCTACCGAGCTGCCAGCAGCATCGACGCCGGACGGATCGACCCAACTGAAACTGCGATCGCCAAATGCTATGCCAATGAAACCGGATTCTGGGTTGCCAATGAGGCACTTCAGATTTTTGGCGCAATGGGCTACACCCAGGATTCGCCGTTGTCATACATTTTTCGCCGAACCCGAGGCTGGATGATCGCCGGGGGCACACTGGAGATCCAGCGCAATACGATTGCCGCCGGCATTCTGGGAAAGCGGCCGAGTCGGCCTAAGGATCAGCGTCAATCTAGCTAGTGCTCTGTCAATCATGGTTTGTTGGGTGGATGCAGTCGGTGGTGTCGGGCATCTTGCCCGACAGTGAAGAAGCGACCGCGCGGCGACGAGCAGGAACGCCCCAGACGGTCGGACAAGATGCCCGACACCGCCGGTGGCGGGAGAACCCCACAGACCAATTTGGACGGGGCACGAGGCGCTGTTGCGTGTCAGTCTCAGTAGGCGCGTACTTCGCCGTGGGCGCAACCAGAGTCACAGATATGTCTAAGAGGAGGTCAGAATGAACGGACGTGCGGCGGTGACGCGCGAGGGCGCGACGGGAATGGAGATTCGCGAGTATCCGGTGCCTGAGCCGGCCACGGACGAGATCCTGGTAAAAGTCACAATGGCGGGTATCTGCGGGTCCGATCTTCATATGTGGCGTGGCGAGGTGCCCTGGTTCCAGCCGGCGCCCGGCCTGCAGGGTCATGAGATGACCGGAACGATCGCCAAGCTCGGAGTTGGCCGCCAGGCAGATAGCCTTGGGCGACCACTCCACGAAGGAGATCGCGTGGCGTATGCCTACTTTATTCCGTGCGGAGAATGCTGGGCGTGTATGAGCGGTACCACCGGGTGTCCCAACCGATACCGCACGCGAAATACCATAACCGCGGCGGATTCACCCCATTTTCTGGGAGCGTACGCGGAGTACTACCTGATTAAAGGTGGCCAGTGGGTGTTCAAGGTCCCTGACGAGCTTTCCGATGAGCTCGTTGCGCCCGTGAATTGCGCGCTTGCGCAGGTCGTCTACGGCTTGAACCAGATTGGCATCTGGCTGAGTGACACGGTGGTGGTGCAGGGCGCGGGTGCTCTGGGACTGTATGCGTGCGCACTGGCCCGAGACATGGGCGCGGCAAGGGTCATTGCCATAGATGGAGTCCCGGCGCGACTAGGGCTTGCACAACGTTTCGGGGCGCAAGACACGATCAGCCTCACGGAGTATCCTGGTGCGTCTGACCGTGTCAAGCGCGTGCTGGAGCTGACAGACGGTGTTGGCGCGGACGTGTGTGTCGAAGTGGCCGGTGTGGCGAGTGTTGTGCAGGAGGGCCTGGAAATGCTCCGGGTGGGAGGCCGCTACTTATGGATGGGGAACATTGTCCCCGGGGCACATGCGGATATCATCCCCCATGACGCCGTGCGGCGGCCCAAGCAGATTCGCGGCGTCTTGGCTTACGATCGCTGGGTGATTCCCCGCGCGCTTGATTGGCTTGTGCGCGCCAAAGATCGATATCCATTTGAAGAGCTTGTCGGCTCGCGCTATCCACTTGATCAGATCAATGAGGCGTTTGCCGAAGCGGAGTGGTCGGCAGGACGCGGCGGCGTGGCGCGCATCGCGGTGATCCCGTGAGCACGGAATCCATTCCATGACGCTCGCGAACCGCGTCGTGCTCATTACCGGTGGTGGCACGGGTCTAGGCCGTGCTATTGCCCTGACTTTGGCCGCTGAAGGCGCTACGGTGGTGGTCAACTACTCGCGCTCTCGAGATGATGCCTTACAGACGGTTCAGGATCTCGAGACGCTCGGTGCACGGGCGGTGGCGATACAAGCTGACGTCTCGCGGCCGGATGAAGCACGTCGACTCGTTCGTGAGACTCTCGACGCCTTTGGTCGCATCAACGCGCTTGTGAACAACGCCGCCCGTACGGCAATTGTTCCGATGGCTGACCTCGACGGAATGGATGATGATGAGTGGGACGCCATCATGGGGCTCAATGTGAAAACCCCATGGGTGCTGGCTCGCGCAGCGTCCCCTGCGCTTCGGAGCGAGCGCGGATGCATTCTCAATGTCGCGTCAATCTCAGGGCTTCGGCCCGCCGGGAGTAGCCTCGCGTATTGCGTGTCCAAGGCCGCGCTGCTCCACCTGACACGTTGCCTTGCGGTAGCAATGGCCCCGGATGTGCGGGTCAATGCCGTGGCACCAGGTTTCATGCCCACGCGCTGGGGCAGGCGGTTCGGCGACGCCGCGCTCGAGGCCATTGCCGCGGAGTCTGCTCTCGAACGACTCGTGCCCACGGAAGACGCCGCCCGAGTTGCCCTAGAGCTCATTCGCAACGAGAGCATCACCGGCGAGACAATCGTAGTCGATGCCGGACTTACGCTGGGCTCAAGCTGACGGAATGGTCATTTACTGAAAAGTGGCATTCTCGATTCACTTGCGGCTGCGGCTGGCAAGGTGCCAGTCGCAGCCGCACCTCGTCCTCGGTCGCCTGTTATCCGTCGACTAGGCGTTCGGGACGTATTGACGGAACCAGACTAGCGTGTCTGACCATGCCTCGCGCGAGGCATCGGGCGCATGACGTTGGCCGGTGTCATTGAAGAAGCCGTGCGACGTTCCCGGATACTGTTTCATCATGAAGGTCTTGCCATTGGTGCGCAACGCTTCTTCGAGCGGCACCGCGCTCTGGTTTATGCGCTCATCATCAGACGCGTACACGCCAAAGGCCGCGGCGCGCATTGCTGGCACTTTTGCCAAAGGTGGGGCGCTGCCATAATAGGGGACCGTGGCCGCAACGCGATCGTCTTCCACGGCGATCCGCCAAGCCTGGCTACCGCCAAAACAGAAGCCTGTCACGCCAACTCCCCCCTGCACGGCGCCGGGCTGCCCCAGGAGAAAATCGATACCCGCGATCATGTCGACCACGTGCCGTTCGGCCCCCGCATTGGTGAGCGCCGCGGAGATCGACGGTTGATCTGCGAAGCTATCGGTGCCGCCATCGCGCGAGACGAGGTCAATTGCCAGTGCGCTGAATCCTTCCCGGGCAAAACGCCGCGCCACATCCTTATAGTGATCCAGCAGGGCGCGGTTCTCATGAATGATCAGCACGCTCGGGGCGGTCGCCATCCCTGCAGGGCTTGCGGCGTAGCCGAAGATTGTTGCGCCATCACGAGCGGGGAACTGCACCATACCGGCCCCCGTGATAGCCGGGTCATTCTCCTGCACCGTCACCGCTGAGCCGATCTGGTCCGATGGAATCAGATAATGGATGGATTGGGCTGCCTCGGCGGCGCTCACCGCTTCCCCCTGAGACTGCAGCCAGGCAGACGCCGTAGCCGCCCCGCCGATGATCAGCGTGACGCGCTTCAGCATGGCCCGTCGATCCATGCGCTGTGCGCGATACTCGTCCAGGAACTCGTGAACGAGATACGATTTCATGTCATCCATTGAATGTCTCCCGGTAGTGCCGAGTAGTTCACCAGGGTGCCGAGCACGGGTTCCGTGATCACACAGATTACCGCTTCGCCTGCATAACTAGCTTTACGAACTACATAATTGATTGGATTGGTTCAGCCAGCCCAGCGACTCTTGCGGCGCTGAGAGCCGTGGACGAGGCTACCATGGTGGGGATGGGAAAGGGTCGGGTTTCGTCTTGCCTATGAGGCCGGGGTGCACCGACAGACCACGTAGAGTGAGAGGTCGACGGGCACAGTCTTAGGCCACCAGTTGACTTCAACAGACGCCATTCCCGCATGAAGTGCGCGGATGATATCTTGATGTCCGGATGGGTGGAGCTCTCTCGGGTTATAGCCCACAAGCGCGAAGAAGGCATCAGTCACAGGGTTACGTACCGGAAACCCCAGAATCAGCGTTCCGTCGGGTCGACTCACTCGGCGCATCTCCCCCACGGCTTTATGGAGCTCAGTTGGCGGGAGGTGCTCGAGGACGCTTAAGCACACGAGGCTGTCAAACGATTCATCTGCATATTCGAGCGACATGATATCGCCGTCCGTTAGCGTCGCTGACGTACTCGTGTTTTGAAGCATGCGCTCCACTTCAGCGCGATGGGCGTGAGAATCAACGGCCGACAGCGACTGGCAGTGTCGGGAAAGCTCCGGAAGGAATACGCCACTGCCATAACCCACCTCAAGCATAGAGCCGAAGGTGCTTGGACCGAGCAGCTTCAATGAGAGCGGGAATCGGGCACGGTAGATGGGGCCGGTGATGGGACGGTAGTAGTAATCGATCGGATCGTGAATGCTCGTCTTGTACATCACCGATCGCGGCGGCATGATCCACGCTTGACCCACGGGTGAACTCTGTCTCCTTCGCAACGCCGAGTAACAAACCATTCGTCGGGTAGCTCTCCGAGAGCGGAATGATCACTGAGCTTCGCGGATAGTACGCTATGATCACTTGCCATCGCTACCGGCGCGGTGTTCCACCACCAAATGGACGATGATCATTTTCGTTCCCGCGGATGGTACAGGTGGTCAGTGACGTAAGGCCCGCGCGGCGGCGCCGCCTGTTTCAAGTGCGAAACGTATTTCGCCGTCCTGAACTGGAGCCCCGTGCCTCGCGGTCGACGGAGAACGACGGAATGCATTCCCCACTTCCAGCCGGTTTCGGGCTTCCCGCCAAACCTTGTGACACGGACTACTTTATTGCCGCTGGTATAATCTGCAGGCTTCGCCTCGGGGCGCTTTTGACTATGACAGATATTCCTTTCGCATTGACCTATGACGATGTCCTTATCGTCCCTCGCCGCTCCGGTGTTCGTTCACGTCGAGATGTGGATACCACGGGGCAACTCACCCGGCGCCTGACACTCAAAGTGCCCATTGTAAGCGCCAACATGGATACGGTGACTGAATGGCGCCTTGCGGCCGCTATGGCTCGGGAGGGCGGCATTGGGATCATTCACCGCTTCATGACCATTGAACAGGAAGTGGCGGAAGTTGCCCGGGTGAAACGTCCGGAAGAGTACGTGGTGCACGAGGTGTTCACAGCGCGGCCAGAGCAAACTCTGTCCGAAGCCTCAGAGCTGCTCGAGCGCTATAACGCGGGCAGTCTGTTGGTTGTAGACCAGAATGACCGGGTGCTTGGGATCATCACCACGCGAGACCTCCTCTTTGAGGACGATGGAGCTCGGCGCGTGGCGGACGTGATGACGGCCGGTCCGGAGCTCGTGACAGCACCCATGGGCACGACCATTCAGGAGGCCCGTCGCATCCTTCACCGGCACCGACTGAAAAAACTGCCACTCGTTGATGAGCACGGTCGACTCCAGGGCCTGATTACCGCGCGAAATATTCTCCGCTACGCATCCCAGCCGTCTGCCGCGGTTGATGCTGAGGGGCGTCTATTGGTGGGGGCGGCCATTGGTGCGGTGGGCGATTACATGGAGCGGGCCGCGGCGCTCGTGCAGGCCGGTGTGGATGTGCTGGTGGTGGATATCGCCCATGGGCATTCAGAGCATGCCATCAAGGCGACTCGAGACGTCAAGTCCGCATTTCCGAACGTGGAGCTCATTGCGGGAAACGTCGCAACAGGTGAAGGCACGGAAGACTTGATTGAGGCCGGTGCGGATGCCGTAAAGGTCGGTGTTGGACCGGGTGCCGCGTGCACCACGCGGCTCGTGGCCGGGGTTGGCATGCCACAGCTCACCGCGCTACTCGAGTGCGCCGAAGTTGCACATCGCCATGGGGTGCCGATCATTGCCGATGGCGGAATTAAATTCGCGGGCGATATCACCAAGGCCGTGGCTGCTGGGGCGGCGACAGTGATGATCGGTAATCTCCTGGCTGGCACGGAAGAAAGCCCGGGTTCCACGGTGACGCGCGGCGGCGGTCGATATAAAGTCTATCGCGGCATGGCATCCACCGGCGCGGCAGTGGAACGTTATCGGCGCGAGCAGCCGGAGGCGGATCTGGATGAGCTTGCCGCTGGAGTGGTGCCGGAGGGTGTGGAGGCCGTGGTGGCCTACAAGGGTTTACTGTCTGATGTGCTTTTCCAGCTCGTCGGTGGGCTTCGTTCGGGGATGAGCTACTGTAATGCCCGGACACTCGCTGAGCTGCGCCAGAATGCTCGATTCGTCCGAGTCAGCGAAGCAGGCTGGCGAGAAGGCTTACCGCGCGCGGCTACAGACGGCAATTAGCCGGACTTCTGTGCTGCCATCGGGGCACTGAAAGCACACGAGCCGAGTACATTTGTACTCGGCTCGTGTGCTCCTACGCGGGCAGTTACGGGTGCGCTAAGCGGCGTCCTGGTCCTGGGATTTTCTCGATGGTTTCGCTGGATCAATAGCGAGGATTGACAGTGCTCGACTGCTGGAGCCAAGCCGATTGAGATCGCCAATGGTGGAGCAGATTGCCTGGTCAAGAAATTTGCGACGGCGGATGTCAGCCTTTGGAGCTCGGCGGCGCATGCGCACAAGGCGGGCGAGTCGAGCGAGAAACAGCGACCGTAGACGCCAGCGGGCGAAGCGACCCGCCGCGGCTGGACGGTATCGAAACTGCCTGTTCTCTTCCATGGTTCCTTCGGATCCTTCCTTGTAGTGGGCATCACTTAAAACGTCCGCTCAAGTTGTTAAGAACGTATTAGGAGCCGTGTGGTTGCGGATCATTGCAGCAACGTGAACCCACTTCGTCCGCGCATGCATTCAGACGTTCTGGAGGCGTTCTGTAGCTTTCAACCCGCTACCGCTCAGGATCAAGACGATCGTAGCTCCTGCAGCCAGGATACCTCGCTTGCGCAGATCCGGAAGTGCCGCCGTGACGACCGCGGATGTGGGCTCCACGAAGAATCCGTGACCGGCCAGATGATGAACGGCTGGGATCAGGGCGGACTCGGGTACTGCCAGCGCGGTTCCGTCGGTGTGACGAAGTGCTTCCAGAATCTGACGCGCTCGAATCGGTCGGGATGAGGCGATACCCTCGGCCAGTGTTGGTTGTTTGTCGAACGCTGAGATGTCAGAGCGTCCGTCGGTGAACGCGGCTGCCAATGGGGCGCAGGCCGCGGCCTGAACGGCCACGATTTTGGGCAGAGTCTTGATCGCCCCTCCCCGCTGAAGCTCCAAGAATGCCCGATGAAGGCCCAGGATCATACTGCCATTGCCAGCAGGCGCCACGATGACATCCGGGACCTGAAAGCCCAACTGCTCCCAGATCTCAAATCCGACGGTTTTGACGCCTTCGATGAAAAACGGGTGCCAGTTATGGCTTGCGTAAAATGGCTGGGCTGGATCGTCAGCCGCCACGAGTGCCGCATCGGCAGTGTCCTCACGCGACCCCGGAATACGTCTGAGTGTTGCGCCGGCGAGACGGATCTGCACGAGTTTTCCGGCGGACGTGCTCTCGGGAACAAATACCTCGCAGTCCAGGCCGGCTCGCGCGGCGTAGGTTGCCAGTGACGCTCCCGCGTTGCCGGACGAATCTTCCATCAGGCGGCCACGCCCTAGCCGGAGTAGCTCACTGATGAGCACGGTAGTGCCGCGATCCTTGAACGAGCTGCTGGGGAAAAGATAGTCAAGCTTAAGGTGAATTCCATCACCCAACGCCGGCACCTGCAACAGGGGCGTACAGCCTTCATCAAAACTTACGCGATGCTGAGCGAGCTCCTGAGGAAGGGCGGCCGCGTATCTCCAGAGCGAAGGAGAGGATTCGTCGATCGAACCGCGATCCATCGGCCGTTGGTCGGCGAGCTCGAGTGGTGCACCACACTCGCACCGCCAGCGATTTACCTCACGCTGATATTCGGTGTCACAGGAGGAGCATCGATAGTACACGGGAGACCTCGAGCTAGTGGAGTTTGGGGTGGCGGGTGAGCCGGGCCGACGAGCGCACCGAGCTCCCGGTGCTACGTTCATCCCGCCAGTCTGCTAACGCGGATTGGTGGGCCATGAAGGCGATGTTTACTGGAAGCTGGTTGTGGCGAAAGAAACCCGCGTCTGCCGCGTCGTCGCCAGCTCGCAATTCGCCGCCGCGGACAACGGCCCGATAGACGGCCAGGTGCGCGACGTTGCGGGGGTCATCGGTGCCGAAGTAGAGCCCGAAGAGGCCCGTCAGCTCCACCATGAGTCCAGTCTCTTCGAGCGCCTCGCGGATCGCGGTGTCCTGGGCAAACTCTCCGTACTCTACGAAACCGGCCGGCAGCATCCATCCGCCCAAGAACGGCTCATGTGCCCTCTGGACGAGAAGCACTGAGTCATCACGCTCCACGAACACGGCCGCGCCCATTGCCGGCTTTGCATAATAGACCCAGCCACACTCGGGGCAGCTCGGGCGCAGCACGCCTCCGCGCTCATGGTGCTGGAGTGCATGCGCGCAGCGTGCGCAGAAGTCAGGGCGCCCGGGATCCGAATACTCTATGTTGGTCACGGTTGGCAGTATACGTCTCCTACCTCGTGGACCAGATATTTGGAGCGCGGCGTGCGGGAGCGCCGCTTTCATTATCCCCCGGACAAGGTTGGTGGAACATCCAGAGCGGCGCTCTCGCACGCCGCGCTCCATACAACTGGCGGTCCTCGTGCGTCTGAACCAACGTCAAATTATCGTGAGAAAGCGTACCCTGGAGGCATCAGTCGTGCGATGCGATGCTCACGAGAGCATTCCGGAGGGGCCATGAGATTTAACTCAGTGTCGTCAATGATCATATTGTTGGTTGTGCTGCTTTCCGCGGCGTGCAGCCCGGCCGCGCCTGCGAGCCCAACGGTGGCGCCAGCAAAGCCAACGAGCGGTTCACCGGAAGCTGCGAAACCAGTCGCATCCCCGGCAGCCCCAAGTGCTTCGCCAGTGGCTTCTCCGGCGGCCTCACCGGCCGCGGCCGCATTAATTCCCGCGCCAGCAGCTGCCCCCGCCGGCGCGAAACCGTCGTTCAGTGAGCAAGCCGTGGCCGACTTCTATCGTGGTAAGACCATTAAGATCCTCGTGGGTTACGCGCCCGGCGGAGGGTATGACACGTTCTCACGCATGGCGGCGCGCACACTTCCTAAGCACATTCCCGGGAATCCGTCCATCATTGTTGAAAACCGCCCTGGGGCGGGCAGCATTGTGGCCGCAAATGCCGTCTATAACACTGAAGTGAAGGACGGCACGGTCATCGCGAGCTTCTCCGAGGGCGCCGTGCTCCAACAGGTCGTGGGCGCGGACGGCATCCAATTTGATTCCGCACGGTATCAATGGCTGGGTGGCAATGTCCGCACAAGTGTGGCCTGCATGGTTCGGAATGACTCGGGCATTCGTGATTTTTCTGAGTTACTCTCCGGCCGAAGCGTGAACACACCCAGTCCTGGACGCGGAAACTCGTCACATGACTTTCCGCAATTGATGAACGGTCTGGTGAACACGCAATTCAAGTTGATCACCGGATACGCCGGGTTCCCCGAGGCGCAGGCGGCATTCGAAAAGAATGAGGGTGAAGCACTCTGTGTCGCGGTGGACGTGCTGGTCACGCGGCTACGCAATCTCGTTGATGGCCCAAATGCAATCGCCAAGGTGATCGTTCACTCTGGCGGGGGTACGCCTGACCTTCAGGATTCATTGCTCCGCGGCGTGCCATCGGTCATGGACTCATTGCCCGGTGAGGAGGCCAAGTCGCTGATGGGCGCAATGAACACACCGCTTCAGTTCGTGCGGCCGCTTGCCGTGGCACCAGAAGTGCCCGCGGACCGGGTCGCGGCACTCCGCTGGGCGCTTGATCAGACCTTCCGAGACCCGCAATTTGCGGACGACATCAAGGGCGTGAGCCCGAACTACTCGGTGGCGGCGACGAGCTCAGGCTCGGATGTCAACAAGGTGATTACGGAGCTCTTCGCACTGCCGCAACCGGTGCGCGATCGGCTTAAGGTTATTCTCTCTCAGTAAGGCGTCAGGTGATTCGGGCGTGTGGCGGCCTTTGCCGCTTTGGATTCTCGCGTCGCATCTACAGTTAAGGACGCCGGAAGCCAGAGCGATGAATCCCCCAGCATTCGTTCAGAGCTCGAGGGATGAGCCGGGCTCGTAGCGCAGGATTTATCCCACACTACGAGCCCAAGCCGCTAACCGACGTCCAAACAGTGAGGCTCCACCGCTTCTCACGAGTATCAGCAGTCTATCGTTACAGCCCGTAGAACCGCCGCGCATTGGTGTCCACAATCTTTTCCGCAATGTGTGGACTAATTCGCCCTGCTTCGGCCATGCGTAGGATATTGCGCGGCGCGTCAATCTCGGCTGACTGGTCAGCGTGGCCGTAATCAGACCCCACCATGAGATTGTCTTCCGCTCCGTAACTCAGGATGTAAGGCAGATCATCCAGTGTGTCACACGTGACATAAAAGCGACTGGCTCGCAGCAGGTCCTCGCGCAAGTTGAGTTTGATGGAATTCTGACGCGTGGCTTTGGCTTGAAGATCGTGAATGAGGTAGGGAATCCAGGAAGCACCCGCCTCGATGAATCCAAAGCGCAAGCGAGGGAATAGATCTGGTACACCGTCAATGACCAGCGAGCTGAAGGCCGCCAGAACGGGAAGAGACACTCGCTGAGGGGCCGTTCGGAAGGTCGCGGTGGTGTCAGGCTTACCCGGATCGCCATTGCCGGTGTGGATGCAGATAGGAAGGTCAGCCCGTTCGGCTTCCTCATACACTGCGTGGAAGTATGGATCGCTGGCCACGCGATCACCGCATTCAATGCCTTTCTTGAGCAGGCCGCAGGCGCCATTTTCACGCGCGAATCGGATCTCCTCGATGGCGCGATCAATGCTCATGAGCGGGAGCATGGCAACCCAGCGGAGACGCCCATGGGCTTCCCGCGTGAGCTCCGCCAGCCAGCGATTGTAGCTGCGACAGAGCGCCAGCTCCACCTCGGGTCGCGCGCTGGGCGATGTTAGAAAGAATGTTGGGTAAAGCACCTGGACATCAACGCCCAGGTCATCCATCTGGCGTAATCTGGCGGGCACGTCCAGAAGCTCACGGGTGGCTTTTGTCGTGCTCGTGCGGGCGTCGTCACGGTGACGACGTAACCGAAACTCGCCGGCATACATCCAGAGCTGGTGGGGCCGCGCGTCGCCCGGGACAAAGGATTGAGCCGCGGGCGGGGTCAGCGTGCTGGGCATATAGCCCGCCTCGTCATCCTGACCGTACATCCACGTCCGCTCGGTCTCGTCCACGTGTGTGTCAGCATCGACAATCCGCATTGGTTCTGCTCCTACCCAGGCGGCGGTGCCTGGTGAGAATGGATGTGCCCCGGTGTCCTTGAGCTAGTGCTCCGTCCAACTAGGTCTGTGGGCTTCTCCCTCCACCGGTGGTGTCGGGCATCCTGCCCGACAGTCTGGGGCGTTCCGGCTCGTCGCCGCGCTGCGAGTTCTTCACTGTCGGGCAAGATGCCAGACACCACCGATATCCTCCACCCAGCAATCCATGATTGACAGAGCACTAGTAGCCGCGAATCAGCCGCACAATCGGGTTGATCAAATAGGCGTCAAACGATTCCATTTCCAAACTCTGGGCGATCATCCCTGTCGATAGTGTGACGCTGTGGGAAAGATCCGCGGCTAATAAGAAAGCGTATGTGACGAATGCGAAGGTCAGGCTCAGTTTCACCCGTTCATGTGAGGCGAGGTGGAGGAACAGAAATGTTGCTACGGGCGCCCCAACGCGGAAGCCCAAAAGCATAATTGCGGCGAAAAACCCGAGTATCCAGATGAACATCTGCAGGCCGCGTTGACGCGCTACTTCCGGAGCCACTTCGGGCTCCGCCACGGCTAGCTCCGCCGTGGCCGTGGCTGCCACAGCATCAGCCGAGGACAGGTCCAGTCCGCCCGTGGACGGAAGAACATCGGCCCCGGTATTTCCTGCCACGGCCGGCGCTCGGAGCGATCGCACCGAAGCCACAAGCTGCATAACCGAAAGAGCGAGTACCGGCAAACCAATTGTCCACGGAACGAGCTGAACTCTGGGCGGCAGATTTCTGGCTTCCCAGACCCAGTAGGCCGCCATCATGACGATAGCCGCGCTAAAAACGATCTCAAACTTCCGTTGCAACACGCTCGTGCCTTTTGATGCCTCTGCGCCGGTCGATGGCACTCTGAATGAGTGGGTAGAACGTCACGAGGAGTGTGGCGACAATGATCACGATGACAAGTGGGCGTGAGAGAAATGCAAACTCATAACGCCCATAGGAGATGCTCAAATTCTTTTCGATCAATGGCCCGAGTACGAGACCCAGAATAAGCGGTGGGCGTTGCCAGCCGAGATACACCATGACCAGACCAATGATGCCAAAAATCAGCGCAACGCCGAGGTCAAAGAGCGAATTTGAATCGGCATAGGCACCAAAGAAGACGAGCAGCAGTAGTGTGGGTATGAGCAACGCACCGCGAACGTAGGTGATCTTCACGAGCTGGTTGAGCAGGAGATAGCACATGGCCACGGTGATGATGTTAGACAACACGATGAGCCAGACGAGTGAAAAGGTGATGTCCAGCTTGGTCGTGAGCATATCGGGACCCGGGACGAGTCCCTTGATTTGAAATGCGCCGAGCAGAATGGCCATGGAGGTGGAGGCTGGAAGTCCAAATGCAATAGTGGGCACCAGCGCACCGCCCAGGCGTGAGTTGTTGCAGGCGCCCGGAGCGAGAACCCCCCGCACATCACCTTTGCCAAACCGGCTCTTATCCTCGGCGCTCTGAACAGCGTGCGCATACGCGACCCACTGGCTGGCGGCGGCTCCCAGGCCGGGGATAATGCCTAACAGTGTGCCAATGGCGCTGCCGCGCAGCGTGAGCTTCCAGTGGACAAATGTGTCCACCACGCCCTGCCAGACGCCACCTAACTTGCCAACTCGCCGCTCCGCGATGCTCGATCCCTTGACCCAGAGCTCCAGGATCTCGGGGATCGCGAAGAGACCCACGGCGATGGGTACCAGGCCAACTCCGTTCCACAACTCCAGTTTCCCGAAGGTATAGCGCGGTGACCCGGACTGAGGGTCTAATCCAATCATGCCAATGAGCAAGCCAACGCCGGCAGCCAGCACTCCCTTGAGAATGTTGCCGCCGCTGAGCGATGCCACGAACGCGATACCAAGAAACGCAAGCGCAAAATACTCCGGTGAGCCGAGAGCCAACACAACCGGCCGGACGATTGGGATGATGAGCGCCAGTATCACCGCGCCCACGATGGCCCCTACAAGCGAGCTCATGAGGGCTGCGCTAAGGGCTCGGCCGGTTTCGCCATTCTTGGCCATCGGGTGGCCGTCCAGAATCACCGCGGCAGAATCTGGTTCACCTGGTACGCCAAACAGGATTGACGTGATATCACCCGTGGTGGACGTGACCGCGAACATCCCCAGGAGAAACGCGAATGCCTCCACGGGCTTCATATCAAAGATGAATGGCAGCATGAGGGCCATGGTGACTGGACCGCCCAGTCCGGGGAGAATGCCCACCCAGAAGCCCACGAACACGCCAACGAAAAGCATAGGCAGCGTCGTGGGATTCAGAACTAGCAAAAGTCCTGAGATGAACGCATCGAACATCGTGGAATCGAACATGCCGAGTAGGCGCTCCAGTGTGCTAACGGACCAGGTGATCCGTCATACGGCCAATGAGAGGATGCGGCATCCTAATCTACAGAGACGGCTGGGTCAAGCATCTCAACGGGAGACGGATGAAGCGTGGATTCCAGTGCCACGAGGACTAATCAAACCACTGTCCCACGATTGTTTTCGGCTCTGGATAGGCCGGATCGTGGATCGTCGTCCGAAATGGCGGAAAGAGTACGTCCACGATGATGCGCGGAGTTGGCGTGGGGCGCAGCAGTTCCACCATCCGGGCCTGGAGCTCTTGCATCTGGATTTGCATGGCCAGGAGCTGACGCGTGATCACCGCGATCTCTGGGGTACTCGCCTCGGACGGAGTCTCGTGCTGGAGAAGCTCCGCAACCTCCGACCCCATGGGTATCCCCTGGCGACTCTCGTTATAGGCCAAGCCGCCATGTAGCTCAGTGGGCGGGTGCCAGGTGATGATGGGCTGGAGCTCGCCAATGTACGCAATAGACAGTTCGCCCGTTTCGTGTGAATGGCGACAGCCCTGTTCCCCGGGGAGCTGGAAGAGGGCTGTCACAAGGACTTGATCGTTCTGCAGGACGGTGTACCACTTGCGCTTGCGTGCCCCCGGGAGCCCAACGCCGCGCCAACCCTGCTGGTCAGCGGGCAAGGTGAACGGGTTGACACTGAATGATTTGAGCGTATCGAGCGCTTCGTTCGCGTCTTGAGGTGCCATTGGCAGGATCCCTTTGAAACAGGTGACTGCCACCGATACTACGCGGAACCAGGCCTCGCGGCAAACGACCGCCGCGAAAGGCTGAGCCCGAAGATTGTGCCTGCCGTGCAATGGGAGTGCGGCGTGCGGGAGCGCCGCTTTCCTTACTCACCGGACTGGCTTCTATGCGTTACCCGCAAATCCGGTGCATTGAGGTGTCACAGCCTCTCTTGTGGACAAGCTCAACGTTTCCATAAAGACGTGGGGAACGCAGAGCGTTCTGGGTGGGGGCGCGGGCGACCGGCCAGTCGCCCCTACGGCAGCCGCACTCTCCCCCGCCGTCTCTATCGGGGTGCACCCGTTCAGCGTCCGCTCGGGTGGACGGCGCCATCCGTAGGAGCTACTGGCCGGTCGCCCGCCGCGATCTCCCG
>JBJXFJ010000267.1:0-2993 GCA_046154735.1 Chloroflexota bacterium | reverse complement strand
CGCTGCTAGGTCGTATGACGTTCACGCGTGTATTGTATGCAGCTGGATCATGGTCGAACTATTGGAGCTACTTACGAACCGTCCCTTGCTGTATGCGGTTTACCCCGTGCTTCCTGCACTGGCTTGTGGAGTCACCTGGGTCTTAATGCTAGCAGCCACGCAACGCTGGAGATTGGCCATTCCGTTGATGGCAGCAGTCGGGCTACTCCTTGTCTTCCCCATTGTTCGTGATACGGCCAATGCTAAACCACTTGATTACCCGAACGATGGCCCGAGACGTGATAGGTTCATATGGCCCGCGTTAGTGGCAGAAAGCACTGGTCAAGATGATCCAGTCTTTGTTCTTACTTGCGATGGCGCCACAATTTTGACGCTTGCCCAACGGCGTGCTGCTAGTCGCTACAATCATCCTTCTGCGATGTACTTCAAGGGTTTGGCATCTGATGAAAAGTGGGCTCACATGCTGACTGAACTAGGCAGTTCTCCAGTCAGTGTTGTGCTACTAAGCACTTTCAATCTGAAACCTCCAGCGACTGGCGTGGAGACCCTAGAATGGGCGATTCTAGGATTCGACAGTCCAGCCCTCTCCACAGCCGTGACCGATCTGACTCCCTACCCAAACCGCGAAAGGGTGAAGGACTTCGTTCTGCAGAACTTCGACCTTCACTACTGTCTCGGGGGTTACTGTCTCGCGAGACGCAAAGAGTTCGTCCCGGCGTTGCTCACGAGTACGAGGCGACCCTGAATGTTACCTGCGGACGCGACCAATGGTTTTCTTTCGAAGTGTTTGGATCATTCCGGTCAGTAGGCGGCAGGAAGGAACGTAACTGCTTTTGTCCTCAGGATCAGTGATGGAAGTTAGTTGTCACAGGCACAGTCCGTGGAGGCACTTCCCGATCGTTTAGGCATTGCGGATGGCTCGCGGGTCTTGCCGGCGATCATTGCTCCGGCCGAGTAATTACTCACCTGCCCATGAATGAGGCAGGTGAGTAATTGCCATCCATCGTGCCAGGTATCCCCTATTGCGGGAGTAGATCGTTGGTATGTGCCAGGGCGCCGTCCATGGGCTTCTGGATGAGCTGGTTCTCGTACATCCAGTTGGCATAATTGACCCAGCGCTCCCCCGCCTGGCGGCCCCAGCGGCCGTGCTCATCGATGAAGTACGGTGAGAGGCGCTCCAGGCTGGCTTTGACCAGGTCTGCGTTGAGGTCTGGCGCCACGGCCAGGAGCGCGGCTGAGGCCTGGGCTTGATCGGCAACGGCCGCATCATACCCGCGCTGAGTGACCATCAGGAATCGACGGATCGCTTCCGGTTTCTCGCGGATGGTGCGCATGCGTGAGATGACTACCAGGTTGTACGGATCGGGGAGGCACCAATCCTGAGCAGGCTACATCACCTGATCCAGTGGTGCCGGTCCTAGTTGAGCGTCACTCTGGGGGCGATTCCACGATGCTCGCGGAAAGACTCTGAATTAGCCTGGCATGCTCTATCCGAGTGATCAAGTTCTCCAGCTCATACGGGTCATCGATCAAGTTGTAAAGCTCTTGCTCTCCGTTGTCATAGCGAATGAATTTCCAGTCGCCTCGGCGAATGCCTTTGAATGTTGTGCTCGATTGGTCCGTCCATAGCTCAAGCCGCGCTTCTTCGCGCCAGGACCCCGCCGGCTCATTGAGGAGTGACACTAGGCTCGTTCCATCGACCCTGCTATCAGGATCGACGCCGCTGATCTCGGCGACCGTGGGGGCAATGTCAATGTTGAGCACCAGGCGATCATTAACGCGCGGTTCATTGGCGTCAGCATTGGTGCTTGTTGGCGGCGTTACCACAATCGGAATGCGTACGCACTCTTCGTAGCCACACGATTTATGGGGGCCATATCGGTGTTCGCCCAGGCTCATGCCATTGTCCGAGAGGAAGATAAACCAGGTGTTCTCCAAGCGCCCATCAGTGCGGAGCTGCTCGACGATAGCGCCGATGGCCCGGTCAATCACCTGAAGTGACTGAAGCTGTCGTCGGCGGAACTGATCGAGTTTGCGCTGGTCTCCTGCATCAAGCTCGGGGAGGCGCTGTACCCAGCTTGGCTTGTCGCTGACATCGTTTTCATTGAACGACGGAAGATGCTGGCGGAGCTCGGCGAAGCTTTCACGGTCACGACGCGTGGGCTCCGCGGGAGCGTGGGGGCCATCAAATGAGAGATAGAGAAAGAACGGGCGCGTATCGTCTTCCTTCAGCCAGTGCAGTGCTTGGTCGCGCAGCACTCGTGTTGAATAGAGCGTCTCGCGGTCAGGATAAAAGTGCGCTTGCCCATTGTGATTGACCGTGTAGTTTTTAAACTTATCCCCG
This sequence comes from Chloroflexota bacterium, assembly GCA_046154735.1. Classification (GTDB taxonomy): domain Bacteria; phylum Chloroflexota; class UBA6077; order UBA6077; family JACCZL01; genus CAVXYC01. Next base: position 649 of record JBJXFJ010000267.1, on the reverse strand, counting down.
GTGTCCCAGATGGCGAACCATTCCTCCCACCCTTGCGGGACCACGTATGAGCGGTAAAGATTGAGATACTTCCCGGCGAGCATGGTGCGAAATCCCGCGTTCTGGAGCCAGGTGGCCATGGTGGATCGGTCATCGAAGCCTCGCCACCCCCCGCTTGAGCCGCTGTTCCTCAGGACACCGTGAGTCTGGGCATACTGGCCAGTCAGAATACTTGCTCGACTCGGGCAACAGTGCGGCGTCGTTGCATAGGCGTTGGTGAATGTGACACCACGGCCAACCAGCTCATGCTGGACAATCGGCATATGCTCCAGGGTGTCAAACCGCTGATCGTCGGTAATCAGCAGGACGACATTGGGGCGACGGTCCTGGCTTGTGACGCTCGGTGCGCCATGGATCCACACCGCGCTCAAGACCACAATCAGGAATGTCAGAAGAAACTGGAGCCCGTGTCTGAATGGGGGCAATCGGCGAGCGGCCTCGCGGGTAATGTAGGAAGAGTGGTGTGAATGCTGATGCATCGGTACCCATCGGGAGAAATGCCACACGGGTATCAATGCAGAACTGATAGGGTGCCCGCACTTACTTAAATATCATACTCGGATTCCCATTGCCAAGAGCTGAAGCTTTCAAGCTTTCACTGGGTCTTCGG
>JBJXFJ010000242.1:0-4873 GCA_046154735.1 Chloroflexota bacterium | reverse complement strand
GCCACCGTGACCATCACCGTCAGTGGCGACGGCAGCGGCAACAACCTGATCTGGTTCGTGGACGAGAACGCCGCGAGCAATGGCGATGGCCGGTTGACCAGCCCTTTCAGCACGCTCAACAATTTCCACTCGGTCAACGACGGCGCTGCGACCCACCCCAAAGACGGCGACTACGTGTTCCTGTACGAGAGTGCCACCAGCTACGTCGGGCCGGTAACGCTGCGGACGGGGCAAACACTCTTCGGCCAAGATGCCACCACCACGATCGCGGCACTCGCCGGGATCACCGTGCCCGCCGGCAGTAGCGCCTTGCCGAGCTCCAACACTGGTGGCGGCACGGTGACGCTGGTGGCCAGCGGCGGCGCGAACGCGATCACCCTGGGCTCGGGCAACACCCTGCGCGGGTTCACGATCGGGAGCGTGGGGACGGCCGGGACCGGGATCTTCGGCAACGGGTACGGGTCGCTGACCCTGGCGAGCGCAGGCAGCGCGGACGTGAAGATCAACACCGATGGGCGAGCCCTGGCACTGACCAACGGGACCGGGGCCGGGACTTTCCACACGGTGACCAGCACAGGCGGGACAAACAACGTGCTCCTGAACAGCCTAAGCGGCAGCCTGGACCTGGGCACCGGGGCCTTGAGCGGGGCAAGTGGCGATGCGTTCACGATGACTACCGGAGCCGGCACGGTGAGCTACGCCGGCTCGATCGCCCTGGTCAGTGCCAACAAGATCGTGACCATCCAGAGTAAAACCGGCGGGGCGGTGACTCTGAGCGGCGCCCTGAGCTGCTTCGGAAGCTGCGCGGGGATCACCGTGGCCAACAACTCCGGCGGCAGCACTACGTTCAGCGGCGCGGCCAAGCTGCTATCCACCGGCACGAATCCCGGGGTGAGCCTGACCACCAACACCGGGGCGACGACCAACTTCACCGGTGGGGGCCTAGGCATCACGACAAGCAGCGGCACGGGGTTCAACGCCACCGGTGGCGGGACGGTCACCGTGACAACCGGGGCGAACCCGAACACGATCACCAGCACCACCGGCACGGCGCTGAACGTGGCCAACACCACCATCGGGGCCGCCGGACTCACGTTCCAGAGCATCTCCGCGAATGGCGGGACCAATGGGATTGTGCTCAACGGCACCTCTGGCAATCTCACGGTCACCGGAGACGGGACCGGACATGCCAACGGCTCTGGTGGATCGATCAGCAACATCACCGGCGGCGTGATTGGCAATGCGCCCGTATACATGCTCACTGCTAGTGGCACCGTGACGTTGAGTTCTATGAACATGAGCCTCAATACCAACGCCTACTCGGGCATGCTCGTTGATAACAATGCTGGTGGGACCGTGACAGTCAATATCACGGGGTCTACCTTCACCGGCGTCACGAACAGTGTCGTACAGAATAAGGCGTTGCTGCAGTTCGAGGCTGGAAATAACGCGAGTATCGCCGCGAACGTTCAAAATTCCTTCTTCAACGGCAGTCGCACATACGGAATGTTTGCCACGGGTGCGGGAACTTCGACGGTGAATGTGACGTTGAATCAGTCGGGGTTTGGCACGAACGTCAACACCGGCGCCGCGGTCAACCGCCCGGGTAGTTCAATTACAAATCCACCCGCCTTCTCACTTGGGATCACGAATGGCTCCGATGCGCTCGTCGACTACACGGTCTCGAACAATACGTTCTGGGGCGCGGATGCTGCTGTCGGCGCGATCTATGCCGTGACGATCAGTGGCGCCGGCACGAATGCCGGGTCACATCTGAATGGCTCGTTCACCAACAATAAGATTGGCGAGACTGGAGTCGCGAGCTCAGGCTGCTTGGGAAATTGCGCAGGGCTCGGACTGCTACCAGGTACGGGAGGTACCTTTAATGCGAACGTGAGCGGCAACGACATCCGCCAGGTCGGAGCCCAGGGAATCAACTTCTTCAATTCCGTGACGGCCGCCAATGGCACGTCAATCAGCCACATCACGAACAACACAATCGCTGAGCCGGTGACGGGCTTTACGATCTTTCTGCGGGCAATTGTCGTCTCTTCGGGAAACAGCGGTGGGTCCTCCGCCAACTGGTGCGCAGATGTCACAAACAACAACATCAGCGGGCTCTGGCAGGCGGCTAGCTTCGTTCGCATCACCACGCTAAACACGACGGGGATACTTACAATTCCCGGTCTCAGCCCAGCTTCAGGCGCAACTGGAGCTCAGGTTGACTCCCATATCGAAGGTCTCAATACCGTCGGAGCTGGCAATTCAAATACAACTGTTGGCGGTGCGATCAATGGTGGCGCGCCCTGTCCCTAGCGTTCTTATGGGGTCCAAGTCTGCATGAATGTGAAGACCGTGTGCTCCAGAGGATTGGGCCACATCCTGCGCCTCCGTGAGCATAGTCATGACGGCCTAGTCCACGCTGCTCATCGCCCGTCGCAGTGGCGGTGGGGTCACAGAGTGGCTGTTCGGGTCAATCGCGCGCAGTCCCGGCCCATACAGTTGGGCGCGGGCCAGGGTGAGGAAGAGCGGGGTCCGGAGTCCAGTGGTCGTGAGGTGATAGATGCAGGTGCGCCCCTGGCGCTGGATGATCCCCTACCGAGCCAAGCACCGCCGGTCCCAGCGCATCCGGCGCATCCGGCGCATGCAACCGAGTAGCACCGTGCATCGGACCTGAGCGAGTAGCGCGGGCCTATCGTCAGGTCCCGAGGCTCCGATGGGCCGCGGAGCCTCGGGTATCGACATGACGGTTACGCCAAGTATGCGCGTGAGCGGTTCAGATACACCATCACTGAATCCATGGCGTACAATGACCGACTGCTCTGTGCGGAGCCGCACGATGTCTGTGACCACCCCGAAGCTCCCGAAGTTGGCGGCCCCCCAATCCGTGGGTAGGAGATTACAGTGATCACCCGTGAGGTGAATTTGGGAACCTCCGACTCGGGGAGGACACCGGGAGGTCGGGGCCGGTAAAATTCAGTCATCGGAGGTGCCCCGATGCGACGACCCTTGGCCAACGCCCTCGATATCGACCTGCGCGGTGGACTCACTGACGCGGTCACCCCCCACGCCGGTTCGGCACTCCTGATCGATCTGGGCCGGCGCAGCGGTGTCATCCCCGCAGCTGAGAAACATCTGCCCCGCAAGACATCCACCAAGGGGTTGCGCCCCGGCGAGCTCGTGGAATCGTTTGTCCTGCTCACGGCCCTCGGTGGCGACTGCCTGGATGATTTCGATGGCTTGCGCCGCGATCGGGGCCTGGCCGCGCTGCTGGGGTACGATCTCCCGGCGGCCTCCACCGCCCGCCAATGGCTGGACCGCTTCCATGATCCGGACGCCCTCGCGGATCGTCCTCAGCAGGGCAGTTTCATTCCCCCGGAGTCCGCCGGTCTGGCCGGATTGCGCGCCGTGGTCCAGCACACTGCCCGCACCTAGGTGGCCGCCGTCCAACCCGGCCCCGTCGTCACGCTCGATGTGGATGGCCATCTGGTTGAGTCGTCGAAAGCCAGCGCGCTGCCCACCTACACAGGGTTTCGAGGCTACCAGCCGCTGCTGGTCCAATGGGCGGAGACCGGACTGGTGCTGGCCGATGAGTTTCGTGATGGCCACGTCCCGGCCAGCCAGAAGATCCGCGCCTTGGTGGACGAGGCGGTGGCCAGCCTGCCGGCTCGGGCCGCGGAGGATCCCTGGCAGATCCAGGTGCGCTCCGATAGCGCCGCGTACGAGTATGACAACCTCGATCACTGGGACGAACAGCACTGGCGGTTCGCGGTCAGTGCGGACATGAGTCCCTCGCTGAAGCGCGCGATCGAAGCCCGGCTCCCGGAGGACTGGACGTTCTGGACCGAAGAACGGCGCGGGGTGATCCGCGAATGGGCGGAGGTGCCGTATGTGCCCAGTCGGCCGAACGTCAAGAAGGACGATCCAATCTTCCGCTATGTGGCGATTCGGGTGCGCACCCCCCAAGGCGTGTTGTTCGGGGATGGGAGCACCGTCAAACATTTCGCCGTGGTCACCAATGACTGGGAGACCGACGGCCAAGCGCTGTTGACCTGGCAACGAGGGACGAGCGGCACGATCGAGTTGGTCAACGATGTGCTGAAGAACGAGCTGGCGGCCGGGGTGTATCCGTCCGACAAGTTTGGGGCCAACGCGGCCTGGCTGCGCCTCCAGGTGCTGACCCACAATCTGCTGGAGCTGCTCAAAGCCACGGCGCTGGATCCAGAGTACCGCACCGCGCGACCGAAGCGGTTACGGTTCGCGATCTTCACGCAGTTTGGGCGAGTGGTGCACCATGCCCGGAGCCAGTTCGTGCGCCTGTGCACGCGGGCGCTCGAGGCGCTGGTGGGTCCGGGCCTGGGACGATTGCGGGGCTGCGTCTGGGCTGGGCCGTGAGCGCCCCAGCGTCGATCTCCCGGTGGTGCCGGCCGGGGGCCGGAGGGCGGAGCCTGCCCACCCGGCACGAGTCCTGTTCCACGCGCGCCCCGCCGCGCGCTGGTGGGGTCCCACGCGCGTTCCGCTACCCCCGCCGCGCGCCGTCTGGCCGCTCGCTCAAGGCTCCCAGTGGCGCCAAGAGTCGACGCTCCCCCCCACAACCGCCTTCTCTCCATCCAACTCACGGATTAGGGGCTATCAGTACTGCTTGCGCTCTCCGTGAGAACTGGCCTAAAGTACGCTGCTGCGGACCGGTCGCCGTGTGCCACGAGGGCATCTTTGTCCATGACTCATCACATTCCGAAGGTGATCGTCCAGATCGCGCTATTGTGCTTGCTGGTCTGGAGTGTGCTCGCGCCCCCAAGCGGCCAGTCCGCCTTCACCCTCACCGGCTCGGTCGAATGCGGCGGTGGCGCCTGCATCGTGGATGGGACCGTCA
>JBJXFJ010000225.1:0-10915 GCA_046154735.1 Chloroflexota bacterium | reverse complement strand
CAGCAGAAGTTGACTTACACTGCGACGCGCTGACTTGGTGAGTGCTGTGATCGCAATCGGTTGAATTAGCTCACTGTCTAATGAATGGCCGGTGCTGGGAACGGGCGTCGATCTGAAGGTCCTCGGGACGGATATTCCGGATGCTTGGTAGGTCAGATCACATTATCGAGTCTAACTCGGGCAGGTCCGATTTGGATTTCCTCGGAGCTACTCAACTCAGGACCAGTGTCTCATAGTGGACCCGGGCGGCAATTCGTGCGCTCGACGGGTCGTCTGCGTTGGCTCTATACTCACGTGATAAACGGCTTACATTGTTCAGAATTCCCCATGCAGAGGATGAAATAGCTGTGGCTGATCTGGTTGAAATCAAAGCATCGCACCGCGTGGCTCTTGGCAAGAAGGTCAAGGCACTCCGTCGCGACGGTCTCGTTCCGGCAAATGTCTATGGGCGATCACGCGATTCACTCTCGGTCCAGCTCAATGACCGCGAAATTGAGCATCTATTGGCCACCCATTCACGCTCTCAGGTCGTCTCCGTTGTGGTTGATGGTCAGGAGGAGCCGGCGCTCATTTCGGCAGTCCAGCGCCATCCCACTCGGCAGCATGTCTTGCATGTTGATTTTCAGCGCGTGTCGCTGGATCAACCGGTCCAGGTAAACGTTCAGCTTTCATTCGTTGGAGATTCGCCAGCGGTACGACATCACGATGCTGTCATCGTACACAACCTTTCCGAGGTGATCGTTGAAGGTCTGCCGGGTGCGATTCCATCTGAGATTGATGTAGACGTATCAGCGCTTGTAGATCCTGACTCGGCGATCTATGTGCGCGACCTTTCGGTGGGGCGTGGCTTGCAGATAATGAGTGATCCGGACGAACTGGTGGCCAAGGCGATGCACTCCACCATCCAAGCGGAAACCACTGAACCCAGCGCTGAGGCAACTGCGGAAGCCTGACGCGTCTCGGGATCGAAGAAAATTTCAACGGGCGTTCGCTTCAGGCGAACGCCCGTTTGCATCTCCGACTCGGGGTTCACAGTCGTGCTATTGCCCAGTGCCTTCAGTGCTCGTCGCGCAGCGCTTCATGCGCATGGCCGTGGTCAAACTCCAGGGCCATCTGCCGGGCCTGCTCAAGGTCCGCCGGCTCGTTCACATTAAAGAACGAGCGCAGCTCGGGGTCAGAGTACCGGAGATCAGATTCATCAAGCGCAGCCACGTTCAGTCGGTCAAGAAACGCAATCATGCGCATATACCCCTGGCTGAGTGCCTCACGGATGGCGCCAATGCACCGCTCACGACGATAGACTGCGAGCATCGGTTCCGGCCGTCTCTCGATGTATGGCAGACAAACATCATGTTCAGCGCAAGCTTCGAAAAGATGCTCGACGAGCCGGGGCTGAATGAACGGCATGTCGCAGGCGGTCAGCAGGCACAATTCAGCGGAGCTTGCTTCGAGTCCAGTCAAAAGCGCTGGCAGCACACCCGCGTGAGGTTCTGGATCGAGATAAAGTGGCAGCCCCAGTGACGCCAGCGAGTGATCATTGACGACGAGCGTCACCTCTCCGACGATCGGTTGCACCGCGGCGAGCGTGCGCTCAACGATTGAGGCCGTGCCAACGACCAACATCGCTTTGTTAATCCCACCCAGCCGACTACCGTGACCGCCGGCCAGAATCACGCACCCTCGAGGAACGGTCACTACACAGGTGCTAGCATGGGTTGCGTGAATCGTGCCGATATGATGGCAGCTACTCCAGTCTTACGCGGCTGAGTCCTTACTCTGGGGAGACTGGTCAGTCTTCTTGTCTTTGGCCTCATCAGTCGTCGCAGAGCGAAACTCCTTGATACCTTTACCGAGGGCTCCGCCAATCTCTGGAAGTTTGCCCACGCCAAACACAATGACTACGAGAAGAAGAATGATTATGAGCTCAGGAGCACCGAGCGCTGGCATAGTGCCCTCCTATTATGGGGAAATCATACCTAGGATATCGGAACCGGGCCAACAGGCACGAAAATGCCCGCCCCACAGGGCGGGCACTCTGGGTAGCGCATACGGGATTCGAACCCGTGGTCTCCGCCTTGAGAGGGCGGTGTCCTAGGCCGCTAGACGAATGCGCCAAGCCGCGGAACAGAAATATCCTACACACCGGACCCGCAATATGTCCAGTGCGGCCGGTGTGGACTTGGCGGGGTGGTGTCGTCAAACATGCCCTTGTCTTCGGGTGTAGGCGGGCTTCGAACCTGACGATCGGGCCGCCTCCATTGGGTTAGTGCTCAATCTATAGCTCGACATCCGCGACCGCGATGTGATGAGCTCGTTGAGCCACTGGAAGGAATCGAGAAGCCCGTGGGCAAGCGGGTGAATGAGGGATCCTCCCGAGGGTCGATCCCGATCGTGCCTCTCCTGTTACAATCAGCCGCCCCCCAAAAAGCGAGATGGATGTATTCATGCGAAAACGAGTCGAATTTGCGGTACGCTGTGTAGTGGTACTGCTCATGGTGGTTGGCGTCGTTGGATCCTGGGCTGTTGCACATGCCCCGGAGGCTTTCGCGGGTGACTCCGACAAGAAGGAAGTAAAGGACAGCGCCAAGAAGAACGAGAACGGTCGTAGGGATGGTGACAGTAGGAATAATTCCAAGAAGAATAACAACGTTGGTGATGGCGAGGGCGGCCGCGACGATAATGATGAAGAGCACGACACCACCGGCCAGGTGATGGAGATCCGCACTGAGGCAGTTCCTCAGGAAATCATCATTGCAAATGGCGACGGCAAAGTGACCGTGAAACTCATGAAGGCCAAGCTCATAGAGCAGAGCGACGTGCACCTAGGTGACCATGTGAGAGTCACTGGTGAAAAGGTGCATGAGTTTCTGTTTGAAGCAACGCAAATCAATATCCGAGTCCGTTGCTGCGGTGAAGCCGTCTCCGACAATGACAGTGATAGTGACAACGTTTCTGATCCTGGAACAATTGAGCGTGGCTACAATCGAGGTGACCAGGATGATCGAGACGACGACGATGAAGACGACTAGCTCAGCCAGTCACTAGTGTTCCGAGGAGGGCGGCTCAAACGGAGCCGCCCTTTTGTTACCCCAATGAGGCCGCCTGTTTGCGCGGGAGATGCGTGGTCCGGATCGTGACTGAATTGCCAGGCACTGAAAAGCCTCCCAGACACATCGCGTCACGGGAGGCCTATAGTCTCGCTCATCGCTAAGGAGCGGTTGCGCTGGCTGCCGAACTAGGATTCGAACCTAGACACCGTGATTCAGAGTCACGTGGGCTACCGTTACCCCATTCGGCACTGTGCTTCACATTTTATGTATCCGGGGGGTCTCTCCGCAAATTCGCGAACGGTTGGATATGAGGTCACAGGTAGAGGAACGAGTATCTAAAGCTGCCGGGAGGGGCGCCACGCATTCCAGAGGACTGACGGACGCTCACATGAGGGCTGGGGCTGGTGCGCAATTCTGGACCTCTTCCCTCACTTCTGAACACGCACACGCTCGGAGTTTCGTCAGCGTTGACCATTGCCACGCTAGCACAAGCCCATGGAAGGACCGATCTTCGCTACGCTCGAGTTTCGGCCTGGGCCAGGTCTCTCAATTGAGCAAGCGCCGCGCGCACACGGGCGCGGGTTCGAATGGGGCCAAGCACTTCCATCGTCTCGAACAGCGGTGGAGCCTGGGTGCGAAAGGTGATTGCCACACGTAGAATCATGAATAACTGACCGGTCTTCACCCCAAGCTCCTCCGCAAGCGGGCGTATGGCCCGCTCCAGAGTGTCGCGATCCCATGACGCCACCGTATCAAGCGGCCCAAGCGTCGCCTCGAGCGCATTCAATGCCCCGGCCGCGTCAAGGCCCTTTGGAATCAGCAAGCCGTTGTCATAATCCTGGCTATCAATAAAGAAGAAGTCGATCAGCTCCGGTGTTTCGCTGAGGCGTTTCAGACGCTCCTGAACCAGCGGCATGATCGCACGCAGATACGCAGGCTCAGAGCTGGCAGGAAGATCTGCGCGTTCGATGAATGGCGTCGCACGCGCTATCAAGTCATCGAGCGGCAGCGAGCGGATATAGCTACCGTTAAGCCACTCCAGCTTCTCCAGATCGAAGACGGGGCCGGTGGTGCTAACGCGCTCCCAGGAAAAATTCGCGATGATATCATCCAGCGTGAAGATCTCCCGCCCATCTGGCAATGACCAGCCCATGAGCGCCAGGAAATTCACCATGGCCTCGGGGAGATAGCCTTCCGCCTCAAACCACTTGAGCGATGTCGGGTTTTTGCGCTTGGAGATCTTGCTTTTGTCACGGTTGCGCAGGAGCGGGAGATGGGCAAAGAGCGGCGGATCCCAGCCAAAGGCCCTGTAAATCAGCAAGTGAAGGGGCGTGCTGGAAATCCATTCTTCAGCTCGGGCCACGTGACTTATCTGCATGAGATGGTCGTCCACCACGTTTGCCAGATGATACGTGGGAAATCCATCAGTTTTAAATAGCACGGCATCATTCAGGACCGCGTTCTGGAAGGTCACGTCATTGCGAATCAGGTCCTGCCAGCCGGTCTCACCAGTCGTCGGTACGCGAAGTCGCACAACGGCGGTTTCGCCAGCGGCAATGCGCCCGCGGGCCGCGTCGGGCGAGATCTCCCGGCAGTGGCCGTCATACTTGGGTGGCTCCTTGCGGGACATTTGCTCCTTGCGTACCTGTTCCAGGCGCTCAGGGGTGCAAAAGCAGTAGTATCCGCCGCCATTCTCCACCAGAATTCGTGCATGTTCCTGATAGATCAACTGCCGCTCAGACTGCCGGTATGGACCAAAAGGACCACCCTTATTGGGGCCTTCTTCCCAGTCAATTCCCAGCCAGTTCAGGGACTCGTAGATCAGCCGTTCCGATTCCGCCACGTAACGCGCCTGGTCGGTATCTTCGATACGCAGGACAAACTGGCCGCCGTGCCGTCGGGCGAAGGCGACGTTGAAAAGCGCCACATAGGCAGTACCCACGTGCGGATCACCGGTGGGTGAGGGGGCTATGCGAACGCGAACCGGCTGATCAGCCACCGCGGGCCGCCTGTATCGTCCGGATTCGCATGAGATCATCGATTACTGCCTGGAGATCAGGCGTGAGGGGGATATCAAGCTCCACAGGCTTCCCGCTGACGGGTGACTTGATACTCAGATAGTGCGCGTGAACAAACTGGCGATGTAGGCCGGCGGGTCTGCGCCCTGAGCCATAGGTTCCGTCCGCGGCCACACCGTGTCCAATAAAGGCAAAGTGCACGCGGAGCTGGTGCGTGCGCCCAGTTTCAAGAATGGCATCCACGAGCGTGTAGTCCTCAAACCGCTCCACCACTTTGAAGCGTGTGACTGACTCGCGTGAATCCGCCCTGATGGACATTTTCTGCCGATCACGGGTATCCCGACCAATTGGCGCATCAATGATCGCCTCATCCTCATGAATCACGCCGTTGACCAGCAGGTGATACCTTTTGATGGTTTCACGATCCTTCATCTGGCGCTGAAGCTCGGCAATGGCCTGTGTGGTTCGGCCGATTACAATGAGTCCGGATGTATCCTTGTCGAGCCGATGCACAATGCCCGGACGCAGCTCGCCCGTTGGATCCTGTAGCTCGGGGAATCGGGCCAGCAGCCCGTTGACGAGTGTGTCGGCCTCATGGCCTGGCGAAGGGTGTACAACCAGTCCAGGCGGCTTATTCACCACCACCATGGCCTCGTCCTCGTACACGATATCGAATGGGATATCGCTGGCCGGCCTGAGCGCGACATGCGGCGCCACGGGGTCAATTGAAACGCGCTCATTGGGCCAGACGCGGGTGCTCGGCTTCACGGTGCGATCGTTGACCTTGATCAGTGCCAACTCAACCAGCCGCTGCCAGTCAGAGCGGGAGCGACCCCCGACTGTTTTCGTCAAAAAGGCGTCCAGTCGCTCGCCGTGCACGTAGGCAGGTACCGTCACGACCTCACGCCCACCGGGCGCTGTACGCATGAAGGGTCGAACCGGTTGTCGATTAGGCACCAGCGGTGGCCTCCGAAGTTTGCGGTGGAAATGCAAGTGTGTAGGCTAGACCGATCACACCACAGACGATCGCAGAATCGGCCACGTTGAACACTGGCCAGACTGAAAGGTCCATGAAATCAACGACGTATCCGTAGCGCATGCGATCAATGAGGTTGCCAATGGCCCCGCCAAGCTGGAGGCCCAGGCTAAGCGTGAGGAGTATGCTTGGCCGCGAAACCTGACGAAAACTATAAAGAATCACCCCTATCACGGTGAGTCCCACAAGGATGAAAAAGGTCGTCTGCTCTTGAAGCAGGCCAAACGCCGCGCCGCGATTCTCCACATAGGTGAACCGGATGTGCTCCCCCAGTGCGGGAACGGAGCGAACGCCATTCTCAAGTAGGTGCGTCACCGCAAGCTGCTTGGTCCACTGGTCAAGGGCCACCACGCCCGCGCTGAGGGTCATCATAGCGACCGCCGCGACACCGCGGCTGAGTCCACCAATGTGGCTCTTCGTCAGGCCTGCTTCAGTCGTCATGAAGGCTCGGTAACTCGACAAACCGTCAGGGTAATCGCCAGACCATCTATGGCTCCATTCCAGCGAAAGCCTTGATCAGGGCCATTGGCCACCAGCCGCTCCGTGAGGGTCTCCTGCCGGATGTATGACTCATAGGTATTCATAACCGCGGCGAGCCCGCTAGAAGAATCGTAGCAGGTAACGATCCGATCCTCCACATTGAAGCCGGCGTCTTTGCGCATCGTTTGAATCCGGTGCACCAGTTCTCGAGCCCGCCCCTCGGCAATCAGATCATCCGTGAGCTCTGTATCCAGCGCCACGGTCACACCATTCGCCGCCGCGGCGGCGAATCCTTCCAGGGGCTCAACGCTCACCGTCACGCTCTCCGATTCAAGCGTATGGCCGAGCACCTGAATACGGCCGTCTTCTGACAGGCTGAATTCACCTGCACGCAGCGCCAGGAGTACGCGCGGGAACTCTTTACCAAGCCGGGGGCCTAGGACTGATGGATTCGGCCGCGCGACGGTTCGCACCATCCGCCCGAGGTCCACACCCCACTCGATCTCTTTGACATTCAACTCCTCGGCAATCTCACGCCGAAGCTCGTCGGCAAGATCGCTCGAGCCTGACGGCACCGCCACGCTCACCCGTGCAAGAGGCTGCCGCACGCGGATATTCACCTGGTTTCGCACCGCTCGCCCCAGGCTCACCACCTGGCGCACCTGCCCCACTAGGCGTTCAAGTGCCTCGTCACGTAGCTCCGGATTCGGCGTGGGAAACGCCGTATGATGCACGCTCTCATGTGCCGCTTCATTCACACTACGCACGAGATTCTGATACATGGATTCTGAAAGGAACGGGAGGAACGGTGCGAGTAGACGCGTCAACTCAGTGAGCGACGTATACAGGGTGAAGTAGGCAGCCTGCTTGTCAGCGTCACTCTCTGACTTCCAGAAGCGGCGACGGCTGCGGCGTACGTACCAGGTGCTCAAATCGTCGACAAAAGCATCCACGAGGCGAGTTACCTCGGGGGGATTGAGAGCCTGAAGAGCGGAGTGCGTACCCTCCACCACTGCCTGAAAGCGTGACAGAATCCAGCGATCGATCAGTCGCAGCGTGGTGGTATCAAAAGTCCCATCGGCGGGCGGGACAAAGCCGTCAAGCCGCGCGTAAGTGACGAAGAAGCTATAGACATTCCAGAGCATCAGTAGCTTGCGCTTAACGTCCTCCGCCGGGCCGTAGCCGAAATTCAGGTTGGCCTGAATGTTCTGGCCGGTATAGAGCCAGCGCATGACATCCGCGCCCATCTTCTCGGCGGCCTCATCAAACCAGATGGCGTTACCCAGGCTCTTGTGCATGGGCTTGCCTTGTTCATCCATCAACTTCTCATAGGCCAGGACGCGCCGGTAGGGGGCCGTGTTCTCGAGGGTCACACTCATAAAGAGCATGCTGTAAAACCAGAGCCGAATCTGCTCACGCATCTCGGTGATGAAGTGCGCCGGAAACCAGGTTTCCCAGTACTGCCGATCGCTCATGTAGTGCAGCGTGGAGAATGGCACGATACCCGCGTCCAGCCAGGCGTCGCCTACCTCTGGGACACGCTCCACCACGGAATTGCAGGCAGAGCAACGCACCTTCACCGCGTCAATCCAGGGGCGGTGCAGCTCTTGAAGCTGCTCCAGACCTGACTCGGCGCGCTCGCGGAGCTCAGCCATGGATCCAATCACGGTGAGCGTGCCGCAATCGGTGCATGGGTAGAAGGGCAGTGGTAGCCCCCAGTAGCGCTTCCGGGAGATGTTCCAATCCCCCATATTGTTGAGCCAGTCATCCATGCGCTTGCCGGCAGACGGAGGCACCCAATCCACGTTCGCGGAGGCCGCTTTCATGGGCTCGCGAATCTCTTGTGCCGAGATGAACCATTCATCAGCGAGTCGGAAAAACAACTCCTGACCACAGCGCCAGCATGATGGATAGCGATGGGTATAGTCCTGAATTCGGTAGACGAGGTCCTTCTCGCGCAAATTGGCGAACACGGCCTCGCGCACGCCCCGTACATCGCGGCCTGAAAACTCGCCAAAGCCAGCATGATACTCGCCCGCCTCATTGATCGGGACGATCACATCCAGGTGCTCGACTTTGCTCAGCTCAAAGTCCTCGGCGCCACAACCGGGAGCAATGTGGACGATCCCCGTGCCTTCCTCTTCACCTACATCAGACCAGGGAATAACGCGATGCTTGATCTGGTTGGCAGCCTCCAGCTCATCAAAGGGGCCGCGATAACTCCAACCAACCATCTCAGAGCCGCGCAGACTACCAACCTGCTCATACTCGCCTTGGAGTAAGCCTACCGTGCGGGGCGCAAGGATGTAGGTTTGCTCGCCCTGCTTCACGCGGACATATTCCAGTTCCGGGTTCACAGCCAATGCCACATTCGCGGTGAGTGTCCATGGAGTGGTGGTCCAGACCAGGAAATACTCTTGCTCACGACCGTCGATAGGCAATCGCAGAAAGATAGACGGATGGGTCACGTCGCGGTACGAATCTGTCCCGACGAGCTCATGCTGAGAAAGCCCGGTCCCGCAGCGTACGCACCAGGGCATAGAGCGCGCGCCCTTGTAGAGCCAGCCACGTTCATGGCAGGTCTTCAGAAAGTGCCAGATGTGCTGAATGTTGTCGTCGCTGAATGTGTAATAGCTGTCATCCCAGCGCATCCACTGGCCGAGTCGCTCTGACTGCTGCGTGATGATGGCCGCAAACTTTTCCACGCGTTCACGACACCGCTTCGCAAACTCCGCTAGGCCGTATTCCTCGATCTCGCGCTTAGAATTGAAGCCCAGCTCTTTCTCAACTTCAACCTCAACCCAGAGACCCTGGCAGTCAAATCCGTTCTGCCAGCGCTGGTTGAAGCCCCGCATGGCGTGGTAGCGCTGAAGGATGTCCTTATAGGTACGACCCCACGCATGGTGTACACCCATCGGATTGTTGGCAGTGATCGGCCCGTCGATGAATGAGTACACGGGCTTATCGCGCAGTTGCTCAATGAGTGTCTCAAAGGCGCGAATCTCTTGCCAGAATTCAAGAATCTCGTGCTCAAGTGAGGGTATGTCGACACTGCTCGATACAGGCTGGTACACAAATGCTCCGGGAGGTGGCACTCAACACAGAAATGGCACGAGCCGCAGCCGTGCCAAGGTGAGAATAGTCGGATGAACTGAGATCATGCTACCACCCGGTTTGGCGGACCATCAAGCGGGGATGGTGGACATTTTGACGGGCACATTCAATGTCTTTGGCAAGGCCGATTTGCGCCGCGTGAAAACGGGGGGCCTAAAGGCCCCCCGTTGTGCTTGAGATACCCTGCCAAATTCGCTAAGCCAGGGCTGGCTCCATAGCTCGATAGTGGTCGCCCTTGGAAATCGGGGCGAGTCCGTCGATGGCAACGGACCAGGAGTCGCCCAGGTCTTCGCTGGTCCAGATCTGGCCCGTGGACGTGCCCACGAGCAGAGCTCCGCGATCACCGTAGGTGTCAAAGCACATCGATTCCACGCTACCCTGGAGACGGTCTGGCAGGCCGTTGGTTAGGACTTCCCAGGTGCGGCCGCCATCACGACTGCGGCTGAAGCGACTGCCTGAGTGCTGATGCTCGCCCCAGGTGCCGGGGCTCTTGTGTGCCGCGCAGACGAACATGAGATCAGGATTGGAGGGCAGATAGACGAGCTGATCTGGATAGCCCCCGATCTCGGCACTGCGATCCGACCAGTGCTCCCATGACGCGCCGGCATCGGATGACACGTAGATGCCATTGCCACCGGTGACATACAGTCGATTGGGGTTATTCGGCGGAACAACGCAGCGGTGGATATCGGGGTATTCCGGTGTCAGCTCTGCCCACGTTTGGCCTTCGTCTCGGCTGCGCAGAAGTGCACCCACCTCAACGCTTCCGTAAATTGTGTCAGGGTCATCGTGGGCGAAATCGATCTTCTTCAGATGGGCAACGTGCGGGGGGCCAGGGAATCGCCACGCTTCCACGCTCGGGACATTTCTAAAATTTGGCAGCTCAGACCAGCTTGAGCCCAGGTCATCGCTATAAAAGAGTCGCGCCGGCTCAGTGCCAAGGTAGATGCGCGTCTGACCATTCTTGCGTACGACGGAATTCAAACTGTAGACATTCGTCTCAGCTAGCCCAGCGTCACTCCGCGTCCACGTGCGGCCGTCATCGCGACTCACGTGTACCGAACCGTGGTTCGCTCCGGCAAACACCAGGCCGCTAATCGGCTCCTTGAGAATCGCATGGATATGGAGATCAGTGAGCGTTCGATCAGTGCCCCGCCAGCCTGATCCGGAGCGCTCTAGCCGAACAATACCCTCGTTGGTACCAACGAGCACGTCGG
>JBJXFJ010000213.1:0-7134 GCA_046154735.1 Chloroflexota bacterium | reverse complement strand
CTCGCGCGTTCTCCCGGCGCTAGAGCGCTACATCGATGAGCACTACCGAATGCGTGTGAAGTACGTCCTGGATCCGCACTTCACTCACTGGGCGGTCTACCAATGTCAGCTGCTCGGCGTTGAGGCCGGCGCATGATCTCTCAACGGGCGTGCTTTCCAGCCAGTACTCGACTATGGACGTTCCATTGATCCGCGATCGGTACGAGAAGAACCCGGGCACAATGGTGCGGACGTTGATGCTGGCTATTGTTGTCGCCGCACTAGGATTGCGGGTGGCCGGTATTCCCTGGCAGCTCCCCTGGCACTTCCATCCTGATGAGTCTAATGTTGTGGACGGAGCAGCGCACGCCGTGATCCGTGGAAACCTGGGCGCCGTGCTATCACCAATCCGGCCGTTTGAGGCGCTCATTGTTGGGGAGCTCGCGCTTCTTCACCCGCTCATCCCCATGACGATGGAGTCATCTTCGGCCGGGCTGGCAGCGGCGAGCGGTGCATACCTGGCCGCGGCCAGCCCGGCTGCCTATCTTCTCAGTCGGGGCACCGTTGCAGTGTTTGGCGCGCTCACGGTACTCCTACTTATGCTGGCTACCCGGGAGCTCGTGGGATTAGGCCCGGCCGTCATCGCGGGGATCATTCTGTCGCTGAGCTTTGCCCACGTGCGCGAATCACGATTCGCTACGCCCATGGTCCCGGGCCTGTTCTTTGCGGCTGGATCGCTCTGGATGGCATCTCGATACCTGTCCCAGGGTGGCGTTGGCTGGTTTGCCGGCGCCTCGCTCGCGGCCGCTCTGGCTATGATGTTCCGAGATATTCTGGTGATTGCGTGGTGCGCACCACTGAGTGCTCTCGTCTTGCGACTGGCATTGTTCCCCGCCTCGGACTCATCTCGACCGGATCGACAGTCGCTCGCGCTCGGGGGTGTACTTCTCGCCTCGGCAACCTGGGTCCACCAGCTCTACGCTATAGCCGGCACCCGGAACTTTCAGAATCTCACCGTGGAGCCGAACCAGGCGTTTGGAGCAGTTGTGGCCACCGTCTCGGATTTGCCGGTTGCCGTGCTCTATCTGGGCAGCCTCGCCCAGAGTCTTGGTCCCGTAACCGTGCCGTTGGCCGCGGCCGGCGCCATCTTCATGGCGCGGCGAAACCTCCCCGGGACGCTTCTCCTCGGAGTTGTCTTGTTTGTAGCCGCCGTGATGCCCGCGCTCCAGAATCGCCATCGCATCAACCTCGGACTGCCCATGGAGCTCCCGGTTGCCGCGTTCGCTGGATACGCCATCGTCTGGATTGGCCAATCGGTCTGGGCAACACGCTGGCGGGCGTTGCCCATGACACTCACGCTGGTGGCGCTCGCCTATCCCACTGCGAACGTCCTCAGATCTGGCTGGATTCAAGCACAACCGGATACACGTGTCCAGGCGAGGCAATGGCTTGAAGGCTCGCTGCCAACCACATCGTCGGTGCGCACAACTCACTTTGGCTTGCCCAGCGCAAGCACCGCATATGTGACTGGAGAACGGGTGTCAATCTCATCCATTCTCCTTGACGATGTGCCGCATGAGATTACGGGACAGGGCTGCGGTGAGGTGATAGCTCTGGAATCTCCGACCCTCTCCAGTTACCGCCGCGTGGAGCGGCCGGTGGTGGAATCCAGTCGGCAGATGCTTGCTCAGCTCGGTGCCTCCCTTATGTCCATCTCTCCGGACCCGAGATCGGATTCACGGCCGTTCACCTCTGATGATGGGCACAGCCCGTTTTGGAATCTCTTTCAGGTAGATCGTCCAGGGCCTCCAGTGGAAATTCTCCAGGTGGCGCCGCCGTGTGCTGAGCGACCGCCCCTGCATGAAGCAAATGAGCTTCTGGCTGTCGCATCCATCCGAAACAGCGGCACCATCACACGGCTGCTGGACGCACGCTTCCATACCCAGAGCACTGTCGCGCTCACATCATCAGCGTCACTCGGGACCTCTCCCCAGGCCGTAGCCACGGGACGATTCCGTGCCAATGATCCCGGACGACAACTTGTCACTGTGTCAAACGAATCCCTGCGCAGGGATGAGCGAGCTGTGGCCACACTCCGGATCCTCCAATTGGCAGACGGATTACCGCCTCAGTCACTCATCGTTGATCGGGAGGTACTCCGAGGTCGGGCGCGCGCTAATCTCATTGCCCCAGTGGATCTCGATGGTGATGGCGTAGATGAGCTTGGCGTGCTGGTACGCCAGGACCAGCATGAGCATATTGAGGTCTATCGTGTAGATCAGACTCGGCTCGTGCTCCTGGAACGCATTGACCTCGATATGATCGTGCCCGACGGGGTTGATGGCATTGCCGGACTGGCACCGGATCGAGACACGGCTCCTGGATCCATCGCAGTGATCGGCCCGTCGGACACGCACCTGCGGCTCCGCGTTCTGGAATGGATAGCGGCGCGCCAGACGTTCGCCCTCCGAGGTGGCACCGTGCCCTATGTGAATCATCCGCGTGCAGTCGCTCAGATTCGCCCAAGTCTCGCGCTCACCGATGTGGATGGCGATGGACGCAACGAGCTTGCACTGTTCGATTCTATTGGCGGCGCGATCGATATCTTTAAAATTGGCGGCGGAAGGCCGCGCGATCCAGCCCGTCTCTCGCTCTGGTCACGTCGCCCACTCATGGCAGGCACGGAGCTGATCACGACCACCTCCGCCGCAAGCTGGGCAACTCCGGCCTTTACGCCCAGCATTGTGGCCTTTCAGTCACTGGCGAACCGCCCACTCCTCACATTTCATGATGCGCGGGACACACAGAGCCTAGTGCAGGCTCAAGCCGTGGAAGTCCCGCCGCGCAATGAGGTGCAAGCGCTGACTCTGGGACGATTCTGGCCGAGCACCGGCGGTCGTTTGGCGCTGCTGCTCCGGCAAGAGGGCCGGCAGCAATTCCTGGATGCCTGGCCGGTGGATGATGCAGGTCACATCTCTGGTCCTCGGGTAACTCTTGATCGCTGGCGGGCCGAGCGGACGGATCGGGCTCTGGATGAAGGTCTGGTAGCGATGGATCTGGACGGGGACGGCCAGGATGAGCTCGGTATCGCGTATCAGCGGGGCACAATTCAGGAGCTGCGCATGTATCGGCTCAAGCCGGATCGGAGCAATTCGATGGACCAACTCGCTGTGGTCTCTGTGCCCGGCACTGATGTCGGCCAGGTGATTGCCATGGCTGGAATTCGAGCGCCCGGTGCTGCACGTGACGCGCTGGCATTGCTCATCCAGACCGGAGGCCAGCGTTCGCTGCAACCATTTGAGATGAATTCTGGTTCTGGGCAACTCACGCCCATTGCCGCGGCCACAGCCGTTGATACGCGGCTTACCTCGCTCGCGTCACTTGCCGAGGGATCCACGCGGAGTGCCACGCTCCTGGTTCTGGGTCGGGACGAGGCCACCAACCGGTTTGTGCAGCGCCAATCGCTTTCCACGGATGGGCGATTTCAAAGCGATACGACATCACCCTGGCACGTCCTGGACGACCGCGCAATCCTCTGGGCGGGTTGGCGCTGAGCGCACGACATCCTGGAGATGGGTTGATGACGCGCTCCCGTGCTTTCGTCGCTGTTCACGTCTCGAGGGATGTTCACCGCGGAGACGCAGAGATACTTCTTGGTTCTCTCTGCGCTTCTGAGGCTCTGCGGTGAACGTCCGTCCAGTGGAATCTAAACACTGACGCGCTCTCGTTTCCTCTGGCTTCAGGTTCGGTCAATGGGTAGACTAGGAGCCTGGCCTGGTTCCTCGATCGTTCAGCCCGTACAGTGATCGGCATTGTTGGCTCGTCTTCGGTCGCCACATTCATCCATCCAGGCATGCTGAATCTCACGAATTTGCACCGAACTTCGCTGATCCAACCGGAAGCTCAGCTCCCAGCCACAATGAGTCACACTCGTGGACTCACGCGTGTGGTTGACTTGCTGGGCGTGTTTGGCCTCTTTGGAACTGCGCTCGCACTTCGAGTGATCACGTCAACCTGGTACGGCGCATCAATCAGTACCGATGAGTATCGATACGCCCTGATTGCTCAGGAGTGGTCGCGACTGGTTCACGGTCTGTCCGCGCTCCACTGGGATGACTTGATCATTTATCACCCCCTGGTTCCCTGGCTCGCCGGGGTAGTGAGCCTTGCAGCTCCCTGGGATCAGCTCTCGATCGGTCGTGGACTTCAACTTCTCTTTAACGCCGCACTGGCGCCGTTAGCGTTCGGGCTGGCCCGGTGGGCCGGGTTGTCCTGGCTGTACGCATTCATCAGCGGCGCGCTGCTGAGCATCATGCCCGGGGTGTGGGAGATGTCCACCGCGTTCTGGCCAGACAGCCAGCTCGCGGCATTGAGCACTCTCACACTCATTGGACTCGTGGCCGCCATTCATGGGCATCGAACCGGCTGGTTGATCACCCTTGTGTCCCTTGCCGCGGGCATTTTGACCAAGGAGCATGTATTTCTCCTGATCCTGCCCGCGGCCGCAATTACCCTCCTGCATGCGGTCCAGGAGCAGATCCTTCATCCAAGACACGCGGCTATCGCAATGTCCGCACTGGCGCTGAGCGTGGTGTTTGCGCTGGCAGCCTCCGTGTACGCGCCATTTCTCCCTCGCGCTGCCGTTGTCTGGCTCCTTATCGGGCGGCCGGCAACACCGCTTCAGCAAGACGGCTTGCCGATTTTCGCGCAGGCCGGTGAGGAGGTTGGCGCGCAGTCCTGGGTCGCCGCGGCGTTGATCGGCGCACTCACGGGGCAGCTTCAACTTGAGCGAATTGCAACGGGCCTAGGGCTTCGCGTCTGGGGCCCTGGAATGGCTGCCCTTGGCCTTGCTGGCGTGATTGGGCAGATGACACGGCTCATTATAGAGAGCGTTCAAACTGGGCGTCCCCGCACTCGCGCCTCAGCGATTGACCAGGCTGCCCGGACATTCGCTCTGCTAGGGGCTCTGTGCCTTGGTCTCGTTTTCATCTGGCAACTCTCCACTGATGCGTTTCCGTTGAACGCCATCTGGATGGGGGCAGCCACTACACTTGGCATACTGGGCGCTACCACCGCGTCGTCTCACGCGCTCGCGCGCTGGCTCATGAGTGGCTTGTGCTGGTACGTCGCGGGAACCATTGGTTTCTTCATGCTCCCACACGAGATCCTCCATCTCGAGACGCGTTACGTTCTGCCGGCGTTTCCAGTGTTCGGCCTCTTCATGGCGCTCGGCCTACGGGAGGCGATCGTTGTGAGCACCCCGGTGGTTCGAGGATTGCCCACGTGGCTCGCCGTGCTCATAGCCGGCTCTCTCGTGGCCATTATCGTCCCAGGCGGCCCGCTTCGGAAAGGAGGCATTCTGCTTCTCTCAGCTCTCGCGGCAGCAGCCGTGCGCGCCAAGCAACTACGGGACATCGATATCCTACCTGGTCTCATGCCGATGACCGCGCTGATCCTACTTACTGTTGCAACGACTCCTACGCTCACAACCATCGCTCGGGCGCGAGACTTTAAGGGCTATCCGGACGACCCGTCGGTGCGTGGCGCCGCGGGCGCCGCGCGCGTGGCCACGCTGCGTGAGGCCGAGCCTTGGCTCCGTCAGAATGTGAAGCCCACGGACGTGATCATCACGTCCAAGCCTTACCAGGTTGCCTGGCACAGTGGCAGCGGTTTCAGCGCCTTCCAGATCTCACGTGTCTGGGATGAGATTGCCAGTAATCGCCGCCGGTATCTTGTGGACGACCTCCTGCGCAACGGTGCGTATGATTGGGTGATCGATTTCAATCAGTACGCGATCCAACCGCAGTCAGCCGAAGGGCCACTATTTGTGGAAGACTACCAGTGGCTGCGCGGCCGCTCCTATCTCCAGGAGTCCTATACCGTTGTCGATTACCAGGGACGGTTGATGCTTTTTGCATTCCGTCATCCTCGTTAGATCCTGAGGTCCGGCACGTTTCAAGCATTTCAGGTCGATGGGGGCGCCAATGGTCCACGCTACACTGCATCGTCAGCACGCATGGCAGCTCCTGCGATGCGCTGTTCCATTCTCAATGCTTCATTTGCGAAGGGGATGATCTGATGCGACGCTGGCTAACGGACGATGAGGGACGACTAAGAATCACATGGCGGCTGTTGGTGTTTGGCGCTCTCGTTATTGTGCTGCAGACGGCCGTGGTGCTTCCTGCCGTGGCCATCTTTGGACCTCAACTGCTCCAGGATGGGGGTCTCGGCATCACTAGCCCAGGGCTTGTTGTAACGCAGGGCCTGGGCATCATTGCCATGACACTGGCCGTGTTCATAGCTCGGCGATGGCTAGACCGAAGGTCGTTCGCCAGCCTTGGTCTCCAACTTCGGTCGCATTGGCTTCAGCATTTGCTCTGGGGCATGGTGCTGGGAATTGGCCTCCAGGCGTTCATTTTCCTTACAGAGCTCGCGGCTGGCTGGCTCGTCATCGAGGACGTTGGCTGGCGTGGAACGAACAGCGCTCCCTTTGGACTGCTCCTGTTTGCACTGGTATTTGCGGCCGTGGCCTGGAACGAGGAGTTACTGACCCGCGGCTATCTGCTCCAAAATCTGGAAAGTGGACTCGGCACTATCGCCGCCGTCACCATCTCGTCGCTCCTCTTCGGCCTGTTGCATATTTTCAATGCAAATGCCAGCATCATCGCCACACTGGGCGTCGCATTCGCCGGACTGCTCCTGGCCGCTGCTTATCTGGTAACGCGCTCCCTCTGGCTCCCAATCGGTCTACATCTCGGCTGGAATTACGGGGAGGGCCCCATCTTTGGCTTTCCGGTCTCCGGACTTGATGCCGGCGGGCTTGTTACTCATCGGGTTACCGGTCCGGAGCTGATCACGGGCGGCGCCTTCGGACCAGAAGCCGGCTTGATCTCAGTTGCAGCAGAAATCGTCGGGATCGCGCTGCTCGGTATCTATTTCCGGCGTTCCCGCAATCGTTCGACAGCCGAAGGTACTGAGCAGAAGGACTTCAGAACGCTAAAGCCGACCTGAGACGACCGGCTCAGGGAGTGCCGCATGCGCATTTAGCGACCCGATGCGGCCAGGAGTGCCAGTGCCCAGGCAACGCCAGGGATGAGACCCAGCACCGTGACGGCCAGGCCAGCGGCGGCCAGGGCGGAGCGCGAGGTGGGCCGC
>JBJXFJ010000208.1:0-4177 GCA_046154735.1 Chloroflexota bacterium | reverse complement strand
CGAACCCATTTTCGGTTAGGACGCGAAACACAAAACGAGCGACCCGCAGGCAGTCGGGGTTATCGCCATGGATGCAAATCGATTCGACCTCTCACGATTGAGGGTCCCTGCCTCGGGAACCGCTCCCTCACGGGATGCGGCTCGGATCCAGTGATGATGGCCAATGCCGGGGAGAGAGGCGATCGAGGGAGGAACCGCTCGCTGACGGTCGCGGCTCGGTGCCGGGGGTTCTGGCCGCTACCGGTGCCCGGGGAGGACGGAGGAACCGCGCCCTCACCGGACGCGGCCCTGTCGCTGAGGGTGGCCACTTCCTCTAGAATCGATGACACACACACGGGAGGCATCCAATTGGATCTGGAGCTCAGGGGAAAGACCGCCTTGATCACGGGCGGCAGTCGAGGTATCGGTAAGGCGGTGGCACGACAGCTTGCGCAGGAGGGGGTGGACATCGCCATTGCCGCGCGCACGCTCGACGTGCTGGAAGCCACGGCCAGGGAGATTGCCGAGGAATCCGGCCAGAAGGTCATAGCGATCGTCGTTGACACCGGCGATGACGCCTCTGTCAAAGCCATGGTGGAGAAGGCTGTGGCTGAGCTGGGACACATTGACATACTGGTCAACTCAGCAGCCCAGCCAGGCGGGCAGGGCCCCGTCCCCAAGCTGGCGGAGATCACCAACGAGCATTTCTGGGCGGACATGAACGTCAAAGTGCTCGGCTATCTGCGCTGTTGCCGGGAGGTCTCACCGCACATGATCAAGCAGGGCTGGGGTCGCATCATCAACATCAGCGGCCTCGCCGCGCGCAACTCTGGCAATGCCATTGGCAGCATGCGCAATATCTCCGTGGCCGCGCTCAGCAAGAACGTGGCTGATGAGCTGGGCCCGCACGGCATTAATGTGACCTGCGTTCATCCAGCCACTACCTGGACCGAGAAAACGCCCGGGGTGATAGCCGCTCAGGCCAAGGCGCAGGGTATTTCCGAAGCCGACGTGGAGAAGCGCATGAATGAGGGCAACTCCATCAAGAAGGTGATTCACATGGATGAGGTGGCCCACGTGATCACCTTCCTGGCCTCGCCAAAGTCTATTGCCATCAATGGGGATTCCATCGCCACCGGCGGAGGCGCGCCGCGGTCGATCTACTACTAACAGCGACCAACAATAGGCCACCTCACGCACTCCGAGCCGCGAGCGTGAGGGAGCGAGTCTTCAAGGCTCACGCGCGTCCGGCACCGCGGATGCGCATGTGAGATTCGCGCCCTCACGGTTGCGGCTCGGTCCCAATTGTCTAAGACGATGGTGTCCGACCGGAGTGACCGTAACGGCGGGCATCACTGGAGTGTGCCGCTTTTAAAACTACGGGCCAGTCTGTGGAGGTAGCGGCGACTCTGTAGGATCAGGCGTGCACTCGGACGGCGGTGCGGATGGGAGGTAGGAGCGGTCCGTTGCCGCGTTTCTGGCAGCCTCCTCTTCTGGCGTCAAAGACGTGGCCGTCATAGCGGCATCGGGAATGATGACGACGGTAGCCGGGCCGGCAACCCCCGCGTCCGCCGCCCGGTCTCCGCTTACGTCTTCAAAAGACCGCTTCACGATGGCAGGCTCAGTCAACACAAGACTTAATCCCCACGGCGCGAAGCACAGGGCCACCAGCGCCAAACGCTCCAACGCCGTCCAGCACCGCTGGATCAGGATTGCCATGATCCGGAGTGTACCACGATGCCCGTCAGCTCAGGCTTCCGGGGTTGTTGGTAGATCCGCGGTGGAGTCGGACTCGTCCTACTACGAGCCTTGGCCGAAGAAGAGGGGGTAGGCTCCACAGCTATCCACAAAAGTGAGCTCCGCGTGAAACGCACCCGCGCCAACCGTGCGTTGGACGAACATGCCAATCGCCGACGCGTTGATTGTCGCCACTTGTCCCGGGGCGGTCAAAACGACTCCAGCAACTTCAACCTGGGCATTCACCAGCTTTGTGGCGGTCACATTCACCAGGGCTCCAAAGCCAGCAGTGACATCAACCCTGACTCGCCCTGGCCCAATGGGAGCGACCGCGCGGCCAAGGTCCGGCCGCGGGCTGGGGCAGGACGGAGCAAACGGGTTATCGCGCTCTCGTCCCACAACGACGAATCTCGGCTCCACATTATTGCACTGTGACGAGCCAGGATTCGTACACGGTCCCTGTAGCGTGAAGGTGCCGCCGATCCAGGCATTGCCCAGCGGGCGTGACCGGAAATAGTCGCCCCAGCGATTCGTGCCCGGGCCATTTGTTCCGGAGCGGACGTTAGCAAAGGCCCAGGCACTGGGGGTGATGTCGTCTCGCAGCAGGAAGGCTGAGCTGGGATGGAACGCTCCGCCACCCCAGGCAATGTTCATGCCCAGGTGTCCTCGAGCGTTCACACCCACATGGCCATAGCCAAATGCGTGCGATCCATTGAAGATGATCGGCTCATCGATGAGTGCCTGGGTCGCTTGGTTGATCCGAATCACATGGACATACGGGAATGGGAAGGTCCCCAGACCGCCCGTGCCCTGCGCTGCATTCCAGAGAAAGCCGATGACCCCACCCGCGACCCAGCCACCGGAGGTCCGCGAGTCCATGCGGTTGCACCAATTGAACCCATCCGGACCAGGGCAGCTATAGGGGGCGGTTGTCAGAGCGAGGGAGTGCGTCGCCGTGAAGCTCGTGATGCCTGCGGCTGGCTGGTTCTCAGGCCATATAAAGACCGGCCGAGTCGTTGACGAGTTGATCCGTGCGAAGTACATGGTGGTCGTGGCGCCCTGCACCGGCGTGTAGGTAAGCGAGCTCGTCGTGTTTCGAAACTGCTCGAATGTCGGGCCGGCTCCCTGGGTCAGCGCATTGAGCTCCGTGAGGGAGAACCTGAGGATCATGGTTCCAGTGCCACTCCCCGCCCCGGTGAACACATTGGTGGTGTAATAGAAGAAGTTGTTGGAGAGTGCCACGTGGGGGTAATCAAGAAAAAAGCCTGCGCCAAACGCGGTATTCGCCGAGGCAACATCAAAGAAGACCCACTGATTGGCGAGCACTCCCGCGGCCCCATGAGCGATTGCGATCCGCTGCACATTGTTCACATCTGTCGCGGTGCTGTACTGGAGCAGCCAGATGAATAGATCGCGGCTTGAATCGTAAATAACTTCCTGATCGCAGCAGAAAAAGTTTCCAGGAGGGTCTGGAAACGCGATGTTCGGATTGATGAACGTAAAGCTCTGACCACCGTCCGCTGAGACCGCGGCATACCAGTTGCCAGTCATGAACACCACGTTGCCGCTCATGGCCACGCTGGGCTCGCCGGTGGTGGATTTGGAGCCGTTGAACGCGGTGGAGCTCAGCGCCGTGCTTCGAAACATCGTGAGATCGTTTGGAGCGTGCGGCGCGGGACCAGAGGCCGGCGCAACCTCCGTCTCAGGTGCGAGCGGTCGGCCGCTTCTTCGAGGGGCGTTAGGCTCGTCTACAAGCGGGGCAGATGGAAGGTACGAACGGCTCAACGAGTCTTCGAGCCGCTGCCGTTGCTGAGCGCTCGGTGTGGGAGGCTCAGGAGTGCGCGGCGGGAGTGTGATAGCCTGCGCTGCCCCGGCCCGGCCCACGGGCCCCGGGCTGTCGCCGCCGGGATTCTGAAGAGTGGTACCCTGCCCCTTGGCGGCAGCCCGTCTGGCTCGCTTGGCCTGCCGACGCGCCTCCGCGGATGCTGAGCGGGCAAAGAGCGGACGATCGGAAGGCTCCACCTCGCTCGAATGCATCGATTGAGCGGCCTGGACCGCGGGCAGTGGCGCGCTGGCAGAGGACACCTGGAGAAGAAAGGCGATACTGGCAGCCAACCTGGCGAGCTTTACCTTGCAGTTGGACATCGTTGTCTCCCCATTCCTTCAGGGTCAGATCACTTCAGGGACGCAATTATGATCACAAGCAGGGAGGACGCGCCAGTCCATCGCCCGAATCCTGGAATCACTGAATGGAGTACTTTTCGATGGGCGCGGAAACTAGTTCAGTCTCCGACGTAGGGCATCACGACGCAGGCCGCTGGCGCGCCCTCATCTTGATCTGCCTGGCCCAGGTGGGTGCCATGAGCACCTGGTTCAGCGCGGCCGCGGTGGGGCCAACGCTCGCCTCGGAGTGGGGACTGAGCGCCGCGGAAGTCGGCTCGCTCACCGCGGCTGTCCAGCT
>JBJXFJ010000198.1:0-3207 GCA_046154735.1 Chloroflexota bacterium | reverse complement strand
CATCAGTGCGTTCATTCAGCGCCGGCCGGGAGATCGCGACGGATGATCGGCCGATCGCCCCTACGGATGGCTCCGATTTCCAGTGCCACTGCTGGTTGGGTCCGACACTGCGAACAGCGGTGGTATTGCGGAGGCTGTGGGGCGACCGGCTGGTCGTCCGCGCGGGTTACACGGAAACCAGACATGTCCCGAAAGCCCTGGAGGGCGGGAGCACCCGACTCCAGGGCCGGTGCAGCGATGACTATGAATCCCCGAGGAAGTTGTTGCCCCTCATGACAAGGCCGGCGCGTACTCCGCAATACCAAGCTTTTCGAGCGTCTCTGCTCGAGGTGCGCCTGACGAGGAATTCCAACCGCGGCTCTCGTAATACTCCTGCACCACCGTGCGCACCGCCTCCGCGGTGAGCGGCTTGTCTGCAAACGGACCCTTTTTCAGCGGCTCCAGGAAGCGGGGTGGCAAGGTGTCATCGGCCGCGGTAAAGCCGCAACGCTGATTGAATAGGCGCGCCATGCTGACCCCACGCTCAAAGACGTCGTTCAGCTCGGCGTCCGTCATGCCCCAGCCAGTGACGGCGTTGACAATGTCCAAGACGGTTGGGTCGTCATAGGCGAGAAACATGCAGATCCCCACGGTATTCCGCAGCGAGGTCTTGGCATGCGCACCGCCCGTGTGATCGCCACCTGAGGGATTGACCGGGTAGTTTTCCAGCATGCGAGGCATGCCCCGAGGGTCATGCATTGCTACCTCCAGGCCGCGCACATGCACCACGTACTGCTCAGAATCCCGCCCCAGAGTGCGCGCTGCCCGGAGCGCACCATCAGCAAGCAGTGCGCCAATACCCTGCCTCTGGGCAATCAAGTCGATGAGCGTATTCAGCAGCGCCCCGTCACCCCACTCCAGTGCAAGCCCATCAGTATCTTCTCGCGTGAGTATGCCGCGCTGAAAGCATTCCATGGCCCAGGCAATGGACGCACCCGTGGATACGCTGTCCAGCCCCCACCAGTTGAGTGCCTGGTTGGCCTTGCACAACTCCATCAAATTATCAATGCCCAAATTTGTGCCGGTAGCACCAAGCGTCTCGTACTCCGGCCCGCCGTACTTCGGCTCCACGGCCACACCTGCTTCCAGAGCATCAATCCGGACGCGCTTCTTGCAGCGCACGGAGCAAGCGTAGCAGCCGTCCATCTTCTCGCCGTACTGCTCCTTGAGCGTTTTAGCGTCAATGAGCTGCACGGTGTCCATGGTGCCCTCTTGCCAGTTCTTCACTGGCAGATGACCCTCCAGGTGTTTACCAACCATTGCCGCGCCGGTGCCCCAGGTGTGGAAGTTGTAGTGCTGCTCGTCCATCGTGTCACGCACCCACATGGCCACTTCGCGAATCCGCGCTGGATCAGCCATGAGGACCTGCTTCTTCCCGCGCACCGCAATGGCCTTGAGATTCTTGGAGCCCATCACCGCGCCCATGCCCAGGCGACCGGCCATCTCATTGAGATCGTGAACCACCAGCGCATAGCGTACGAGGTTCTCACCCGCCACACCCGTTTGGGCAACCCGAATCAGGCGATCGCCATGGTCGGCGCGAATCGCGTCCTCAACCTCACCCGTGAGCTTGCCCCACAGATGACCCGCATCTCGGATCTCAACGGTGGTCTCGTCGATCCACAAATAGACCGGCTTGTCCGCTCGTCCATGGATGATGATGCCGTCATACCCCGCGTGCTTGAGCTCCGCACCCCAGAACCCACCGGCTTCCGCTTCTCCAAACCCTCCGGTCAGCGGCGAGCGCGCCCCAACGGAATGACGTCCAGCGCCGGGCAGCGGCACACCGGTCACCGGGCCGGCCATGAACATCAGGCGATTTTCGGGACCAAGGGGGTCAACATCGGCCGGCACTTCGGTGAGCAGATAGTGAGCAATGAAGGAGCGCCCGCCCGCGTGCTTGCGAAAGAACGCCTCGCCGGGATGTTCCTCCCACGTGCGGCCAGTGGAAAGATCCACGCGCAGAATGCGGTCCCAAAAGCCATTCGCCATTAGCCACCCTCCATTGGAGTCACCAGCACCAGCTCAGCACCATCGTGCAACGGTGAATCCAGAGTAGCGTACTCGCCATCGATACCAATGATCAACTGGTCGGGCGGCTGAATCGCGAGTTGCTCCAACAGATCCCCCACCGTGGACCCCACATGGATATCCAGAGCGAGGGACTCTCCGCTGCCAAGGTGAAACTGACGCCGCAGGTCAGCGAAGGGAACCACGCGAATGCGCACGATTGATCCAACTCTCCCAGTAGGTCTTACACATCTACCAACGTTATGCAGAATAACTGAATTCCGGAACATATTCGCGTGAGTTCATCGTAGAGCATTGGCGCGTGCATTGCGCACGCGATCCAACCGCCGCGGGTACGGCCTACTACAGCTGCGGCGTGCCGTGGGAGTCTGCGCCAAACGAGCAACTATCCGTTTGAATCAGGAAACCGTAGAGAGCGGTACAATCAGCAGCAGCATGCTCGACAGTAGAAACCGATTGAGACGATGACAACCGATACTGCCATCTTCGACGCTCATACTCATCTGCTCCTCACTGGGCCTCCCCACTACCCCTTAGCCATGCGTGACCTGGCGGCGCTCCTGGACCAGCAGCAGTCCCACGGCATCACCAGATCACTCGTCTATAGCCCGATGGAGATACAGCGAGCGTTCCGCGCCAGCGAAGATCCGAGCCGCTTCGCGTCCCGGTACAACGAGTTCATCTCCGGGGTTCAGGAGAAGCACCGTGATGCAGTTGTAGGGGTGGGCATTGTCTACCCCTTTGAAGGAGACAAGAGCGCTCGTGAGGCGGAGCGCATTGTCACAGAGCTCGGCCTGAAGGGTGTCATGGTCAACCCATTCATGCGTGGGGCGTGGTTAGACCAGGATGATCGTGCCGAGCCGCTCATGGCCGCGGTTGAGGCGCTCGGCGTGCCGCTCATCGTCCATCCTGAGGAGGATATGGAGCGTGCGGCGGCGCAGGCGCTCAACCGCCAGTTACGCTACACTGAGGGGCTCGTATTCTGGCGCACATGGGCCACCACGCTCGTGCTGTACGGCTTTGCCGCCGGACCACTGCTCCACCAATATCCAAAACTCAAACTGCTCTTTGCCCATGGGGGAGGATACTTCTGGCCGAGTGCCGCCCGTATTGAAGTGCTCTTCCGGGAGCTCATTC